>JAQULS010000070.1:12545-17172 GCA_028749235.1 Acidobacteriota bacterium | reverse complement strand
TCATGATCATCGAAGAGGCCACGATTGAGCCCGACCGGCCGATCCAAAGCTGAACCCGACCGGCCGCGAAAGATCCTCCTGCTCCGCCTGCGCCGCATCGGCGATGTCGTCATGACGACGCCCGCCGTGGCCCTGCTCAAATCGTTCTGGCCCGCCGTCCACCTGACGTACCTGATCGAAGAACCCTATCGCCGCCTGGTCGAGGGCTTGCCGGCCGTCGACCGCGTCCTGGCCGTTCCGGCCAAGCAGGACCGGGGCGCCTTCCTCGGCCTGCTGCGGGACATCCGCCGCGAACGTTTCGACGTCGTGCTCGATTTCCACGGCGGCCCGCGGGCCTCTTGGATCACCGCCTTCTCCGGGGCTAAGCTCAAGATCGGGTATGCGATCCGCGGCAAGGGCTTTCTCTACGACCGGCGCGTGCCGCGCAGCCCGGAGCAGGGCGCCCTGCACAGCGTCCAATCGCACGCCTCGCTCGTTCGCGCCCTGGGCCTTGTCTTCGACGACGCGGCCCTTCCTCCCTATCAACTGCCGGAGGCGACGGCCGAAGAAAAAGCGCGGGTGCGCGCCGTCATGGAGGAGCTCGGCTTGGCCGCCAAGCGGTTCGCCGTCCAGCATATCGGCGCCGGCAATGCCTTCCGCGACTGGGGCGGCGATCGCCATGCCGCGCTGGCGGCGGCGCTGGTCGAACGGCCGGGCTTCCGGGTCGCCCTGATCGGCGGGACGGACGACCGCGCCCGCCAGGAGCACGTGATCGCCCGGGCCGGAGCGGGAGCCCGGGTCGCGGGGCTGACGGGGCGGCTCAACTTGATTGAAATGCGGGAGCTCATGAGCCAAGCCGCCGTGTTTGTCGGTCCGGACAGCGGACCGATGCACATCGCGGCGTCCACTCCGATCCCTCTGGTGGCCTTTTTCGGGCCCACTCTGCCGGCCCATTTCGCCCCCTGGAGGACGGAGGGAAGGGCGATTTTGCTGCAAAAAGAGATGGCCTGCCGGCCGTGCCCCCAGCGTGTCTGCGTCACGGCGGACTACCGCTGCCTCATGTCCATCACTCCGGCCGAAGCCGCCGCCGCCTGCTTTAAATTAATAGGGGAACGGGCTTAAGAATTGGGGTACAGTACCTTTTTTCCCCATATCCTGCCGCGGTTGTGTCCCCATCTCGCGACTCGAATTCGAGAATTAGGTAACTGTACCCCTATTCTTTGTTATACTGAATTTCAATGAACGCGAATGTTTTGCCCGCCAAGCCGGCGGCCCGAGGGCCGCTAGAGATCGCCTTATTGGCGACTGCGACGGCCGCCATCCTCTTTGCGATGATCTCAATCAGCCTGAACCAGGGCTTCTGGCTTCTGGCCCTCCTCCCATGGGCCTGGCTGCTCGTCCGCCGGGACATCCGGTTCTCGGTCCCGGCGTTCTTCTGGCCGCTCCTGGCCTATGCGGCCTGGTCGCTCGCGGCGGCCGCCGTATCCATCGATCCCCGGACGAGCTTCAAGGACACGCGCGATCTGCTGCTCATTCTTCTCATTCCGCTCGTCATGGCCGCCTTTCGCCGGTTCGCCGACCTGAAATTCCCTCTGGCCGCGCTCTTGGCCTCGGGCACGGCGGCCTCCGTCATGGCCGTCATTCAATTCCTCGGCCGGGATAAGCCCGACCAACGGATCGAAGGCTTCATGAGCCACTATATGACCCAGGCCGGCCTGGTGGGGCTCTTCATCGTCTTCGCCCTGGCCCTGGCGCTTTTCGGCAAGGGCCGGGTTCGCCTGGTTTGGGGAGCGATCCTCGTCCCGTCCGGCGCGGCGCTCCTCATGACCCTGACCCGCAACGCCTGGCTGGGCGTCGGCGCGGCGGTCGTCCTGCTCCTGGCCCTCTGGAAGCCCAAGGCGCTCATTCTCGCCCCCATCGCGGCCGCGCTTCTCTATTTCGCCGCGCCCGGGGTTGTGAAATCCCGCGTCCTCAGCATCTTCGATCGCAGCGACCCGTCCAGCTACGCCCGCATCGAATACGCCCGCATGGGCCTCAAGGTCATCGGCCAGAAGCCCCTCTTCGGCACCGGCCCCGACACCGTCGACGAGCTGTTTTCCGACCCCGCGTACGGGCTCAGCGACTATGCCCAAAAGAGCGTCCATCTGCACAACAACTATCTCCAAATCGCCGCCGAGCGCGGGCTCCCGGCCCTGGCAGCCTGGCTGGCCTTCCTGGCCGCCGCCGCCGTCGCTCTCTTCAAACGCTTTCGAACGGGAGGCCCCGCCGTACGGCCTCTGGCCGCGGCCGGACTGGGCGCCCTGGCGCTTCTTCTCGTAGCCGGATTCTTCGAGTACAACTTCGGCGATTCGGAGGTTACCCAGCTCTTTCTCCTCCTTGTCTCCCTTCCCTTCGCCCCATGGGCCGGCGAGCCGAAGGCATGAAGCCCGGCCGGATCCTGCGCCGCGCGGGCCTGCTCCTCCTGGCCGGCTACATCCTCTGGCTGGGCTGGCGGGGCTTGTCCTTCCGGCGCTACGCGGGCTCCGTCCCCGCTGCGGCCGCCGGGATGGCCGCCCCGCAGGACTTCGAGATCGAGGGCGTTTATCACCTGCACAGCCGCTTCTCGGACGGCCACGGCACGGTCGACGACATCGCCGCCGCCGCGGCCGGCGAGGGCCTGGATTTCGTCATCCTGACGGATCACGGTTCGCCCAACCGCGAGACGCTTCTCGCGGCGGGCCGCAAAGACGGCGTGCTCATCCTGGCGGGCACCGAGATTTCCTCAAGCCGCGGGCACCTCGTGGCCATGGGCTTCGACCCGCCCGACCGGGATTTCAGCGGTACGGCCGAGCTCGCGGCCGGCGAGGCCGCCGCACTGGGCGGATTCACGGTCCTGGCCCACCCTTACTCCAAGACCGCCTGGTCATGGGGGGACTGGGCGGGATATTCCGGGTTGGAGATACAGAACGGAGATGCCGTGGTCAAGCGCGCTCCGGCACGGACCCTTCTTTTCGCTCCCCTTCTGCTCGCGCGGCCGGACGCCGCCCTGCTGGCGCTTGTCGGCCGGCCCCGGCGCGAAACGGCGGCTTGGGACCGCTGGGGAGTCGACCGCCCGGTCCGCGGCTATTTTGCCTCCGACGCTCATTTCGCCTACGGCGCGCTGGGCCGGCTGTTCCGCCTGCATGTCCTGCTCGACGAGCCCGCGGCCGCGGATTTCGAGGCCGCCCGGCGCCAGGTCTTTCAGGCCCTTAAGGGAGGGCTCTTCTATAATGCCGTCGAGGCGGCGGCGGAAGCTGACGGCTTTCGCTTTTGGGCCGTTCATTCTGGTAAAATCGTGCCCATGGGCGGAACGATCGCCGTCGGTCCGGAGAGAGACGCGGACGGACCCGTCCGCCTGATCGCGCGGACGCCGTTCGCCTTCGCCCACGAGACGCGGCTTCTCCGCGCCGGGATCACGGTCGCCTCGGGCTCCGGGCCCGAGCTCGTTTTCGAGACGAACGATCCCGGATCCTATCGGGTCGAGGTCTTCCTGAGGGAAAGGACGCCGCTCGGCGCCGAAGTCCCCTGGATCGCCTCCAATGTCATCTTTTTCAGTAAGGACCGACCATGATCACCTGTGATACCGCCAAACTGCGGCGCCTGGTCCGGAAATTCCGCGGCCGGCGCGTTCTCGTTCTTGGCGATCTGATGCTGGACAAATACATCTGGGGCAGCGTTTCGCGCATATCGCCCGAGGCCCCCGTCCCGGTGGTCGAGGTCCAGCGCAGCACCCAGGCGCTGGGCGGGGCCGGAAACGTCGAACGCAACCTGGCCGGGCTGGGCGCTTGTCCCGTGCTGGTCGGGTTAGTCGGCGACGACGCCGAGGGAGTATGGATCAAACGCAACGCGGCCGAGACGCGGGGCATCATGGTCGAGGACGGCCGCCCGACCACGGTCAAGACCCGGATCATCGCCCATCACCAGCAGGTCGTCCGGGTGGATCAGGAGCGCAAGAAGCCCGTTCCGGCCGAGATCGAAGCCCGCATCCTGGCCTTCATCCGGAAGGACGAGCCGGAGGGGATCATTGTCTCGGATTACAACAAGGGCATCGTCACCCGGTCCCTGATGCAAAAGATCCTGCCGCTGGCCCGGGACCGCCGCATTCCCGTCTTCGTCGATCCGAAGGTGGAGAACTTCACGGTTTACTCGCCGATCACGTTCATTTCGCCCAACCACCATGAAGCCGCCAAGGTCGTCCGGCACGCCTGCCTGACGAACGCCGAGGTCGAGCGGGCCGGTCGCGAGATCCTGGCCTTGATCGAGACGGTCTACTTGATCATCAAGCGGGGGGAGCAGGGCATGTCGCTGTTCGAAAAAGGAAAGCCCCCGGTGCATATTCCGACCATCGCCCGCGAAGTGTTCGATGTCACGGGCGCCGGCGACACGGTCATAGCGGCCGCCGCGCTCGCGGTGCTGGCGGGAGCTTCGCTCCTGGAGGCCGCGGTCATCGCCAACGCCGCCGCCGGAGTGGTGGTAGGCAAGATCGGCACCGCGACTTGCTCGCCCGACGAGCTCGTCGAGGTCCTCAACCGTTATAATTAAGAAAAGAAAAGACATACCGTCAGCCCGAGGCTCGGCGAGGGATCTCCCATAGGTTACCGCGTTCTCGCCTCCGGCGAGCGCTCGCAAT
>JAQULS010000070.1:0-12445 GCA_028749235.1 Acidobacteriota bacterium | reverse complement strand
GCCGGATCTTGGTCTTATCCGACCCCGATGATTTCCACTTCGTCGGCCGCGGGATCGTAAAGGGCGATCGATTTCTTTCCGGTCACCCAGCCGCCCGTCTCCCCCGGGTTGATGATAAGCGTCTTCCCCGCCCTCCGAACCACCGCCCTGTGGGTATGGCCGTACACGACAACCTCATACAAGCCGCTTTTGACGTATTGATCCAGGTAAACGTTCAAGTGGGCGACCAGGATCTTTCGCCCTCCGTGCTCCAAGGCGAGCGGCGGTTCCTGGATCGTCCCAAAGGGCTTGAGGGCCGCCCGAAGCCCATTTTTTTCCCCGTCGCAATTGCCGAAAACGGCTTTAACCGGGCATCCCGCCCCGGCCAGTTCCTTGGCCGCGAACGGGGCCACGAAGTCCCCCGCGTGGATGATCAAATCGCAGCCCGCCGCCCGAAACAGGCGGACGGCTTCCCGGACGGCGTCCAGGTTGTCATGCGAGTCGGATAGAATCCCCACCATATGTTGATTATACCTTTCCTACGGTGAATCCTATAACTTCGCCTAGCCTTATCCTAGGGTTCGGGGTATGGGGGGCCGAAACCTCTTTTTCCTTGACCTCCAAGGCCGTTTTTATTAGACTATGCGCGCTTTAAAGCGTTGAAATACAGGCGCGTAGCTCAGTGGGAGAGCGCTTCCCTGACACGGAAGAGGTCGTGGGTTCAATCCCCTCCGCGCCTACCACTCGCGCCGCAAGCTATGAAAACGGTTTGAATAAAATGGCTCGCCTCACGTCTTCAGCCGCAACGGCCGCGTTTTATTGATGGCCGGGCCGGATTTCTCCATGAACGAAGGGGATTTGCGACCGGGCGTATTTGAGGCCAGGGTCTCTCCGATCCGGGCTCGGACGGCATGCGCCCGCGACGAACGAAGGAAACGGACGAAATGATGAACGACGACAAGACAGCCCCCCAGGGGCCGGACATCGACACCCTGCGCCACAGCGCCGCGCATCTGATGGCCCATGCCGTCTTGGACCTCTTCCCCGGGACGCAGGCGGGCATCGGCCCGGCCGTGGAAACGGGATTCTACTACGACTTCCTGCGGACCGAGCCTTTCTCCTCCGACGACCTGGCCGCCATCGAAGCCCGCATGCACGAGTTGGCGGAGCGCAATATCCCCATCGTCCGCCGGGAAATCTCCAAGGAGGAGGCCGTCCGCCTCTTCAGCGAGCGCGGCCAGACCCTCAAAGTCGAGCTCATCCGGGAAAAAGGCGGCGACATCGTCTCCACCTACAGCCAGGACGGCTTCGTCGACTTCTGCCTCGGCCCGCATGTCGCCTCGACCGGCCTTCTCAAGCACTTCAAGCTCCTGTCCGTCTCGGGCGCCTACTGGAAGGGCGACGAGCGCAATGTCCAGATGCAGCGCATCTACGGCGCCGTCTTCCCCACCGCCGCGGAACTCGCGAGCCATCTCGTCCTGCTCGAGGAGGCCCGCAAGCGCGATCACCGGCGCCTGGGGCCCGAGCTCGACCTCTACAGCACCTCGGAGGACCTCGGCGGCGGCCTGATCCTGTGGCACCCCAAGGGCGCCCGCATCCGGGCCATCATCGAGCAATACTGGCGGGAGCGGCACTGGGCCGGCGGCTACGACATCCTCTACACCCCTCACATCGCCCGCGAAGTCTTGTTTCAAACGAGCGGCCACCTCGACTTCTACAAGGACGGCATGTACTCGCCGATGGATATCGACGGGCAGAATTACTACCTGAAGCCGATGAACTGCCCGCTCCACATCCAGGTCTACAAGACCCGGATGCGGTCCTACCGCGACCTGCCCCTGCGCTGGGCCGAGCTGGGCACGGTCTACCGCTACGAGCGCAGCGGCACCCTGCACGGCCTGCTCCGGGTCCGCGGCTTCACCCAGGACGACGCCCATATCTTCTGCACGCCCGAACAGATCGAAGCCGAGATCCTGCGGGTCCTCGACTTCTCGCTGTCCATCCTGGCCGACTTCGGCTTCGCCGAGAACAAGATCGAGTTGTCCGTCCGCGATCCCAAGAACCTGACGAAGTACTGCGGTTCGGACGACCGCTGGTGCCAGGCCGAGGCCTCGCTGGTCAAGGCGCTGGAGACCCGCGGCCTGCCCTACGAGCGGATGGAGGGCGAAGCCGTCTTCTACGGCCCCAAGATCGACATCAAGGTCAAGGACGCCCTGGGCCGGCTGTGGCAGTGCACCACCATTCAGTTCGATTTCAACATGTCGGCCCGCTTCGGCATGACCTATATCGGCGAGGACGGCAAGGAGCACCAGCCCTACATGGTCCACCGGGCCCTGATGGGCTCGCTGGAGCGGTTCTTCGGCATCCTCATCGAGCACTACAACGGCAACTTCCCGCTCTGGCTGGCGCCCGTCCAGATGGCCGTCATCCCGATCGCCGAGCGCCACGGCGAGTACGCCGAGAAGCTGGCCGACATGTGCCGGGCCCAAGGCCTGCGCCCCATGGCCGACCTGCGGCGGGAGAAGCTGGGCTACAAGATCCGCGACGCCGAGACCCACAAGATCCCGCTCCTGCTCATCGTCGGCGACAAGGAAGCCGCGGCCGGCACCGCCTCCCTGCGCGTGCACGGGCAGGGCGACAAGGGGGCGGTCGACACCGCCGCCCTGCTGGCCCGGGTTCGTTCCCTGGTCGATAAGCGGTCCCTGACCGTAGACCTATAAATTTATGCGAATTTTCTAAGGAGGAGCCCCCATTTACCGCAGACACCCGTTTCCGCCCCCGACCAAGCAGCATCCGCACCGGACCAACGAGATGATCCGGAACCCCGAGATCCGCGTGCTCGACGACGAGAAGAAGCCGCTGGGCGTCATGTCCGGCGCCGATGCCCTCGCTCTCGCCCGCCAGCGCGGCATGGACCTGGTCGAAATTGCCCCGGCGGCCCAGCCGCCCGTTTGCCGGATCATGGACTACGGCAAGTTCCTCTACGAGCTCCACAAAAAGGAACACGAGGCCAAGAAGCACCAGAAGCAGGTCCAGATCAAGGAGATCAAGTTCCGGCCCAAGATCTCGATCCACGACTACGCCTTCAAGCTGGAGCACGTCAAGCGGTTCCTGGAGGAAGGCAACAAGGTCAAGATCACGGTCATGCTGCGGGGCCGCGAGAAATCCCGCCCCGAGCTCGGCCATCAGGTCCTGGACAAGGTCGCCCAGGACTGCGACGGACTGGGCAAGCTGGACGGGGGCCCGCGGAGATTGGACTGGGCCGTGTCGGCCCTCCTCGTACCGACCAAAACAGGAGGCAAAGATGCCAAAGCTAAAAACACACCGGGGAGCCCACAAGAGGTTCCAGGTAACCGCCCGCAAGAAGGTCACCCACAAGAAGGCTAACAAGAGCCACATCCTGACCAAGAAAGAGTCCAACCGCAAGCGCGGCTTGGGCAAGAAGGCGCTGGTCGACAAGACCAACATGCCTGCGGTCAAGAAGATGCTGCCTTACGAGTTCTAAGGGAGAACGATCATGCCGAGAGTCAAACGCGGACCCAAGAGAAAGAACAGCCGCATCAAAACGCTCCAGCTGGCCAAGGGCTTCTGGGGCGCCAGGGGCTCCAACAAGCGGAGCGCCATGGAAGCGGTCGAGCACGCCCTGCAGTACGCCTACCGCGACCGGCGGGCGCGCAAGCGCGACTTCCGCCGTCTTTGGATCATTCGGGTCAAGGCCGCCGCCCTGCAGAACGGGGTGAGCTACAGCCGGTTCATCAACGGTCTGAAAAAGCTCGGGATCGATCTGGACCGCAAGGTCCTGGCCGAGCTGGCCGTGAACGCGCCCGAGGCATTCGGCCGCATCGCGGCGAAAGCCAAAGATGCCGTCGCCCAACCTTGACGAGCTGAAGGCCCGGATCGAGGCCCATAGCCGCCGTCTGACGGAGGCCCTGGAACAAATCCGGGATCCCCGCTCGTTGGAGGAGCTGCGCAACGAGTTCCTCAGCCGCAAGCGCGGCGTCGTGACCCTTCTTTTCGAGGATCTCAAAACCGTCGACGCCGAGGCCAAGCGCGAGGCGGGGCGCCTGGTCAACGCCCTCAAGACGGAAGCCCAGTCCGTTCTGGACGCCATCGCCGCCCGGCTGGCGGAGGCCGCCCCCGCCGCCAAGGCCGGGGCGGATTCCGCCCCGGACCCGACCCTGCCCGGCGAGCGGCGGCCCTACGGCGCCGCCCACCCCCTGCGCCTCTTCCAGCGGGAAATCGAGAAGATCTTCCTGGATATGGGCTTCGCCATCGAGGACGGACCGGAGATCGAGACCGACTTCTACAACTTCGGCGCCCTCAACTTCCCGCCCAACCATCCGGCCCGGGACCAGTGGGATACGCTCTACGTCGGCGACGACCTGATGCTGCGGACCCACACCTCGCCGGTCCAGATCCGGGTCATGGAGAAGCGCAGGCCGCCCATCCGGATCATCATCCCGGGCAAGGTCTTCCGCAAGGAAACGCCGGACCCGACCCACGCCGCCATGTTCTTCCAGATGGAAGGCCTGGTCGTGGACGAGGGCGTCACCTTCGCCCACCTCAAAGGCACCCTGGAGTACGTCCTCAAGCGGCTGTTCGGCGAGAAGACCAAGGTCCGCTTCCGGCCCAGCTACTTCCCCTTCACCGAGCCCTCGGCCGAGGTCGACATCGAATGCCTGCAGTGCGGCCAGAAGGATCCGGCCTGCCGGGTCTGCGGCGGCACGGGCTGGAAGGAGATCCTGGGCTCGGGCTTGGTCGACCCGCAAGTCTTCAAGAACGTCAACATCGATCCCGAGCGGTACTCGGGCTGGGCCTTCGGCATGGGCATCGACCGCCTGGCCATGTTCTCCCTGGGCATCCCCGACATCCGCTACTTCTACGAAAACGACCTCCGCTTCAACAGGCAGTTCACGCTCCGATGAAAATCTCACTGGACTGGCTCAAGGACTTCGTCGACGTCGACGTCCCCCTGAAAACCCTGCTCGACAAGATGACCATGATCGGCCTCATCCCCGAGGCCTGGGAGGAGAAGGCCGGCGATGTCGTCATGGATGTCGAGACGTACGCCAACCGGCCCGACACGCTGGGGCACCTGGGCATGGCCCGCGAGCTGGCGACCCTCTTCGGCAAGCCGCTCAAGGAGAAGACCTGGCCGCAGGTCGAGCTCCCGGTCCGGACCTCCGAGCTGGTCGACGTCCAGATCCTGGACGACGACCTCTGCCCCCGCTACTGCGGGCTGGTGGTCCGCGGCGTCAAGATCGGGCCTTCGCCCGACTGGCTCCGCCGGCGGGTCGAGGCCATGGGCCTCAACCCGGTCAACAACGTCGTCGACGTGACCAACTACGTCCTGTTCGCCACGGGCCAGCCCCTGCACGCCTTCGACCTGGCCCGCGTGGCCGGCCCCCGGATCCTCGTCCGCCGGGCCAAGAAGGGCGAGCGGCTGACGCTCCTCGACGGCCGAGTCATCGCCCTGACGCCCGACATGCTGGTCATCGCCGACGAGAAGAACGCTTCGGCCGTGGCCGGGATCATGGGCGGGCGCGACTCCGGGATCTTCGACGATACGACCGACATCTTCATCGAGAGCGCGACCTTCGACCCGGGCTCGATCCGCCGCACCCGGCGGGCGCTGGAAGTCCTTACGGACGCCTCCTACCGGTTCGAGCGCGGCACCGACATCGGGTTCGCCCCCCTGGCCGCCCGCATGGCCGCTTCGCTCATGGCCGAGTTCGGCGGCCAAGCGTCCAAGGATCTCATCGACATCTTCCCGCATCCGCGCAAGCCGCGCGAGATCACCCTGCGGGCCCGCCGGACCTCGGACCTGCTGGGGATCGACGTACCGCCGGCCTTCATCGAAAAGACGCTGGCCGACCTCGGCTTCGGCCTGCGGTCCAACGCCGCGGGCATCTGGATGATCCAGGTCCCCAGTCATCGCGTCGACATCGAGCGGGAAGCCGATCTGATCGAGGAGATCGCCCGCTTCTTCGGCTACGACAAGATCCCGACGGTGCTGCCTCCGCTTCAGGTCCTGGAGCCCGTTCCGACCCAGGAACCGAAGCTGCGGCGCCTGGCCGACCGCCTCTTCCACTACGGCTTCGACGAAGTCATCAACCCCAGCTTCGTCGAACCGGAGAAGGACGCCCGTCTGGGCGCGGGCAAGACGGCCGTGGCCCTGCGCAATCCCCTCTCGGCCAAGGCCGCCGGGCTGCGGACCACCCTCCTTGGCGGGCTCCTGGAAAACGCCGCCTGGAACCTCAACCGCGGCCAGGAAGGCGTGCACATCTTCGAGACGGGCAACGTCTATCGCTGGGCCGGCGAGACGGCCGCCGCCGAGGATTTGACCCTGGGCCTGCTTGCGACGGGCCCGTTGGCCGCGGCCCATTGGCTGAGCCGGCCGGCCGAAACCGACCTGGCCCACGTCAAGGGAGCGGTCGAGTCGGTCCTGGAAGCCCTACGCTACGAAAGCTCCGGCTTCTTCGTCCGGCCCCAGCCGATCCTGGACGGAGAAACCGCCCTGGCCGTCCAGGTCCGGGGCGAGACGATCGGCTGGCTGGGCCGCCTGGCCCCCGGCCCGCTCGAGCCCTACGGCCTCAAGGGCCCGGTCTTCGCGGCCGAGATCGACCTCGGCCGGCTCTTCCGAATCAAGCCGCGCCCCTTCGAGTTCGTCCCCCTGCCGAAGTACCCGGCGGTCGTCCGCGACCTGTCGTTCTGGGTTGGCCGGGCCGCCGCCTTCGCCGAGATCCGGCAGGTCCTGGCCAAGCTCGATATCCCCTATCTCGAAAGCTTCGACGTCATCGACCGCTACGCCGGGCCCCACGCGCCCGATGGCCAGGTGGGGCTGTCGCTCCGCTTCGCCTACCGCAGCCCCAAGGCCACCCTGACGGCCGAGGACGTCGACAAGTCCGAGCAGAAGATCGTCAAGGCCCTCAAGGCGGCCTTCGGCATCCGGCTCCGCGAAGGAGGAATGTGATGACCACCGAGCTCGATCGCCTTAAAGTCCTGGAAGCCAAGATCGGCCATGTTCTCGAGTTCATCAACAAGATCGGCGCCGAAAACGAGAAGCTCAAGATCCAGATCAAGGACCTGCGGTCCGAAAAGAAGGATTTGGACGAGCTGTCCAAGCGCGCCGCCAGGCTTGACGAAGACATGAAAAGATACGAGAATGAAAGGGAGACGTTGAAGGGACGAATTGACGCCATCATCGCCCAGATCGACAAGCTCGGGTTGTGATGTCGACGGAACATCCATGGACAAGGTTCTGGAGATAGAAGTCTTTGGCCGTACGTATAAGATACGGGTCAAAGGCGAAGAGGACGAAGAATACGTCGGCCGTCTGACGTCCTACGTTGATCAAAAGATGCATGAGATCGCCGTGAAGTCGCGCTCCTCGGATCCTTTGAAGATCGCCGTTCTGGCGCTGATGAATATCGCCGATGAATGCTTCGCCAGCCGGAAGGAGCTTGATCAGCTGGACGCCGTGCTCGGCCAGATGGAATCCGACATCGACCGGGTGGAGAATCGTTTCTCCCCCGACGGCGCTTACCGCGGCCGGGACGAATCCGCGCCGTAGACCGCGCCGTCCCTCTCTTCGCCTTGACCTCGCGGAAGGAGGTTAGGGATCATGAACGTTATTGTTGCAGGCTTGCTGGGCTTGTTTATCGGCCTGGCGATCGCCGCCGTGTTCTTTCAAATCAAGAGGAAATCCGGCGCCAAGGCCGTGGCCGGAGCCGGCCAGGAAGCCGCGGCCATCCGGGCCAAGGCCGGCCAGGAATCCGAACGGATCATCCGCGACGCCCAGGAGACGGGCCGCCAGAAGCTGGCCGCCGTCGACGCCGAGTTCGAACGCCTGACCCAGGACCGGAAACGCAAGCTGACCGACCAGGAACGCCGCCTGAATCTCAAGGAGGAAACCCTCGACCGCAAGTACCGGGGAGTCGACCAGCGCGAGAGGGAGCTTTCGGGCAAGGAGAAGCGCCTCCTGCAGAAGGAAAAGGACCTCGAGGTCAAGGAGGCCAAGATCGGCGATTTGGTCAAGGAACAGATGGCCGAGCTCGAGCGCATCTCCGGGCTGACCCAGGAGGAGGCCAAGGGCCAGATCATCAAGAAGATCGAGGACGAAGCCCGGCTGGAAGCGGTTCAGACCGTGAAGCGGGTCGAGGAAGAAACCCGGGCCAAGAGCCGCCAGCTGGCGGCCGAGATCATCGGCAGCGCCATCCAGCGCTCCGCCGCCGAGCACGTCGTCGAATCGACGGTCTCGGTCGTGGACCTGCCCAGCGACGACATGAAGGGCCGCATCATCGGCCGCGAAGGACGCAACATCCGGGCCCTGGAAGTGGCCACCGGCGTCGACATCATCGTCGACGACACTCCGGAAGCGGTCATTCTTTCGAGCTTCGACCCGATCCGGCGCGAAGCCGCCCGGCTGGCCATCCAGCGGCTGGTCCTGGACGGGCGCATCCATCCGGCCCGGATCGAGGAAGTCGTGGAAAACGTCAAGGCCGAGCTCGAAGAGACGATCCGCCAGGAGGGCGAGTCGGCCGCCTACGAGCTGCGGGTCCAGAACGTCCACCCCGAGCTGATCAAGCTCCTGGGCAGGCTCCGCTACCGCACCAGCTACGGTCAGAACGTCCTCCAGCACAGCAAGGAGGTCGCCTTCCTGTCGGCGGCCATGGCCACGGAGCTGGGGCTCGACACCCAGACGGCGCTGCGCGCGGGGCTTCTCCACGACATCGGCAAGGCCGTGGACAAGGAAGTCGAGGGCACGCACACGGAACTTTCGGTCGAGCTGTGCCGCAAGTACGGGGAGAAGGAAGCCGTCATCTCGGCCATCGCCTCCCATCACCGGGACGTCGAGTTCGGGTCCGTCGAGGCGGTCCTGGTCCAGTCCGCCGACACCCTGTCGGCCGCCAGGCCCGGGGCGCGGCGCGAGCTGTTGGAGACCTACATCAAGCGGCTGGAAAAGCTCGAGGGGCTGGCCCGGTCATTCGACGGTGTGTCCAAGGCTTATGCCCTGCAGGCGGGACGCGAGATCCGGATCATGGTCGACGCCGGCAAGGTGGCCGACGACCGGGCCGCGCTGATCGCCAAGGATATCGCCACCAAGATCAAGAACGAGCTCGACTACCCCGGCCAGATCAAGGTCACCGTCATCCGCGAGATGCGAGCGGTCGAATATGCCCGATAAGACCGGCGTTCTGTTCATCGGGGACATCATCGGGCGGCCGGGGCGCAACGCGCTGCGGGCCGCCCTGCCCGGCCTGCGCGAAAAGTACACCCCCCACTTCGTGGTGGCCAACGGCGAGAACGCGGCGGGCGGCGCGGGCATGACCGAGGAGATCAGCCGGGATCTCTTCGCCGTCCTCGACGTTATGACCTCGGGCAACCACATCTGGGACAAGAAAGAGGGCGTCGCCCTCCTGGAGAGGGAGCCGCGGCTGCTGCGGCCGGCGAACTACCCGGCGGGGAATCCGGGACTGGGGACGGTCGTCGTCTCGGGGCCGGGCGGACGAAAGCTGGGAGTCGTCAGCCTCCAGGGGCGGGTCTTCATGGAGCCGATCGACTGCCCGTTCCGGACGGCCGACGCGGCGGTCGAGAAGCTGCGGGGCGAGACGCCCTGCATCCTGGTCGACCTGCACGCCGAAGCGACGTCGGAAAAACAAGCCCTGGGCTGGTACCTGGACGGCCGGGTTTCGGCCGTGGTGGGCACGCATACCCACGTTCCGACGGCGGACGAGCGGATCCTGCCGGGAGGCACGGCCTATATCACGGACGCCGGCATGGCCGGGAGCCGCGATTCGGTCATCGGCATCCAGCGGGAGCAGGCGATCGAGAAGTTCCTGCTGGCGCGGCCGGTAAGGTTCGAACCGGCCAAGGAAGGATTGTTTTTATCGGCCGTCTACATCGAGATCGACAGTCTCTCCGGCAAAGCCCTCTCGATCACGCGGGAATTGATTACCATATAGGGGTCAGGTCTAGAGATTCAAGATTTCTCGATACTTTCTGACAATTATTTGCATAAAGACGAATTTCCGGAGTTAGAAATCTTGAATCTCTAGACCTGACCCCACAACGATGAACCAGGGGTTGTGCAGGTCGGGCTTGTTGTAAGCCAGGGAGGCCCCGTTCGGAGCCGAGACGACGCGGGCACCGGATGCTTCGGCCACGGCCTGGCCGGCGGCAGTATCCCATTCCATGGTCGGGGCGAAGCGGGGATAGACATCGGCCGTGCCTTCAGCGACCAGGCAGAGCTTCAGCGAGCTTCCGATCGAAGCCAATTCCAGATCCGCGTGATCCCGCCGCAAATCCTCGATGAAGGATTCCGTCTCCTGATTCATATGACTGCGGCTGGCGACGACCGTGAAGGGGCGAATTCCGGATGGAGCGAAAGGCAGCTTGACGGCCAGACGGACGAACCGTTCAAGCAGGCGTTCCCCCTCCGAGACCATGGCCCGCAAGATGCTCCGTTCAGCGGCAAGCTTGAAGCCGCCCAAAGAAGTCTCGCCCAGATAAAGGGCATTCGCCGCGGGCGCGTAAACGACGCCCAAGACGGGCCGTCCCTCCTGGACGAGAGCGATGTTGACGGTGAATTCCCCGTTCCTTTTAATGAACTCCTTGGTCCCGTCCAACGGGTCCACGATCCAAAGCCCGGGCCAAGCGTGGCGCTCGTCGTAGGGAATGCCGCGACCCTCTTCGCTGAGAACGGGAATCCCGGCCGGGCCGAGCATCTCCGTGATGCGGGCATGGGCCCGGCGGTCCGCTTCGGTCAGAGGGGATTGATCGGCCTTGCGATCGACCGTAAAGCCAGCCGCGTACACGTCCATGATGTCTTCGCCGGCGGCCACGGCGGCACGCAGGGCGAGAGCCACCAGCTTGTGCGCTTCCATCCCAGTTATCTTATCGAAAACACATGAGGAACAATAGGGGGGCGGAGCTTCAACCCGGCTTCACTCGGCGAGGTCCCCACGCACTCGCTTCGCGAGTACTCGGGACGACGAATGAGAGCCAATGCGGTATAATGGCGTCGTTCAACCATCGGCCCCGGCCATGAGTGAAGACATCGTCCGCCCCGGCACGCTCGTCGTCAAGGATAAGGTCTACACCGTCACCGAGATCACCTCGGTCATCAAAGCCGCCCTGGAAACCGCCTTCCCCCAGATTTGGGTGGAAGGCGAGGTTTCCAACGCCCGCCTGTACGGCTCGGGTCACGTCTATCTGACGCTCAAGGACGCCGGAAGCTCCATTCCCGCCGTCATCTGGAAGAGCGCCGCCGCCCGCCTCAAGTTCGAGGTCAAGGACGGCCAGCAGCTTGTCTGCCGCGGCAAGATCGACGTCTACCCCCCGCGCGGCGCCTATCAACTGATCATCGACCGGGCCGAGCCCAAGGGCAAGGGCGCCCTGCAAATGGCCTTCGAACAGCTCAAGGAAAAGCTCAAAGCGGAGGGTTTGTTCGATCCGGCCCGCAAGCGCAAGCTCCCGCTCCGCCCCAAGCGCATCGGTATCGTCACCTCCCCCACCGGGGCGGCCGTTATCGACATTCTCCGAACCCTGGAGCGCCGTTCGGCCAAGCTGCACGTCTTGATATACCCGGCCCGCGTCCAGGGCGAGGGCTCGGCCGACGACATCGTGGCCGGCATCCAAGCCTTCGGCGCCCTGCCTGATATCGACGTTCTCATCGTCGGCCGCGGCGGAGGCTCGATCGAAGACCTCTGGTCGTTCAACGAGGAGAAAGTCGCCCGCGCCATCTCCGCCTCGCCCATTCCCGTCATTTCCGCCGTCGGGCACGAGGTCGATTTTACCATCGCCGATTTCGTCGCGGACATCCGGGCTTCCACGCCGACCGCGGCCGCCGAAATGGTCGTCGATACGGAGGAGGCCTTCGCCGACCGGATCGCCAACCTGGAGCGGCGGGCCGGCCAAAGCCTGCGTTTCGCGGTGCAGGCGCGGCGCCAGGAGCTGACGGCCCTGGCCCAGCATCCCGCTTTCCAGGGATTCCGTCTCCGTCTTCTCGGCCTCGAGCAGCGGGTGGACGAGCTGGAAGGGCTGGCCTGGGAGGCGATTCGGGGCCGCCAGCGCCAGTTCGCCGAGGCCCGCACGCGCACCGATCTGGCCGAGCAGCGCCTGGCCGCCCTCCTGCGGGCCGGCGTGCTGGCCGGCTCGTCGCGCGTCGATTTGGTCGAACAGCGGATCGCCGCCGTTTTCCGGGCCCGCCTGGCCGGATGGAGGGCGGATTGGGAACGCCTGGCCGCCGGCCTCAACGCCCAAAGCCCGTTGGCCGTTCTCAAAAAGGGCTATGCCCTGGTCCGGCGCCGGGAGAAAAACGGGGACATCCGTCCGGTCATCCGCGTCGAGGGAGTTCGGGCCGGCGAATCCGTCGTCGTTTCGTTCTACAAAGGCGAGTTCACGGCGGCCGTCGAGTCCGTCGATCCCGACAAGAAAATCGATGAATAAAGAAATAGGGGTGGGG
>JAQULS010000069.1 GCA_028749235.1 Acidobacteriota bacterium | reverse complement strand
GATCACCAGCACCTGCGCTGGGATCGCGAAGCGGACTTCGCCCGCCTGGCCCGGATCCTCAGCCGGCGCTCCGTCGGCCTGGTGCTGGGCGGCGGCGGGGCGCGCGGGATGGCCCATCTCGGAGTGCTGCGGGCGCTCCAGGAGCGGGGGATTCCAGTGGACATGGTGGGGGGCACAAGCATCGGCGCCATCGTCGGCGGCGCGGTCGCCATGGGCATGGACGCGGAACAGCTTATGGTCCTCTGCCAGGAGACTTTCCAGAAGCACAATCCGTTCAGCGACGTTACCATCCCCGTCGTCTCCCTCCTGCGCAGCCGCAAGATCGACCGCGCCGCGCTCCGCGCCTACGGGGAGGCCCGGATCGAGGATCTCTGGCTCGGCTTCTTCTGCATTTCCTCGAACCTCGGCTCCTGCGACGTGAAGGTGCATACCGAAGGCCCGGTGTGGAAGGCCGCCCGGACCAGCTCGTCATTGCCGGGGATCATGGTCCCCGTCCTTCATGACGGCAGCGTCCATGTCGATGGCGGAGTTATGAACAATCTCCCCGGTGACATCATGCGCCGCAAGGCCGGGATCGTCATCACCGTGGATGTGGATTCCCGGGAGAATATGCGCCCCGGATTCACGGAGTTCCCGTCCCCGAGGAAGATCCTCTGGAGCCGGATCCTGCCGTGGAAAAAGAAGATCTCAACCCCCAACGTCGCGGAGATCATGATGGCCACGATCATGACGGGGTGCCGAAAAAGCGCGGATGCCGTGAAGGAAGACGCGGATCTGAGCCTGGAGCCGCCCGTTCGGGGAATCGGCATCCTCGACTTCAAGGCCATCGAAAAGACGGCGCAGGCGGGGTACGAATACACCCTGGGAATGCTCGACGGGCTGCCCGCCGATTCTCCTTTGCGGAGGTTCTTCGGCCAACATGGAAATAACGAAAAAGCTTCACGTAACGACACGCCGGGAGTGGCGAGCCTGGCTGAAAAAGCATTATAAGACCGAGAGGGAAATCTGGCTCGTCTTTTACAAGAAACACTCGGGGAAGCCTCGCCTCCCGTATGGCGATGCCGTCGAGGAGGCTCTCTGCTTCGGCTGGATCGACAGCACGGCCAAGCCGGTCGACGCCGACTGCTATGCCCAGAGGTTTTTGCGGCGCAAACCCAGTAGCCCCTACTCGGAATCCAATCTCGCGAGGCTGAGGGCGATGGCCGAGCGCGGCAAAGTCATGACGGAAATCTTGGCGGATGCGGGCGATCTCGCTCCGACGCCGCTTAAATTCCCGCCGGATATCCTTAAGGCCCTCAAGGCCAGCCCGGAGGCCTGGGCGAACTTCAAGAAGCTCTCCCCGTCCTATAAGAGAATCCGGATCGCCTACATCGATGGGGCGCGAAAGCGGCCTGAGGAGTTCGACAAGCGCCTGCGGCATTTCGTCCGGATGACGGAAAAAAACAAGATCATCGGATTCGGCGGAATCCAGAAATACTATTGAATAAACGGCGCGACTTCTTCGATGAAGGACGCGACTTTCTTCATCTCTCCGTCCTTCAAAGGCCCCTTCAATGTGCTCACTTCGCAGCGGAGAGTTTTGGCATAGACGTTCAGGCCGAGGGCTTGCGCCTTGGCCTGCATCAGGCCTGCCGCGCCGGGGAATAGCCATTTCTTGCCCTTCTCCAGTTCCTCGGGAGTTGCGGGCAGGGGGCCATAGGTGTCGAACACGACCACCGGCTTCGGGCCCCAGCCCTTCTTGGCCAGCTTGCCGAGCGTCCGCAGCGCCTTGCCGGTAACCCGGGCCATCCGGGTCGGGGCGCCGATGAACACGGCGCCGAAATCGGCGAAATCGGGCAGTTTGCCGCGAAGGTCCGTGACGACGGGATCGACGCCTTTGGCCCGGAGTTCCTTGGCGATTTCATCGGCGACCTGCCTGGTATTGCCGTAGTGGCTTCGGTAAAGAACAAGAGCTTTCATTTGATTCCTCCTTCGACGCTTTCTGTCGGAGCCGCTATGGCCCCAATATCGGTCATTTTAACATGGTCCCGGCTGAAATTGACTTGCAGGTGAGCCGGGAATATCATTCTTTGTGCCTTTAAAGGGGGCTTTTTTGTCAATGGACGGCAAATAATATGTTCGAACAAGCCTTTAAAAACATCGACGACATCCTGCGCAAGGAAGCCGGCTGTACGACCGAGCTCGACTATACCGAGCAAACCTC
The DNA here is from genome assembly GCA_028749235.1 of Acidobacteriota bacterium. Classification (GTDB taxonomy): domain Bacteria; phylum Acidobacteriota; class Aminicenantia; order Aminicenantales; family UBA4085; genus UBA4085. The sequence goes on along the minus strand of JAQULS010000069.1, from coordinate 15,024 downwards.
CTGGCTTCTTTTCCTGAAGTACCTTGACGCCTTGGATCAGGACCGGGCCACCGAAGCCGCCCTGCATGGCCGCAAGCACGCCTACATTATGGACAAGCCCTACCGCTGGGACGAGTGGGCCGCCCCCAAGGATAAGTCCGGCGCCTTGGATCACAATAAGGCCCAGACGGGCGACGACCTGTGCGATTTCGTCAACCTGAAGCTCTTTCCATATCTGCACGGCTTTAAGCAGAAAGCCAGCGGTCCCGATACCATCGAGTACAAGATCGGGGAGATCTTCGGCGAGATCAAGAACAAGATCCAGAGCGGCTACAACCTGCGCGAGATCATCGACCGCATCGACGAGCTGCGCTTCCGCTCGCAGAATGAGAAGCACGAACTTTCTCACCTATATGAAGCCAAGATCAAGAACATGGGCAATGCCGGCCGCAACGGCGGCGAGTACTATACGCCCCGGCCGCTCATCCGGGCCATGGTCCAGGTCGTCAAGCCGCGCATAGGCGAGAAGGTTTACGACGGTGCTTGCGGCTCGGCGGGGTTCCTGTGCGAGTCGTACGACTTCATGAAGAAGACCTACAAGCTCACAACCCGTGACGTCGAGACCCTGCAGGAGAGGACTTTCTACGGCAAGGAGAAGAAGTCCCTGGCCTACGTCATTGCCATCATGAACATGATCCTGCACGGGATCGAAGCGCCCCACATCGAGCACACCAACACCCTGACCGAGAATCTGTCCGATATTCAGGACAAGGACCGCATGGACGTGATCCTGGCCAATCCGCCGTTCGGCGGCAAGGAGCGCCACGAGGTCCAGCAGAATTTCCTCATCCGGACGGGGGAGACGGCTTTTCTCTTCCTCCAGCACTTCATTAAGATGCTCAAGGCCGGCGGAAGGGCGGGCGTCGTCATCAAGAACACATTCCTCTCCAATACCGACAACGCATCTACGAGCTTGCGTCAGATGCTCCTGGAATCCTGCAACCTTCATACGGTTCTGGATTGCCCCGGCGGGACGTTCTTGGGTGCGGGAGTTAAAACCGTGGTTCTCTTTTTCGAGAAGGGCGCTCCGACGCGCAAGATATGGTATTACCAGTTCGATCCGGGCAGAAATCTAGGGAAAACCAATCCGCTTAATGACGAGGATCTGAAAGAGTTCGTTGAGCTTCAGAAAAAGAAGGCGGATTCTCCCAAGAGCTGGACCGTCGATGCCAAGGGCATCGATCAGGAAGCATTCGATCTATCCGTGAAGAATCCCAATGGTAACGACGAAGTGAAGTATCGCGATCCAAAAGAGATATTGGACGAAATTGAGAAACTGGATGCTGAAAGCGCGGCTGTCCTGAGAACAATAAGGGGTCTTCTATGAAGATAAAGCCGGTTATGCCGACGGAGATAATTGCAGACCTAAAACAGCTAATCGAGGGTGCCCGCCAACGCGCTGCGATAGCCGTCAATGAAGAGTTGACGTTCCTCTACTGGCAAATAGGCAAACGGCTTCAAAAGGAAGTGCTGGGAGGTGAGCGCGCCGAATACGGCAAAGCGGTCATTTCGGCCGTATCTGGGCAACTGACTGCCGAATATGGAAAGGGATGGAGCGAGAAACACCTCTGGCATTGTCTCCGCGTTGCGGAGACATTTCCCGATGATGCGATTCTCTCCGCAGTGCGGAGAGAATTATCTTGGACCCATATCAAGATCCTCGCCTACGTGGAAGATCCCCTTAAGCGTGAATTCTATACGGAGATAGCCCGTCTTGAAGGTTGGTCTTCCCGACAGCTCCAAGAAAGAATGAATTCTTTGCTATTCGAACGTACAGCCATTTCAAAAAAGCCGGAAGAGACAATTCGTCGAGATCTTGAAATACTTCGTTCTAAGGGAGCTATTTCTCCGGACTTAACATTCCGCGATCCCTATGTGCTGGATTTCCTGGGTTTGGCCGATTCTTTTCTTGAAAAAGACCTCGAATCTGCCATTATTGCCGAATTGCAAAGATTCATTGTTGAACTTGGAAACGATTTCGCGTTCCTGGCGCGGCAAAAGCGGATTACGATTGATCAGCGGGATTATCACATTGACTTGCTCTTTTACCATAGGCGCTTGAAATGCCTTGTGGCGATCGATCTGAAAATCGGCGAGTTCGACGCGGCCTATAAAGGCCAGATGGAACTGTATCTTCGCTATCTGGAAAAACACGAGCAAGTTGAAGGGGAAAACACTCCCATCGGCTTGATTCTATGCACAGGAAAAAATCATGAGCATGTGGAGTTGCTGCAATTGGACAAGAGCAACATCCGCGTCGCTGAATATCTTACCTTGCTGCCGCCGAAAGAAGTACTGGAAGCCAAGTTGCACCGTTCCATCGAAATTGTCCGGCAACGGCTGGCAATCAGGGACGGGGATGCGCGATGAATATGGGGAAATGGTTCTGCACGGAGAATTGGAGATCGCGGCGGTATTGAAAAACGTAAAGGCATGGCTATGAAGAAGGGGTGGAAGACAGAGACCTTGGGTGAATTGTGCGAATTTAGGAGAGGGCTTACCTACGCCAAAGGTGACGAGGTCGAAACTTCAAGAAATGTTGTACTGCGAGCGACCAATATAAACCTATTAACAAACCTGCTCGATCTTATGGAATTGAAATATATTAGCGATAAAGTCGTGATCCCTCTCGAAAAAAAGGTAAAAAAAGATTCGCTTATTATCTGTACAGCCAGCGGAAGTAAAAGCCACTTGGGCAAGGTTGCCTATATCGATGACGACTACGGATATGCATTTGGCGGCTTCATGGGAATGATTACGCCAAAAGGTAATCTTTTACCAAAATTTCTGTTCCACTTGATGACCTCGGATGCATATAAGGATTTCGTTGGCGAATTATCAGATGGCGCAAATATCAACAATTTGAAATATGATCAATTGAGGCAGTTTCAAATTCCGTTCCCTCCGCTCCCCGAACAGCGGCGGATCGTCGGCATCCTCGACAAAGCATTCGAAAGCATCGCCAACGCCAAGGCCAACGCCGAAAAGAATCTCCAAAATGCCCAAGTGCTTTTCGAAAGTTACCTCCAATCTGTCTTCGCCAAGCGTGGAGAGGGGTGGGAAGTTAGGGAAATCTCCGAAGTTGCTAAGCACTCACTTGGCAAGATGCTAGATAAGGCGAAGAACAAAGGAAAACCGCAGCCATATCTCCGAAATATAAACGTGCGCTGGTTTTCTTTTGATTTGTCCAACCTCCTTCAAATGCCGTTTCTTCCGGAAGAGTCGGCTAAATACACTGCGATTAATGGAGATGTATTAATTTGTGAAGGAGGATATCCCGGTCGAGCTGCAATCTGGTCCGAGGATTATCCGATCTATTTCCAGAAAGCACTTCATCGCGTCCGCTTTCACGAGTCGATCTACAATAAATGGTTCGTCTATTTCTTGTATGCTCAGGATAAAAGCGGCGTACTAAAACAGCATTTCAGCGGGACGGGTATTCAACATTTTACTGGTGAGGTACTCGCCCGATTAGAGATTCCGTTGCCGCCGTTACCGGAATTGCGTTGTGCAATTTCTAGGTTTAATGAACTCTCCACTGAAACCCAGCGCCTCTCTTCCCTCTACCAGCGCAAACTCGCCGCGCTCGATGAATTGAAGAAGTCGCTGCTGCAACAAGCTTTCTCTGGCCAGCTATGAGAAACATGCCGTGAATAAAGAAAGCAGACTTCAAATACGCTTTGAGACGGGAGAGATGGATGAAGAATCAATATGTCGGGATTTCCGACAGACTGCTGAAAATGGCAAGGAGAGCGTTGCGGCAACGAGTTATCCGGAAATTCCGGATAACCTGTTTTGTTGATACCAACCTGTGAGGATTGCTTACAAGTTCGGCTGGCAGGTCCATGAGAGCAACTATTCGGAATTATCAAATAGTTCGATCTGAAGATACTGGGGGGCAACTATCCGGAAATTCCGGATAATTCATTTGCATAAACGGCAACAATTAAGTGATACTTAACACTTCAATTGGAGGGCGGGTTGACAAGTAGCTTGACTCATAACTTGACTTATACTTGACTTATTATTAGCCTATAATCATGGCCTACAACCCGCAATACACGATTACCCCCGGGCTCCTAGCTGAAATCGAGCAGATTGCGGCCTTGCGGGAGCGAATCCAAAACGTCGCCGTGGATGTGGCTTGGATCCCCGCCTTGCAGAAGGATACCCGGACGAGGAACGTCCATGCCTCGACGGCCATCGAGGGAAATCCCCTGACCCTCGAACAGGTCCGAGCCCTGGAGGAAGGGCGAGCCCTTAAAGCGCCGGAAAAGCGGGATGAGCGGGTGGTCCTGAACTACCTCGCGGGCTTGCGCTACATCGAGAAGCGCGCCTCGATTAAATCGTTCAAGCACGCTGATATCTTGGAACTTCATCGGATTCTGGCCGCGGATGTGATGGACCAGGGCGAGGCGGGAAAGTATCGAACGATCGCGGTCAGGGTTGGATCCTATTCTCCGCCTCCGGCCGATGCCGTTTCGGGGCTGATGGCCGAGCTGCTGGATTGGCTGAACAAGGCTTCCCGGAAGGTCTCGCCGGTAATTAGCTCCGCGATTCTGCACTATCGGTTCGAGACGATCCATCCCTTTGCCGATGGCAACGGCCGGACAGGACGGGCTTGGGCGCTATGGGAGCTCTATCGGAGGGGATTCGACACCCATCACATATTCTCGGTCGATGAATATTACTGGGAAGATCGGCCTAAATATTACGCTGTTCTCGAGCAAACCAGGCGCTTCGGCGACGATCTGACCTCCTGGCTTGAATACGGTGCCGCCGGACTCCGCCAGACGCTGGAACGGGCTTGGCTGCGGATACAAACCATCCGCGTCGGCTCCAGAGAGAAGATCGTCTTGCGGCCTCGGCAGGAGAAGCTCCTCCATCTGCTCATCGATCACGGGCGTATGGCGCCCGGAGAGATCTGGAAGGCCCTGGGCATCTCCAAGCAAGGCGCCATGGATTTGTTGAAGCCCTTGATCGCCGCCGGACTGGTTGAAAAAGTCGGCGGCAAGAAGACTGGATATTACGCCCTGAAAAAGCCATGAACGAAGCCGAAACCCGAGCCGAGCACATCGATCCCGCCCTCAAGGCGGCCGGCTGGGGTATGGCGGAAGGAAGCCGCATCCGGCGGGAATACCTGATCACGCCGGGCCGCCTCGAGGGTCACGGCCGGCGGGGCAAGCCCCTGACCGCGGACTACGTCTTGGTTTATCGCAATCGGAAGCTCGCGGTTGTCGAAGCCAAGGCCTGGGACGAGCCCCTGACCTTGGGCGTGGCCCAAGCCAAGAACTATGCTGAAAAGATGGCCATCCGCTTCGCCTATGCCACAAACGGCCGTGGTATTTACGGCATCGACATGGAGACCGGTAAGGAAGGGGAACTGGCCAAGTATCCAAGCCCCGAGGATCTCTGGAATCTCACGTTCTCCCGGCAAGATGCCTGGCGGGATCGCTTCACGGCCGTCCCGTTTGAAGACAAGGGCGGCTACTACAAAGAGCAGTATTTCCAGGATATCGCCATCCAACGGGTGATGGAGGCCATCGCGGCCGGAAATAAGCGCATTCTTCTAACTCTGGCCACGGGAACGGGCAAGACCTTTATTGCTTTCCAAATCGCCTGGAAGCTCTTCCACAGCCGCTGGAATTTAACGGGCAAACCGGATCGAAGGCCCCGCATTCTCTTTTTAGCCGACCGCAACATCCTGGCCAATCAGGCCTTCAACGCTTTTTCGCCCTTCCCCGAAGACGCCATGGTCCGCATCAAGCCGGGAGACATCCGCAAAAAGGGCCATGTGCCCAAGAACGGCAGCCTCTTCTTCACCATCTTCCAGACCTTCATGTGCGGGCCGGAAAAAGACGGCAAGCCATCGCCCTATTTCGGAGAATACCCGCCGGACTTCTTCGACTTCATCGTCATCGATGAATGTCACCGCGGAGGCGCCAACGACGAGAGCACTTGGCGGGACATCATGGAGCATTTTGCTCCCGCGGTTCAGCTTGGCCTAACCGCTACGCCGAAGAGACAAGAGAACGCGGACACCTATGCCTATTTCGGTGAGCCGGTTTATGTCTATTCGCTCAAGGAAGGCATCAACGACGGCTTCCTTACCCCGTTTAAAGTTAAGCAGATCTCCACGACGATTGATGACTATGTCTATACGCCCGACGATCTACTTATCGAGGGCGAGGTCGAAGCGGGCCGCCTCTACGTCGAATCCGATTTCAACAAGATCATCGAGATCAAGGAGAGGGAAGCGGCTCGGGTGAAGATCTTCATGGATCAGATCGACCAAAGCGAAAAGACCCTGGTTTTTTGCGCTTCCCAGGATCACGCCTTGGCCGTGCGCGATCTCATCAACCAAATGAAGACGAGCACCGATCCCAACTACTGCCAACGGGTGACGGCCAACGACGGTGAGCTGGGCGATCAGCACCTGCGCGACTTCCAGGACAACGAGAAGACGATTCCCACCATCCTGACCACCTCGCAGAAGCTTTCCACGGGGGTGGATGCGCGGAACATCCGCAACATCGTGCTGATGCGGCCGATCAACTCCATGATCGAGTTCAAGCAGATCATAGGCCGGGGGACTCGGCTTTATGAAGGCAAGGACTACTTCACCATCTACGACTTCGTGAAGGCCCATCATCACTTCAACGATCCCGAGTGGGACGGGGAGCCGGTGGAGCCGGAACCGAAGGAAGAGAAATACGAGGGCAGGGGAGTAGACAATAAGCCCAAGGTTGTAGGCGAAGAGGACAAAGAGAGGCCGCAGAGAATTAAAGTCAAACTGGCCGACGGTAAAGCCCGCGCCATCCAGCATATGACATGCACGACTTTTTGGCATCCAGACGGCACACCGATGTCCGCCCAGCAGTTCATGGAATTACTGTTCGGGAAGCTGCCCGAGTTCTTCAAGGACGAGGAGGAGCTGAGAAGGCTGTGGAGTGCGCCGGATACGAGAAAGAAGCTGCTAGATGGGCTGGCGGATAAGGGATTTGGGAAAGAACAGCTGGCCGAGATGCAGAGAATCATTGAGGCCGAGAAGAGCGATCTTTTCGATGTGTTGGGCTATGTGGCCTATGCTCTGCCCATGATGACGAGGGAAGAGCGAGCGATCAAGGCTAAAGTCGTTATCAGCGAACGGTTCAGCAACAAACAGCAAGCGTTTTTAGACTTCGTCCTGGCTCATTACGTCAGTGTGGGCGTGGAGGAGTTAGACACGGAGAAGCTGACGCCGTTGCTTAAGCTGAAATACCACGATTCCATCGCCGATGCGGTGGAGGATTTGGGGAGGCCGGAGGAGATTGGGAAGACGTTTAGCGGGTTCCAGAAGTATTTGTATCAAGTTAAAGTGGTCGCATAAAAAACTCAGAAACTGATAAATATTTTGACCGATATGTTTTATATTCATACCAACATTACCTTTTGTGTAAATCGTGAGGCTGTAGGATATGCCAATTCAGATTACATGTACTTGACACACAGGTAAGTATTGAAATAACATGCATTCCCGAGGAGAGCAGATGCCCGATGTGAGGACCTGCTTCTTAATACCGGAGACACAGGATGTCGAGATCGGACATGGAAAGCTTCATTCGGCAAGCGTTTGGATGTACTTTCATAGGAGAATGACGGAGACATTCGGTGGCTGGAGAGTGAGCACGGCGACCTCCCGGGGGATTTGGAGGGATCCCAAAACAGGGAAAACGTTTCAAGACAATTGTCGCGAGTATGTAATTGCTCTTCCGAGGAAAGACTTGCCAAAGTTAAGGGGCTTTCTAAAAGCTGAATGCGTGTACTTTAAACAAAAAGTGATTTATCTTGAAATTGGCGGAGATGTTGAGTACATCGAATTAGACACGAGAATTTGATGATTTATCGTGAGGTTGGTCATGAGAAAAAATTACGAGACGATGGAGCGGCGAGTTTACGGCCTTGATACACTCAATGAGAAGGAATGCGGCTTTCTGAAGAGGATGGTTCGGTCATTCAATCAGAATCCGGATTGGAATGACTTTTCGAACTTGTGGATGAAAGAGGGACGTAAAATATGGGGATCTCTTGCCAAGAAAAAAATTGTCGAATTGCCCATTTACAATATCTGCCTTGATCTTGAGATGAGATTGGCGATTTCACAAGGTCATGCGAGATCCCCCGATTTTCGTGACGAGCTCGAAGCGATCATTGATAAAAAATACCCGTCCCGATATCAATATTGTCAGAAAGCCCAAATCTCCCAAACGACCTTATCGAGAGTGTTGAATAAAAAGAGGGATCCCTCTCTTCGACTTCTATCGACCATTCTGGAATCGCTTGGGTATGAGTTATCATTAAAAAAGAAGCCGTCTGAATTGAACTCCGGTGCAACAAAAACGTCGCAATCTCATAGTGGTGCAGGGCAATCAGCTATGCAGATGGGGGCAAGGCCTTAGAAAGTTTTCTAACACGGATTGACCCCCGCCCTACCCGCCAGTTAAGATAATACCCGTCAAGTCTTTCCCACGGAGGAGCTCTGCATGTCGAAGTATCGCATCGCCATCCTCCCCGGCGACGGGGTGGGCAAGGAAGTCATCGAGGCGGCGCTGATCGTCCTCAATAAGCTCGGAGTGGACGCCGCATACGTCTACGGCGACATCGGTTGGGAGTTCTGGTGCGATGAAGGGAACGCCCTCCCCGAGCGGACCACAAAAATGCTCAAGGAGACCGATGCCTGCCTCTTCGGCGCCATCACCTCCAAGCCCAAGGCCGACGCCGCGGCCGAACTCGACCCCTCCCTGCGCGGCAAGGGCCTGTCCTACTTCAGCCCCATCGTCCGCCTGCGCCAGGAATTCGATCTTTACTCCAACCTGCGGCCCTGCAAAGCCTATCCCGGAAATCCCCTCAACTTCAAGGATGGGATCGACCTGGTCATATTCCGCGAGAACACGGAGGGCATGTATGCCGGCGTCGAGTACTTCCCCATGCCGGCTCTTCTCCGCGACGCCCTGGCCGGCCACCCCAAGATGAAGCCTTTCCTGGCCGCGCCGCTCGACCAGATTGCCATCTCGACCCGGATCATGACCCGCAAGGGCTGTGAGCGGATCTGCCGGGCGGCCTTCGACTTCGCCCGCAAGGCCAAGCGCCGCTCGGTGACCTGCGTGGAAAAGCCCAACGTCCTGCGCGAGACGGGCGGTCTGATGCTCTCGGTCTTCCGCGAAGCGGCCAAGGATTATCCCGAGATCAAGGCCACGGACGCCAACATCGACGCCATGTGCATGTGGCTGGTCAAGAACCCTCTCGACTACGACGTGCTGGTGGCCGAGAACCTCTTCGGCGACATCATCTCCGACCTGGCCGCCCAGCTCGTCGGCGGACTCGGCTTCGCCTCCTCCGGCAACATCGGCGACAAGTACGGCGTTTTCGAACCGACCCACGGCTCGGCTCCCAAGTATGCCGGGATGTACAAGGTCAACCCCATCGCGACTTTTCTGGCCGCGAAGCTTATGCTGGAATGGCTGGGCGAGACGGCGAAAGCCGTCCAACTCGAGGCCGCCATCGCCGAGGTCATCAAGGAAGGCCGGGTTCGCACCTATGACATGGGCGGCAAGTCCACGACCCTTGACATGGCCCGGGCCGTGGCCGAAAAATTATAAGGGAGATCACGTGGGGCGCACCGTCGTCGAGAAGATCATAGCCGGCCACGCCGGAGGGCGGGCCGAGCCCGGCAGCATCGTCTGGATGGACCTGGATGTCCGTTCGGCCCGCGACTTCGGCGGACCCAACGTCATCAAGAACTTCGCCCGCGAATACGGTGAAGCGCCCCTGGCCGATCCCGCCAAGACGTTTTTTACCTTCGACCTCTGCGCTCCCGCCTGCACCCTGAAATACGCCGACAACCAGCAGGCCTGCCGCGACTTCGCCCGCAAGCACGGCATGACCGTCTACGACGTGGACAAGGGCATCGGCTCTCATGTCCTGTTCGAAGAGGGCCGGGCGCGCCCCGGCACCACCGTCGTCGGCACGGACAGCCATCTCAACGTGCTGGGCGCGGTGAATGCCTTCGGGCAGGGCATGGGCGACGTGGATATAACCTTTGCTTTCAAGACCGGGAAGACCTGGTTCGAGGTTCCCGAGAGCGTCAAGGTCGTACTCAAGGGCCGTCCTTCGGTGCTCGCCACGGCCAAAGACATCGCGCTCTTTTTATGCCGCGAGCTCGGGACAAAAAGCATCGCCCTGCGGGCGGCCGAGTTCTACGGCGAGGCCGTGCGCGGCCTCGACCTGGCCGGCCGCCTCACGCTCTGCAGCATGGTCACGGAGATGGCCGGGATCATCGGCTTCGTACCCGAGCGAAACACATCCTGCGCCCGCGACTTGGAGCGGCTGGGCCTGGGCGCCGCGGCCGACGTGGCCCCCGATCCCGACGCTTCCTACGCCGATACGATCACCGTGGACGTCACTGGTCTCCCCCCCCAAGTCGCTGTTCCGCCCTCGCCCAACGCGGTCAAGCCCCTGACCGAAGTCCGCGGTACCCGCATCGACTCCGGCTTCATCGGCTCGTGCACCAACGGCCGGACCGAGGATTTTATGCGGGCCGCGGACATCCTGCGCGGCCGCAAGGTCAAGCCGGGCGTCATGCTCAAGGTTGTCCCGGCCACCCGCCGCGTCTACCAGGAGCTGGTGGATAAGGGGATCCTGGGCGACCTTTTCCGGGCCGGAGCCATCATCGTCAACCCGGGCTGCGGCGGCTGCGCCGAGGGCCACGTCGGACTCACCGGCAAGGGCGAAGTCGAGATCAGCACCGGTAACCGCAACTTCCCCGGCAAGCAGGGCAAAGGCCCGGTGTACCTGGCCTCGCCGGCCGTGGTGGCCGCCTCCTGCATCCGGGGCGAGATCGCCGGACCGGAGGAGATCTGACATGAAACCCGCCGCCTTGCGAGGACGCATCTGGATCCTGGTTGACGCGACCGGACGGCTCATCGAAGACATCGACACCGATCAGATCTTCCACAACGCCCATCTCCACATCACCGACCTGGCCCAGATGGGGCCGCTGGCGCTCGGCAACCTGGAAGGCTGGAAGGATTTCCCGCGGCAAGCCGCGCCGGGAAACATCATCGTGGCCGGGCGCAATTTCGGGGCCGGATCGTCGCGCCAACAGGCCGTGGACTGTTTCCTGGCCCTGGGCATCGCGGCCATCGCCGCGCCCTCGTTCTCGGCCATCTATTTTCGGAACGCCGTGAACTCGGGTTTCCCCGTCGTCCGCGTCGCCGGCTTGACGCAGGCGGTCGAGGCGGGACTGCTCCACTCGGGAGACGAAATGGAAATCGATTTGCGGGGCGGAACAGGCCGTGTCGTCGTCACAGACGGACAAGCCGTCTCCGACGACAGAGGAGCCCTCACCGTCGAGCCGATGGCCTCCGTTCCCTTCGAGATTTATCGGGCGGGCGGCCTGTTTGCTTTCGGCCGCCGCGATAAAAAGTTGGGAGCCTCGTAAGCCGATGCGCATCCTGGCCATCGACACGACGACGCCGAGCGGATCGGTCGCCCTGCTCGAGGACGACCGCCTGCTGGGCGAGGTCGGGATCGAGTCGCCGGCCACGCATTCCACCCGCCTTCTTCTCTCCGTGGATCTTTTGCTCAAGTCGCTCGGTTTGGCCATCGGCGACGTCGACGGCTTCGCCGTCTCGCCGGGACCGGGCTCGTTCACCGGGCTTCGCATCGGTTTGAGCACGGTCAAGGCCTTCGTTTTCGCCACGGGCAAGCCGGTGGCCGCCGTCTCCTCGCTCGAGGCCTTGGCCTGGAAGCACCGCGGCGATCCGGCCTGCCTCGTCGGGCCGATGTTCGACGCCAAGAAGGGCGAGATCTACGCCGCCCTCTACGAGGCCGGTCCCAAATCCCTGCGGCCAGTCATCCCCGAGGGCGCTTACGCTCCCGAGGACTATCTGCGCCGCGTCCCCAAGCGCCGCATCGCCGTCTTCGCGGGCAACGGCACCTCCCTCTGCCGGCGCCGCCTGGCGGCCCTGCTGGGGGACAAGGCCCGTTTTTCCGAGCGCTCGCCGTTCATCGCCGCGGAAATCGGCCGCCTCGGCCTGGCCGCCCTGCGGGCGGGCAAGGGGGCGGACGCCGCCGCGCTCGAGCCGCATTACCATCGCCGTTCGCAGGCCGAGGAAGGCCGCTAGGCCATGCCCGCTTCGGAGGATATCGCCTTCGACCTGCGCCGGATGCGGGCCGAGGACCTGCCCCAAGTCCTGTTCATCGAGCGGCAATCCTTCCCGAATCCCTGGCCCGAGACGACCTTTCGGGGCGAGATCCAGAACATGGGGCTGTCCTTTCCGATGGTTGTGGCGGCCCGCCCCGGCGGCGAGATCCTCGGCTATGTTCTCTATTGGCTCGTCGCGGACGAGATGCAGATCAACAATGTGGCCGTCCACCCCGATCGGCGGCGGCACGGGCTGGGCGAGCGGATGCTGCGGGTGGCCATGGACGCGGCCAAGGATCTGGGGGCCACATACGCCGTGCTCGAAGTCCGGCAGTCCAACAAGGCGGCCCGGATCCTCTATGAAAACAAGCTCGGCTTCGGATTTCTCGCGGTGCGCGAGGACTACTATTCCAATCCGACCGAGGACGCGATCGTCCTCGGCCTACCCCTCTGATCCGTAATCGACTTTTATCAAGCACAGGCCCTTGGCCGGAGCTGTGGGGGAGGCGAGCGAGCGCTCCCTGCCGGCGAAGATCTCCTCGACCCGCTCGATCGGCACTTTGCCGCGGCCGATCTCGAGCAGGGTGCCCACGATCGTCCTGACCATGTAGCGCAGGAACCCTTCCGCTTCGACGACGTAGACGATCTCGTCTCCCCTGCGGCGAATCTCCGAGCGCGTCACCCGGCGCACGGGATAGCGGTCGCGGTTGGAGGAGAAGCCCTGGAAGTCGGCCTGGCGGACGAAGAGAGCGGCCGCCTTGCGCATCCGGGCCAGGTTGAGGGGATGGGGCCAGTGAAGGGCGAAGCGAAGGTCAAAGGGGCTGATGAGGGGCGAGGTGATGATCCGGTATTGGTAGGTTTTGGACCGGGCGCTCCGCCGGGCGTGAAAGGACGCCGGGGCGGGGGCCAGCGTGAGGATTCTTATATCGGGCGGCAGGATGGCGTTGAGGGCCTTGAAAAGCTCGGCCTCGCCCATCTTGAAGGCGGCTTTGAAGCTGGCGGTTTGTCCCAGGGCGTGCACGCCCGCGTCCGTCCGCCCCGCGCCGAAGAGGGCGACCGGCTCTCCCGCCAGCCGCTCCAGGGCGGCCTCGATCGTCCCCTGGATGGTGCGGCACGAGGGCTGGCGCTGCCAGCCGAAATAGTCCGTCCCGTCGTAGCTGATGATGAGGCGGTAGTTCTTCATTTCCGGCCCGGCCGGGGAGCCGTTTCCCGTCCGGCGAGCTTCAGGGCCAGCCGGACCGCTTCTTCGGGGGTCTTGGCGGGAGTCACTCCCTTGACCTCCCATGTTCCCAGCCCGACCACGGGCTTGCTGAAGATATTGCCGTAGGCGATCTCGCTCAAGGTTCCGAACTCGCCGTCCACGGCGATCACCGCGTCCGTATTCATGACGACCAGCGCATTCCGGGTATAGCCGAGCCCCGTGGCGATGGCCACGTCGATGTAGGGATTGGCGTCGCCGGGGGCGGCGCCGGGAAGAATGCCGATGGTCAGTCCGCCGGCTTCCCGGGCTCCCCGCGCCGCGGCCGTCATGACTCCGCTCAAGCCGCCGCAGACGAGGATGGCCCCGGCCTCGGCGATGAGGCGGCCCACCTCCAGGGCTTGGGCTTCGAAAGCGGGCTTGGGCCGGGCCCCCCCGATGACTCCGATGCGCGGGCGGCTTCGCCAATCCATGGCCATGACGTTCGTCCTTTCGCCTCCACTATAGGAAATTCCGTTCCCGCCGTCAAAATGTTAAAATGATTCACCTATGCATGATTCCTTCCGTTTTAGCGGTCGGTGCGTCTACGCGGCCGTTTTGGCGATTATTCTGGGGTTGATCGTCCCGGCCGCTTGCCGGAAACATGGCCCCGCGGACCTTCAGACGATCAATATCATCCGCGCCCTGACGCCGCAAGGGATTATCGCCAGCCCTCTGCGGGAGGCCGTCGCTCTGAACGAGCGGATTTATCCCGTCCAGTCCGCGCCGCTTGAGGCGGGCGGTTGGGGAGAAGACCCCCTCGGCCTCAAGCGCCGCGTCAACTTGGGCTTGAGCGACGTTTCGATTTTATTCGCTCCGCCCCGTAGCGAGTTTCTCTACGAACTCCCGGCAGGGCCGGGCGGCCGGCTCGATTTCGGCGTGGGCATCGTCCGGGACGGCCATTCCATTGCCGCCGGAAGCGACGCCGCGGGCTCCGAAACCAACGTCAGGTTCCTGGTCATCCTTGAATCGCAAGGCCGCAAGAAGGTCCTTTTCGAGCAGACGCTCCTCCTGCCCCGTGTCCAGGAATCCCGGAGCGTGAACTACGCCTTCCACAGCATTCCGGTTCCGGCCCGCAAGATGAAGGCAACCTTGCGGATGATAACGATCGGGCACAAGAGCGCGTTCGCGTTCTGGCAATCGCCCGCTTTTTTCATCCCCCAGCCCGAGGCGATCAACGTCGTCCTCATCTCGATCGATACGCTCCGCCCGGACCATCTGGGCGCTTACGGATATGACCGGCCCGTCTCGCCGGCCATCGATGCCCTGGCGGCGGAGAGCGCGCTGTTCAAGAACGTCTACTCCACGGCCCCCTGGACCCTGCCCGCGCACATGTCGATCATGACCGGGATGAACTGCGTCCGGCACCGCGTCTTTTACGAGTACGACCGTCTCGCGGCGGACATCCCGACCCTGGCCTTGAAGATGCAGGAACGGGGATATGCGACACACGCCATAACCGGCGGCGGATTCGTCATGTCCGTCTTCGGCTTCAGAAAAGGCTTCGACGAATACTCCATGAACGAGCCGGACCTGGCCGATCCCAAGCTGGCGGAGCACGGCG
>JAQULS010000068.1 GCA_028749235.1 Acidobacteriota bacterium | reverse complement strand
CCATCTCCGGGGATAGCGTCCCGGGGTACCGTCCCGGCCAGGCTTGGCGCGGTCCTCGTCAGGACGAATTCCTATTCGGTCCTCGCGAGGGCTGCTCGGTTGAGCCTGCACTTATGTCTTTCTTGGCCCGGCGAATCTCCGGCTCGATCTCGCCCTGGATTTCCATCAAGGTACTGGCGTCACGGGCTCAACCATCGCTTTTCAGCACCGTCGCCCCCGACGGTGTACCCCGGCCCGCTTGGCCCCCGGAGATGGGAGAAGCTCCTCTTAAAAGGAATAGGCCCCCGCTCTAAAAGTCAAACTCTCCCGACTTGTCGGGAATGTTCGAAAAGATGACAATAAGCCGGTCCGGTGAGGGCGTCTCCAGCCGTTTTCAGCAATCCCCCGATTTCCAGGTGAATCGGGGTCTATTCGAAGGCTGCCGCGGTTTAGCCGCGGGATCCGGGGAGCCGGGAGGCGGGACTCAGTTTTCTTCCCGCCACTTCAGGAAGGTGACGCCGAAAATCAGGCTGCTTCGAAAGGGGTCGGGCGTCCCGGGGCCGCCGGTCAGGTAAGTGACCTTGCGGATGCCGATGAACGGCCGCGTCTCGATCGTCCGTCCGAAGGACAGGAAAGCCTTGGCGTGAGCCGACTGCTGTTCGGCGTTGGCTTCGATGACGAACTCGGCTCCCGCCGCCGCCTTGCCGCGCAGGATGCGGGCGTTCGCTCCCAGCTTCAGCCGGGCGTCATAGTCGAAGGCGAAATCGTAGCCCACGGCCGCCTCGAAGCGGATCGGTTTGTCCAACCGCTCGAACTCGGACTGGTTCCGAAGGAGCAGTCCCGTGGCCCAGTGCGAGCGGAAGCGCAAGGCCTTGTCCACCGGCATGTCGATGACGTAGCGGGCGTACCAGGCGGCCCGCATCCCTCCCGGCAGGGTTCGCTCGTATTCGGCCGAGGCCGAGTGCAGCATGCGGTCGGGCCAGAACTGGTCGAGGAATCCGTCCCCGCTGAGAAGCGGCGTCTGGAACTCGATCGCGGTCAGAAACCGCCGGTCCTCTTGCCGGACGAACATCAGGCGATAGTTGCCGATGGCCAGCAGCTTGTGGGTGCCGTAGTAGGGATAAACACCCGCCGTGGCGTTGAAGTCGTCCACGTACCGCGCCAGCGGCCCGTCCGACCGGAAGCGCAGCCCCAGGTAGGCCGCGGCCGGGAAATCATAATGCCGGGCGGCCCGCAGGAAGACTTCAACTCCGTTGCCCAGCCCGACCGTCAGCGTGGCCTCGTAATAAAAGCGCTCGAAGTCGACCCACTTCACCTCGCCCGAGAACGACGCCTCGGGCAGGATGAACGGCGAGGCGTCCAAGCTGAACGCGGCCAGGCTTTCATAGCCCCCGCTGCCCCCGATATAGGGCCCGAAGCCGGCCCCGAGCGTCCAGCCCTCCGCCCGCACCACGACCCGTCCCATGAGCTCGTTCAGGTTGAGGACGTAGGGATTGGCGATCGAAGACTGGTGGCGGCAGAAATGGTTGAGAACGGCTTCGAAGGAGACGGCGTCCGAGATGCGTTTCTCGGCGCCCGCCCGGACCCAGTAGTCGATCGTGCCCTGCAAGTCGCCGTTCATGCGCTGGAGGTAGCTCACATCCAGCTTGAACCGTCCCCCGCCGGCGAGCGCGAAAGGCCAGGCGAAGGAGAAGGTCGGGCGGTAGAACCGGCGGTCCAGGTTGTCCATGCCGAGCTCGGCGGCGAGCGCGGCTTGGGGCTTGGTCCAAAGGACGGGCGTCTGAGCCTGCAGCCGCGGAGGTACCGCGGCCGTCAGGATCGCCAGGACGAGCAGGCCCGTCGCCGCGGCCGGCCTTCCGGGGCGGACGCGGCGCCTCATTCGTCTTTCTTTTCGCTCTCGCTTTCCTCGAGGGCGACTTCCTCTCGTTTCTTTTTCAGGGCCGCTTTCAGCCGGTCGGCCAGCATGCCGCCGAACATCCCGCCCGCGGGCGCCGGGGCCGGCGCCGGGGCGTTTTCGGCCGCGGGGGCTTCCGGGGCCTCTTCTTCCGGCGCCGCGCCGGGCTTCGCGGGAGCGGCGGCTTCCTGCTCCTCGGACTCGTCCGATGGCAGGGTGGCGCCCAGTTCGCTCAAAATATCTTCCTCGGCTTCCTTGACGGCGGACAGGGCGTCGCGCTCGGACTCGCGGTCGATGATGCTTTCCTCGAGGACGCGGCGCTCGCTCTTGCGGGTTTTGGGGCGGCGGTCGCTTTCGAACTTGATCTTCTTCTTCTCGATTTCCTTTTTGGGAGGCACGCCGGGCGTCGGGCCGGCCGGGCGGCCCGTGTCGCGGATCGGGACCGACGGCGTCGGCCGCGGCGCCAGGTTGAGCGCGGCCAGGGCGGCCCGGCGCGCTTCCTCTTCGGGCGACAGCTCGAGCTCGAGCGCGTCGGCCACCGCCACCTCGTCGATCGGCTCGGGATGCTCGGCCGCGGCCGCGGCCAGGGCCATCTCTTCGGGCGTCAGGGCGATTTCCGCCCGGCCCGCTTCAGCCGTCTCCGGCTCCTCTTCGGGCACGATCTCCTTCTCGGGCAGCGCTTCGCGGAAGAAATACTCGCCCTTCTTCTTGTCCGATTTGATGAAGTCCGGCGTGTTGAGCAGGACGAGCTCGACGTCTTCCTGCGTCGTCCGCCGGATCAGGTCGACCAGATGGTACGCCCGCAGGTAGTGCAGGGCCGTGGCCGTCGAATGGACGCCGAAGGTCTTGAAGATGGGGATGATGAGATCCCGCAAATCCTTGCCCTCGCGTTCGGGGACCATGGCGAAGACCTTGGCCAGGTGGTCGCGCTCGATGTAGATGATCTTGTTCGGCAGGGCCATGGTCGGCGCTTCGCCGGCGTCGGAGAACATGTCCGTCGCCGCGTCATAGGCCACCTTGGCCACCTGGATCTTCTTCTTGGCTTTCTTGACCCAGAAGCGGAAGTCGGCCGGGCCGGTCTTTTCCAGGGTCAGGCTGGTGCCCTGGGGGATGTTGGCCGCGGTGAAATAGTCCTTGAAGCCGAGGAAGTACCCGAGCAGCGGGAAGAAATAGGCGGTCAGAGTGACCTTGTCCTCGGCGTTGGTGAAGGCGTACTCGCGGGAGTGGGACAGCTCCTTGTTGTACCAGCGCGGAATCTTGACGCCGCCCGAGAGGATCTCGCGCCAGCCCAGGTAAACCTTGAGCGGAAACTCGTGGAACGGCGCGACCTCGACTTTCTCGGCCGGGTCGAATTCGGGGAGCTTCGCCTCCTCGGCCGCGAGGGGCAGGCCCTCGGGCATGGCGGTCAGGACGGACTTCAGATGCCACTTGCCCCAACCGACCGGCGAGACCGCGACGAAGTCCTTCTTGTGCTTGGTCTCCAGCAGGTGATTGAGCCACAGGCAATGGATCTCGAACAGGTCGCTCGACGGCTCCAGGCCGAAGAACTCCCGGACGAGGTCCGGAGTCGCGGCCGACTGGCCCCGTTCGGCGATGCGGGCGGTGATCGCCTTGATGGTCTCGTCGGAAACGGCCGGCGGGTTGGCCTTGAGCTGCCAGCGATCGCCCCAGGTGAAAAAGGCGGACGACTTGACCAGGGCGGCCCGGAGGTTGCGCTCGAGCGTTTTCACGTCCCGGTCGGTCATCGGGAGCTCGGTCAGCCGCGGATCGGACGAGGCGCCCATGATGGCCGGCGCGGCTCCCGTCATCCCGAAGTTGGACGGCAGCAGGACCAGGGTCTTGGTCTTGGCCATGTAGTCGACGTACTTGCGGAAGACGCCGCCCCCGGTGTAGTCGATCTCCAGCATCTCGCAGCCCAGGGACTTGTCCGGGATCTTGCGGATGACCTTGAGGACGACGGTGCCCTGGAAAAGCTCCTGGACCCGCGATCCGACGGTCAGGTTTTCGTCGTATTCCAGGTAAATCGAGTCGCCGACGTCGTAGGACGAGGCGGGATCGTAGATCTTGACCACCTCCGAGCGCTGCCCGGCCGTTTTGCGGAAGGCCAGCGTCTGGGTCATCTCTTGAAGGGAGAACGGGCGGCGGGTCTTGCCCAGCTCCCCTTCCAGGAAGGTGATGTCGTCCGGCGTGACCAGGACGAGCGTGTTGTCCTTATCCATGGCTCTCTTTCTTTCCCATCAATGTTAGCATAATCGCCTTCTGCACATGAAGGCGGTTTTCGGCTTGGTCGAAAACGATGGCGCGGGGCGAGTCGAAGACGGACGCGGCGACTTCTTCGCCGCGATGGGCGGGCAGGCAATGCATGAAGACCGCGTCGGGCTTGGCCTTGGCCATCAGGGCGTCGTTGACCTGGTAGGGGGTGAAGATGCGCAGGCGCTCCTCCTTCTCCGCTTCCTGGCCCATCGAGGTCCAGACGTCGGCGTAGATCGCGTCGGCGTCCTTGACGGCCTCGGCCGGGTCGTTGGTGATCAGCAGCTCGAATCCGGTCTCCCGGCCGTCTTCCAGGGCCCAGCGGACGATGGCGGGATCGGGTTCGTAGCCCTTGGGCACGGCGGCCGCGAAATGGGTCCCGGCCTTGGCGGCGGCCAGCATCAGGCTGTGGCACACGTTGTTGCCGTCGCCCGACCAGGCCAGCTTCAGCTTGCCCAGGCCGCCCTTGTGCTCGACCAGGGTGAAGAAGTCGGCCATGGCCTGGCAGGGGTGGAGAAGATCCGTCAGGGCGTTGATCACGGGGACCGAGGCGGCTTTGGCCAGGCGCAGGATATTGTCGTGGGCGAAGGTGCGGATCATGATGCCGTCCACCCAGCGCTCCAGGTTGTGGGCGACGTCTTCCACGGTCTCCCGCTTGCCGAGCTGGATCTCGTTGGGGCTCAGGTAGATAGCCTTGCCTCCCAGCTCGATCATGCCGACCTCGAAGGTCATCCGGGTCCGCAGGGAGGGCTTCTCGAAGACCATGGCCAGGATCTGATGGCGCAGACGCTTGCGGTACTTGTCGGGGTCCTCCTTGATGTCCTTGGTCAGGTCCAGCAGTTCGTGGAATTCGTATCGGCTCAAGTCGTGGATGCTGATGAAATCCTTGTTCATGCTCCGCTCCTCGTTTCTTCCATGCCGTTCCGCCGGGCGGCGGAGGACGGGATTTCGATCTCCAAAGAGTCAGGGACGATCCGGGTGCCCGAGCGGCCGATCAGCGCCGCCTTGAGGTGGTTGGCGTCGGTGATGAGGACTTCGCGCCCCCCGGCCCGGATGTACTCGATCGCCGCCCGGATCTTGGGGCCCATCGACCCGGGCGGGAACTGGCCCTCGGCCAGCAGGCGTTCGGCCTCCCCGACCGGGATCTCGGACAGTTCCTTCTGGCCGGGCTTGCCGAAGTCGACGCAAACCCGGTCGACGGCCGTCAAGATGATGAAGAGATCCACCCCGACCTCGCGGGCGATCAGGCTGGAGGCGTAGTCCTTGTCGATGACCGCCTCGACGCCCTCGTAGAGCCCCCGGCCGTTGAGAATGACCGGGATGCCGCCGCCGCCGGCGGCGATGACGATGCGGCCGCTTTGGACCAGGTCCTTGATGACCCACTTGGCGGTGACGTCGATGGGCTTGGGCGAGGCGACGACCTTGCGCCAGCCGCGGCCGGCGTCCTCGACCATGGTCCATTTCTTCTTGCGCTTGAGCTCGCGGGCCCGGAACTCGGTGTAGAAAGGGCCCACCGGCTTGGTCGGCTTGGCGAAGGCCGGGTCGTCCTTGTCGACCAGGACCATGCTGACGAGGGTGGCCACGTCGCGGTCGATCGAGAGGCGGCGGAGCTCGTTCGTCAGGGCCCGCTCCAGCAGGTAGCCCATCGAGCCTTCGGTCATGGCGTCGCAGACGTCGAGCGAGTAGGGCGGGATGCGGTTGACGGCTTCCTCCTGCTGGATGAGGAGATTCCCGACCTGGGGGCCGTTGCCGTGGACGATGATCAGGCCGTAGCCCTTGGCCGCGATCCCGGCCATCATCCGGGCCGCCTTCTCGGCGTTCTTGACCTGCTCTTCCTGCAGACCACGCTGGTCTTCGGGCAGAAGGGCGTTGCCGCCGAACGCCACAAGGGCCAGCCGCTGCTTTACCGCCGCCATGCCGGATCCGTTTCCGTTCAGAACTTGGACAGAACGTCCTCGAGCGTCGGCGAGCCGATTTCCTCCAGCTCATAGCCGACGGCGAGCATCTTCTGCTTGGGCTTGAACAGCCGGTTGAGGTCGATCGGCGTGCCGCTGACGATCAGGTCGCAGTCGATGCTCTCGATCGTGGCGGCCAGTTCGCGGACCTGTTTCTCGCCGTAACCCATGGCCGGCAGGACTTTCTCCAGGTGGTTGTACTTCTCGAAGGTCGTCTTGATGCTGCCGACGGCGGCCGGGCGGGGGTCGACGATGGACGCCGCGCCGAACTTCCGGGCGGCCACGTAGCCGGCACCGTACCCCATCCCGCCGTGGGTGACGGTCGGGCCGTCCTCGATGACCAGGACGCGCTTGCCGCGGATCTGCTCCCCGTCCTTGATGATCAGGGTGGAGTTGGCCTTGATGACGACGGCGGCCGGGTTGACCTTGCGGATGTTGGCCAGGATCGTCTCCACGCCCTCGGGCGTGGCCGAATCCATCTTGTTGATGACGATGACCTGGGCCCGGCGGAAATTGGTCTCGCCCGGGTAATAGAGCATCTCGTGGCCCGGCCGCAGCGGGTCGACCACCACGATCTCCAGGTCGGACTTGTAGAAGGGGAAGTCGTTGTTGCCGCCGTCCCAGAGGATGACGTCGGCTTCCTTCTCGGCTTCCCGCAGGATGGCCTCGTAGTCGACGCCGGCGTAGATGATGATCCCGGCGACGATGTGGGGCTCGTACTCCTCCCGCTCCTCGATCGTGCACTCGTGCTTGTCGAGATCGGCGAGCGTCGCGAAGCGCTGGACCTTCTGCTTGGCCAGGTCGCCGTAGGGCATGGGGTGGCGGATGGCGGCCACCCGGCGGCCTTTGGCCTTGAGGATGTTGGCCACCTTGCGGGAGGTCTGGCTCTTGCCGCAGCCGGTCCGCACGGCGCAGACCGAGACGACGGGCTTTTCGCTCTTGACCATGGTGTCCTTGGGGCCGAGCAGGACGAAGGAGGCCCCGGCCGCTTGGACCTGGCTGGCCTTGTGCATGACGTCCACGTGGGCTTGGTCGCTGTAGGAGAAGTAGACCTTGGTCACGTTGAACTTGCGGATCAGGGAATCGAGCTCCTCCTCGGCGTAGATCGGGATGCCGTCGGGGTAGAGCTTGCCGGCCAGGACCGCGGGATATTTGCGGCCTTCGATGTCGGGGATCTGGGTGGCCGTGAAGGCCACGACCTGGAAGGTGGGGTTGTCGCGGAAATAGGTGTTGAAGTTGTGGAAATCCCGCCCCGCGGCGCCCATGATAATGAC
The DNA here is from genome assembly GCA_028749235.1 of Acidobacteriota bacterium. GTDB lineage: Bacteria > Acidobacteriota > Aminicenantia > Aminicenantales > UBA4085 > UBA4085. The sequence goes on along the minus strand of JAQULS010000068.1, from coordinate 9,975 downwards.
TTTCTTCATCGTGCGTTCTCCTCCGTAAAATGCGTCAAACTGAGCAATTTCAACAAGAAAAGAAAGCGGTAGTATATACCAAGCCGATGCCCCCGACAAGCCGGCCCTTCTTGACGGAGCCGGCGGGCCGGACTACCATTGCGGGCCGTGAGCCGCCGTATGGTCCAATCCCGAAGCGAAGTTCCGGCCCTTGTCCGGATCGCCCCCTGGGCGGCGCTCGTGGCCGTCCTTGTCCTGGGATTCTGGAACCTGGGCGGGTGGATGATGAACGACGACGAGGGGGCTTACTTGTATGACGCCTGGCGGGTCGGCCTGGGCGAGGTTCCCTACCGCGATTTCAGCCTGGTCCAGACGCCGCTTGCGTTCGGCGTCGTCGGAGGGCTCTTCTCGTTGATCGGGCCGTCGGTCTGGGCGGCACGGGCCTTCTCGTTCCTGTTCGTGCTCGGCGCGGCCGTTCTCTTATTCATGTCTGGACGGCGTTCTTTAGGATTGAAGCGGGGCGTCGCGGCGGCCGGGGCCGGGATCTTTCTGCTCAACAAGCACGTTTTTTTCCTGGGGCGGTCCTTTCTGCCGGATAACCTCATGCTGCTGGGGGCGGCGGCCATGCTGTACGCGGCTTTGCGGGCGGAGAATGCGCCGGACGGCTCCCGGACGGCGGGCAGGGCGGCATTCCAGGCCGGAATCTTCGCCGGGGCGGCGGCGCTGGCCAAGCTCAACGGCGTTTTCCTGTTCGCGGGATACGGCTTGTATCTGGCCGTCTCGATGCTCGGAAAAGAGGCGCGGCGCGCGGCTTGGGGCAGGGCTTGGCGGGCGGCGGCCGGATTCGGTTTGAGTTTCGGGCTTCCCTTCGGGCTGATTCTGGCGTTCGTGCCCGGGGCGTTCCGGTTCACGCTGGGCTTTCATTTGGCTTCCGGGGGAGGCGAGGCCGCGTACTCGGCCGGCCTCGCGGCGGACAGGCTGGGCCGGCTCGTCGGAAACCACAACTACGGGCTGTTCGCCCTGGCCATCGTCGGGATCTGGGCGGCTTGGCACGCCGCGCCGCGGACCGGGGAAGACGAAAAGCGGCCGCAACGGCGCCCGAGGTGGGCCTGGCTGTTGTTGGCGGCGGCGGGAGCCGCTTGCCTGCCGGTCCTTCTGCCGGGCAAATACTATATCCGGTACGTCCTTCCGGCGTTCCTGCCCCTGGCGCTTTTCTTCGCCGTCGGGCTGGACCGGATCCGGCGCCCGGGGCGCTTCAGGGCGGCGGCCTTGGCGGTCGCGGCCGTCCCCGTGTTGCTGTGCCTGGGGCCGACGTTGAGCCCGGCCAAGATCGCCGCACGTGACGCGGAGACCGGGGCCCTGGCCCGGCTGGTCCAGTCGGCGACGCGGGACGGGCAGTTCGTCTTCGGCGATGATCCGATGATCAACATGCTCGCCCGACGGCCTTGTCCGCCCGGGCTGGTGGATGTCTCGGGGGCCATGGTCCGGAGCGGGTGGGTGACGGCCGCCCGGATCGTGAAGGAGTGCGAGGCCGCCGGGGTTGGGCTCGTTTTCATCGAGAGGGGGCATTCGGCCCATCATCTGGCCGCCTTGCCGGATGCGGCGGCTTTGCGGGCCTACCTCGACCGCGAGTTCCGGTTCTGGCGAACCATCCGGCGCCAATTCCTGGACGTAGACATTTACTTACGTAAGTAAGACAGGGGTCAGGTCTAGAGACGGCATCCGTCCCCGCAGCGGAAGTATTTCCGCGGAGGGGGTTCAAGATTTCTGCCAATAAAAGTTGGCATTTCGTCCACAATCGGCGTCGAATCTTGAATCTCTAGACCTGACCCCCAAGGGACGATGAGATATGCTATAATTCTCCGTCCTTACTCTCTCTTGCGCGCGGAGACCAACTCACCATGTGCGGCGTTATCGGAGTTTGGGTCAACGACCAAGCCTTTCCCTTCCTCAACCAGGGCTTGATGGGAATTCAGCACCGGGGCCAGGATTCGGCGGGGATCACCACGTATGACGGCCGTTTCCACACCAAGAAAGGCAACGGCCTGGCCCGGGATATCTTCCGGGAGGAGCACGCCGCCCGATTGACCGGACCCATCGGTATCGGCCACACCCGCTATCCGACCGTCGGCGGGGGGCGGGGCGAGGACGCCCAGCCGTTCCAGTTGAACTCCCCCTTTGGCATCATGATGGCCCACAACGGCAACGTGGTGAACTATGCCGAACTGCGTCGATCGCTCAGCCAGGACCATCATCGGCTCCTCAACTCGGACAACGACGTCGAGGCCATCCTCAACATCTTCGCCCAGGCGCTGGAGGAGCAGACGGCCGAAACCCTGCGGCCGGAGTCTGTCTTCGAAGCGGTCCGGCGGGTTTACCAGACCGTGGTCGGCAGCTACTCCGTGCTGGCCTATATCGCCGGCCAGGGCTTCGTCGCCTTCCGCGACCCCTTCGGTATCAAGCCCTTGGTCTGGAGCCGGCGCGAAAGCGGCTTGGGCCAGCCCGAGTTCGCCTTCGCCTCGGAGACGGTCTCGCTCAGCCTGATGGGCTTCCCCGACATCCAGAGCGTGGCGGCCGGGCAGGCCGTCTTCATCGACCGCGATCGCAAGGTCCACACCGCGCAGCTCGCCGACAAGCCGCACTCGCCCTGCCTGTTCGAATGGGTCTATTTCGCCCGCCCTGACTCGATCGTTGACGATGCAATTGTCTACCGTGTCCGTATAAACCTGGGCCGGCTTCTGGCCGAGGACATCCGCCGGCTGGGCGTCCATCTCGACGCCGTGATCCCGGTGCCGGACTCGTCGCGCGACGCGGCCATTGAGATCGCCCGCGCCCTGGACCTGCCCTACCGCGAAGCCCTGGTCAAGAACCGCTACATCGGCCGCACCTTCATCATGCCGGACCAGCAGAAGCGCAAGCATAACGTCCGCCTCAAACTGAACACCATCGCCAGCGAGTTTAAAGACCGGGACGTCCTGCTGGTCGACGACAGCATCGTTCGGGGCACGACCTCGCAGGCCATCGTCGAGATGGTCCGGGAGTGCGGCGCCAAGCACGTCTATTTCGCGGTGACCTCGCCGCCGCTCCGCTATCCCTGCGTCTACGGTATCGATATGCAGACACGGACGGAATTCCTGGCCCGCGACCGCAGCCTGGACCAGATCGCCGCGTTCCTGGATGTCGACCGGGTCATCTACCAATCGCTTGATAACCTGAAAAAGGCCGTTCAGATGGAGAACCCGGCCTTGGCGCATTTCTGCGCCGCCTGTTTCGACGGCAACTACATCACGGGCGACGTGACGCAGGAAATGCTGGATCGGATCGAGAACGAGCGCAAGGCCGCGGGCAGCCAACAGCTGCCGCTCCCGATGGGGGTCAGGTCTTAAGATTTAAGATTTCTCCCCCCGCTTCCCGGCGCGGAGGCGAAGGGGCGGGGGACGACGCTTCGCTCAGCCGGGCGATCCGCGTTTCAATCGAATCGAGAAGGGCGTCCAGCTTTGCGTCCGACTCGCGAGCGGCGGCGAAGCGCCGGGCGTTGAAGCTGATCACGGCGTAGTCGACGCCCCAAAGCTCACCCGCCTTCCGGAGCCCGATGGCGCAGAGCTTTTTAACCAAATACATCCCCATCGGCCTCCACAATTGCCCTCTTTTCTTGGCCAGAATCTCCGGGACGGAACAGCCGGTCGCCGCCGCGACGGCTTCGAAGACCTGGGCCGGGGAGACCGCCCGGCAGGCGCCGCGGTCGCGGGCCGAGATCTCCCGCAAGTCCCGCTCCTGCGCCTCTCCGCGGACGATCCGGCGGACCATGTCTATAAATCGGGGGCCGCCCAAAGCGAGGCCGCGGAAGGAATCCCGCAGCGGATCGGCCATGTGCCGGCGTTCGATCAGCGCCGTCCGGTAACGCACGCGCGCTTCCATTTCATCGGCGCCGAAGTCGGTCAGGACGCGGTCCGGCCGCAAGGCCGGCGTTTGCAAGTCCCGCAGGCCAAGATAATCCCGGCAGCTGCTCCAACTGTATTCTTCCGGACGCTTAATGAGGCCGGCGCGGCAGGGATTGAGGTGGATGTACAGGGACAGGTTGACGGCGTAGGACTCCTCCTCGACCAGGATGGACTTGAACCGGCCCTGAAAGACGTGGCCGACGAGCCGGCGCTTATGCTTCAGCCAATTCGCATAAGCGGTGTTGAGATAATGGAGGCCCTCGGACAGATTGGCCAGCGGCGTTTGAAGAAAGAGGTGATAATGATTGGGCATGAGGCAATAGCCGAAAAGAACGAAGGAGAACCTGGCCGCCGTCTCGTTCATCTTGCGGATAAAGGCCAGGCGGTCGCGATCGGCGAAAAAGATAGCGTCTCGGCGGATGCCCCGGCAGGTGATGTGGTAGGCGGCTCCTTGGTATTGGATGCGAAGCGGGCGGGCCATGGCGATTTCGGCACCTTTCGCCCTCTATTCAGAAAGACGTCCGGGATGGATGATATTCTCACGCGGGCCCAGCTTTGTTCGGAGGACCGGTTATGGTATCTTAATCGGCGTTTCTCTCATTCCGCCGCCTCGGGTAAGGCGCATAATATTGAAATATAATAAACCCGTTCGATACCCCGGGCTGAAGCCCGCCCTCATCGCTCCGCGACCGAGGACTGCAAAGCCCGGGGTATTTGTAGGGTTAATACTGAGCGGCGCTTATAACCCCGATTTTAAAATCGGGGTTTGGCGCCGCGAATGTATCAATTGCGAGAAAATTTGAATCTCTAGACCTGACCCCCAAGGGAGGAATCGATGAACGTCCTCATCACCGGCATCACCGGGTTCGCCGGCAGCCATCTGGCCGAGTACATTCTGGCCGAGCACCCGGGCGCCCGCGTCCACGGCATCGTCCGTTGGCGCAGCCGCATGGACAATATCGCCCACCTGGCCGGCAAGATCGAGCTTCACGAGGCCGACCTTAAAGATATGGTTTCGCTCAAAAAAGCCCTCCAGGCGTGCCGGCCGGACAAGGTCTTTCATCTGGCCGCCCAGAGCTTTGTGCCGACGTCCTGGCGCCTGCCGGCCGAGACCTTCCAGATCAATGCCGTCGGCCAGATCAACCTCTTCGAAGCCCTTCTCGACCTCAAGCTCAACCCCCGCATCCAGATCGCCGGCTCGAGCGAGGAATACGGGATGGTCTTTCCGAACGAGGTGCCGATGAAGGAGACCAACGCCCTGCGGCCGCTTTCGCCCTATGCGGTCAGCAAGGTGGCGCAGGACCTGCTCGGCTACCAGTATTTCAAGAGCTACGGCCTGCGGGCCATCCGGACCCGCGGCTTCAACCATACCGGCCCGCGCCGCGGCGACGTCTTCGTGACCTCGAACTTCGCCAAGCAGATGGCCCAGATCGAAAAGGGCCTGCGCGAGCCCGTCATCCATGTCGGCAACCTCGACGCCAAGCGCGACTTCACCGACGTCCGCGACATGGTCAAGGCCTACTGGCTGGCGACCGAAAAGGGCGAGGACGGCGACGTCTACAACGTGGGGACCGGCGGCACGATTTCCATGCACGAGCTCCTGGACATGCTGCTCGGGCTGACCCGGGTCAAGGTCCAGGTCCAGGTCGATCCCGACAGGCTGCGGCCGAGCGACGTCCAGATCCTGCAGGCCGATCCGGCCAAGTTCCGCAAGCAAACGGGCTGGGAGCCGGTCATCCCGTTCGAAAAAACCCTGCGCGACCTCTTGGATTATTGGCGCGAAAGAGTCTAATTGGGGTCAGGTCTAGAGATTGAAGATATCTAATATATCAGGCCAAAAAATGTCGATAATGACAATTTACGTTGCCAGAAATCTTGAATCTTCAGACCTGACCCCAGGAAACGGATTGATATGACTTCCCAGCGCGTTTTCATTACGGGAGCGACGGGTTTCGTCGGCCGGCACCTCATCGCGCATCTGAACGCGCGGGGAGCCGCGGCCGATATCTTCGGCTCCTGCTTCCCGGAACGTCCCGAGTCATGCGCCGACCTTTGCCGGGCCGAGCGCAACGTCCGGCTCGTCCATCTCGATCTGCGCGACGCCGGCGCGGTCGACATGGCCATCGCGTCGATCCGGCCGTCGCGGATCTATCATCTGGCCGCGCTTTCCCAAGTCCGCCTGTCCTGGGAAAAGCGGAGCGAGACGTTCGACACCAATCTGCGCGGCACCTTCAACCTCTATGAAGCCGCCCGCCGGCACGCGCCGCGGGCACGCATCTTGTTCGTCAGCACCTCCGATGTGTATGGCTTTCTGAAGCCGCGGCGCCGGCCTTGCCGCGAACGGGACCGGGGCGTCATCGTCAGCCCCTATGCCTTCACCAAGGTCAGCGGCGAGCTTTTGAGCGAATTCTACTCTTTGCAGGAAAAGCTGCCGATCGTAACCGCGCGGCCTTTCCCGCACACCGGGCCGGGGCAGACCGCCGATTTCGTCTGTTCGGATTGGGCCCGCCAGATCGCCTTGATCGAGAAGTACAAGGCTCATGACGATTCGGGCGGGCCGGGCGGCCGGTTGGGCGAAGGCCGGAGGGAGCCGCGAAGCGGGAAGAAAAGGGGCCCCGGCGCGGTTCCCGTCATCCGCGTCGGCAACCTCGCTTTGCGCCGCGACTATTCCGACGTCCGCGACGTCGTCCGCGCCTACGCCCTGCTCATGGGCAAAGGAAAGCCGGGCGAAGTCTACAATGTCTGTTGCGGGCGCGCGGCCAGCCTGGAGTGGATTCTCAAAACCCTGCTGTCCTACTCCCGCCGCAAGATTGCCTACGAGATCGATCCGGCGCGGATTCGGAAGGTCGATATTCCCTATCTGGCCGGCGACAATGCCAAGCTGCGCCAGGCGACGGGCTGGGCACCGCGCATCCCCCTCGATCAGACGCTGAGCGATATCCTGGCCTTTTGGCGCGCCCGCGTCTGACCCTTGGGGGTCAGGTCTTAAGACGGCATCCGTCCCCGTAGCGGAAGTATTTCCGCGGAGGGGGTTCAAGATTCGACCCCGATCGTTGACGAAATGACTCCATTAGTTGGCAGAAATCTTAAATCTTAAGACCTGACCCCGTAGTTTTTTTCGATGAACGCCTTATACTCGGCGCTCTTGGTCTTTATTTTGAGCCACCAGTTCCGGTTCTCGACGTACCAGCGGACCGTCTCTTCCAGCCCCGCCTCGAAATCGACCTCCCGCTTCCAGCCGAGCGCTTTCAGCTTGCGGCAATCCACGGCGTAGCGCCGGTCGTGCCCGAGCCGGTCGGGGACGAATTTGATCAAATCCACCGGCTTGCCCAAGAGCTTGAGGATGCGCTTGGCCACGTCGATGTTGAACCGCTCGTCGTTGGCCCCGACGTTGTAGGCCTGGCCGGTCTCGCCCCGCAGGATGACGGTCTCGATGGCCCGGCAGTTGTCCTCGACGTGAAGCCAGTCCCGCACGTTGCGGCCTTTACCGTAGAGGGGCAGGGCCTGGTCCTCCATGGCGTTGGTCGTAAACAGGGGGATGAATTTTTCGGGGTATTGATAGGGGCCGTAGTTGTTGCTCGGGCGGACGATCAGCGCCGGCGTGCCGTAGGTGACGTGGAAGGCGTGGGCCAGGCGGTCAGCCCCGACCTTGCTGGCGGAGTAAGGCGAGGACGGGTTGAGCGCGGCCGTCTCCTTGAAGAAGCCCGCGTCGCGGCTGCCGTAGACCTCGTCCGTCGAGACGTGGAGAAAAAACTCGATTCCCGGCGCGTTGCGAACGGCCTCCAGCAGGGTGTAAGTGCCGTGCACGTCGGTCAGGACGAATTCTCCGCCGCTTAAAATGGATCGGTCCACGTGCGTTTCGGCGGCAAAGTGGGCCACCCCTTGGACGCGCCCCAGGATGCCGGCCACTACGGCCGCGTCCCGGATGTCGCCGCGCACGAACTCGTAGCGCGGGTCGCCGGCGATGTCGGCCAGGTTGTCCAGGTTACCCGCGTAAGTCAGCTTGTCCAAGTTGATGACGCGGATATCCTCATAGCGGCCGAGTACGTAGCGGATAAAATTGCTGCCGATGAAGCCCGCTCCGCCCGTGACCAGGATCGTCTTGCCGCGCAGGGTGCGGAGATCGCGGGGGCGCGCCGCTTTTTTTCTCTTGGGTTTCGTTCCGGGCATGCCTGGACTCCTTCGGACCAACCCTTCGGCCAAATGCGAGGATAATCTACCATTTTGCCGGCCGTTTTGAAAAGGGGTTGGGAGGTGGATGTGCCGGGACAGATATAGGGCGGGCCCTTTTAGAGAGGCAATGTGGAGGGCACATCCCCCCGGAAAGCGATTAATTAGTGGGCTTCGCCGGAAATGATCCCGCGAGGTCAAAGAAGCGTCATTATGACCCGGCACTCCTCTTGACGATGGTTTGTAAGTTGGAGTACTAATGACCGACGTAATAGCGAGCCGGGCGAGCAAACGCCTTGGGGAGGGATGAGATGATCTGCCAGCGTGAGCACCGTATTGGTCGTCTGATTCTGTTGCTTGGCGTAGCCGTCATTTTGGGGATTCTGTCCATGCCGTCGCCGCGGGCCGGAGCGGCGGTCCAAGCCGTTGATCGATCCGATGCCGGGACGAGCGGTACGATCCTCCCCTTTACCTCGTGGGGGCACGCCCTGGGATTCGGCGAGAGCCGGCTCTTTATCGCCTCGGGCGACCATATGCTGCGCGTTGAGCTCGTGGGCGGCCGGAGGGTGGCTCCCGTCGCGGATAAAACCGCGACGGAATCCGGCGTCATCGAGCCCAAGGATCCCCGGGGTTCGGGCACCGCAAAAACGACGGCTATGGAAACGCCCGCCTCCGTTTCCAATTCCCCCCAAAGGCCCTCGATCGCGCAAAAGGGGATGTCCAATCATGTTGCGGGGGCGGCTGAAGGCGCGCAAACCCCCGCGTTCGAGCGGGTCGCTTATCCCGATGTCTGGGCCGGGGTGACGGTGGCCTATGAGAAGAGCGAGCGAGGAATTTACGAAAGCTCCTATATGATCGCGGCCGGAACCTCGGGCCGCCCCGTCGAGAACATCCACCTCCGCTACAACCGCCCGGTGCGCATCGATACGAACGGAGACCTTGTGATCGCCTACGAACGGGGCGAGATGAGAGAGAGCGCGCCCGTCGCCTGGCAGGAGCGCGAGGGGATGAAGATCCCCGTGGATGTCGCGTTTAAGTCTTTTAGCGGCCACGAGATCGGATTCGCAGTCGGCGGCTATGATCGAGCCCTGCCGCTTATGATCGATCCTATTCTGACCTGGAACACGTTCCTGGGCGGAAGCGGCTGGGATTTTGGTTATGGTATCGCCGTAGATGCGAGCGGAAATGTATACTTGGTGGGACGCAGCACCGCCACGTGGGGCTCGCCGATAAGAGCCTATACATCCGGTAATGACATTTATGCGGCGAAGCTTGATTCCGGTGGAAATCTGACCTGGAACACGTTCCTGGGCGGAAGCGGCTCGGATGTCGGTAATGGTATTGCCGTGGACGGAAGCAACAATGTGTATGTGGGGGGATCCAGCGACGCCACCTGGGGTTCGCCGAAAAGAGCATTTGTGTCCAATGATGACGCTTTCGCGGCGAAGCTGGATTCCGGCGGGAATCTGACCTGGAACACGTTCCTGGGTGGTAGCAGCAGCGATTTCGGCCTTGGAGTCGCCGTAGACGGAAGCAACAATGTGTATGTAGGGGGATACAGTAACGCTACCTGGGGCTCGCCGATAAGAGCCTATACATCCAATAGTGATGCTTTCGCGGCGAAGCTCGATTCCGGCGGGAATCTGACCTGGAACACGTTTCTAGGCGGAGACGACGCTGATTTTGGCCGTGGAATTGCCGTGGATGGAAGCAGCTATGTGTATGTGGGGGGATACAGTAACGCCTCCTGGGGCTCGCCGATAAGAGCCTACACATCCGGTTATGACGCCTTTGCGGTGAAGCTCGACTCTGGAGGGAATCTGACCTGGAACACGTTCCTGGGCGGAAGCGGCGGCGATTACGGTAATTGTATCGCCGTAAACGG
>JAQULS010000067.1 GCA_028749235.1 Acidobacteriota bacterium | reverse complement strand
TCAAGAACGAGTTCAAGCGGGAGGATCTGGAGCTCGGCTTTCCCAGCACGGACTGGTCCAAGACCGGGGCTTACGGGCTGGGCCTCAACTCGCTCTATATCAACCGGCGCGGCCGCGAGGCCGAGGGCGCCGTCGCTCCGGGAGCCGAGACCGACGCTCTGGTCGACGAGATTTGCCGCAAGCTCGAAGAATACAAGGATCCCAAGACCGGCCGGAACGTCGTCCTCAAGGCCTACCGGAGCCGGGACGTCTACACGGGGCCGGCCGCGGCCGAGGCACCCGAAATCATCCTCGGCTTCAACCGCGGCTACCGCATCTCCTTCCAGTCCCCTCTCGGCCACATCACGCGCGAGGTGCTGGAGGACAACACGGCCAAGTGGAGCGGGGATCACATGGGCGCGGCCGAAATCCTGCCCGGCATCCTGCTCGCCAACCGGCCGCTGCGGGCCGAGGCGCCCGCTCTTTACGACCTGACCGCCACGATCGCCGACGTCTTCGGGGCCGAAAAGCCCAAGGAGTATATCGGCCGGTCGATTTTTTAAGAGGTTTCCATGGCCAGCGAAAAGATCAAACTCGACAAGGACCTGATGGACAAGGTCCGCAAGTACGCGGCGATGGCCGGCTATTCCTCGGCCGAGGAGTTCATCGCCCATTGCCTGGAGAAGGAGATTTCCGGGCTGGAGACGGGCGACTCCGAGGACGAGATCAAGAAGAAGCTCAAGGGCCTGGGATACATCGGGTGAGGCGCCGGAGCCTATGATCGGCATCCTGAACGCGGCCGTGGGCGGGTTGTTCGACGCCCTGTTCGCCGTCCTGCGCCCCCTCGGCCCGGAGGCGGCCATGGCCATTGTGTCCCTCCTCATCGGCCTGTTCATGCTCTTTGTCTTCAAAAAAACGTCGAACCAGGCTGGCATCCGCCGGGCCAAGGACCGGATCAAAGCCCACCTCCTGGAGCTGCGGCTCTACAAGAGCGATTTCGGCCAGACCATGCGCTCCCAAGGCCGCATCCTGGCGGCCAACGGCCGCTATTTCCTCTACGCTCTGAAGCCGATGCTGGTCATGATCGTCCCCATCCTGCTCGTCCTGGTCCAGCTCGACGCCCGCTTCGGGGCCCGCGCCTTGGAGCCGGGCGAGACCGTCCTGGTCAAGGTCAAGATCGATCCGTCGATCGATTGGACCGCCGTGGAGCCCGTCCTCGAAGCGCCGGCCGGAGCGGTCGTCGAAACGCCCCCCCTGCGGATCGAAGAAGAGCACGAAGTCGACTGGCGGGTTCGGGCCTCGGCCGCCGGCCGGCACGTCCTGACGGTCCGGATCGGCGCCCTGACCGGGACCAAGGACCTGGCGGTCCGGCAGCCCTCGCCCGCCACGATCGCGCCGCTCAAGGTCCGCCGGGGCGGGTGGGCCGAGCTCTTGCATCCCGGCGAGAAGCCTTTGCCCAAGGATTCCGGGATCGCCTCGATCGAAACGGCCTACCCGGCCGCGCGCCTGAACTACTTCGGCTGGCGGATGCACTGGCTGGTCGCGTTCTTCCTGCTCTCGATCGCCTTCGGCTTCGGCCTCAAGGGATTTTTCAAGGTCGAAATCTGACCCCTTGTGTTCCCCTTTTCGCTTGTGATATGTAAAGGACAAGTCTTTCGAGAGAGGAGAGGAAGCCATGAAGAAAACGATCATTTTCGCCTGCATCGCCCTGCTCGTGTTGTCCGTCGCCGCCTGCAACAAGGGCGGAGGGGGCAAGTACGGCGACATGAAGAAAATCTTCACCCAGTATATCGACGCGACCGAGAAATTCGCAGCCACGATGGAAGGCGTCAAGAACGCCGACGACGTCGTCAAGGCCATCGAGGCCTACACCGCCGCGGCCAAGAAGCTTGGGCCCGAGCTCAAGGGCTTCGAGGCCAAGTACCCCGAGCTGAAGAACATGGATAATCCCCCCGAAGAGCTCAAGCCGCTCGTCGACCGGATGCAGGCCGTCGTCACCAAAATGATGGGCTCCATGGGCAAGATCGCCGAATATGCGGCCGATCCCAAGGTCCAGGCGGCCCAGGCCAAGATGAACGAGGCCATGAGCACGGTCCGGTAAGATTTCCAGAAGCCGCCCGGGGCGGGTTCAGCCCAGCCCGAGCGCTTTCATCTTGTTGAAAAGGGTTTTGCGGCTAATGCCCAGCCGTTGCGCGGCCAGAGTGCGGTTGCCGCCGGCCTCCTGAAGGGCCTTCTCGATCAGCGCTCTGGCCGCGCCGTCCGCGGCGCTGTGGGCCGCGGCCAGAAGCGATCCTGCGGAAGACGCCGTATCCCCCGCCTCGAGCGGGATCGAGCCCCGGCTTCGAATCCGGGCCGGCAGGGCGGACGCATCCAGCGTGTCGCCATCGGCGTGGACCATGGCCTCGTAAATCACGTTCTCGAGTTCCCGCACGTTCCCCGGCCAGGGATACCTGAGCAGTGCCTCCAGGAATTCGGGGCTGAGCTCGCGAATGCCCCGGCCCAGCTCCTTGGCGTACTTATGTCCAAAGTGTTCGCAGAGCAGGGGGATATCCTCGGCCCGTTCGCGCAGCGCCGGCAACCGGAGCGACAACACCGCCAACCGGAAATACAGGTCCTCCCGGAAGGCGCCCTTCCGGATCTCCCCGTCCAGATCCTTGTTGGTGGCCGCGATCACCCGGACGTCCACCGGGATGGTCCGGCTGTCCCCCACCTTGACGATCTCGCGCTCGCCTAAAGCCCGCAGCAGCTTGACCTGGGCCTCCAGCGGCAGCTCGCCGATCTCGTCCAGGAAGATCGTCCCCCGGTGGGCCATCTCGAATTTGCCGGTCGTCTCGGTCTTGGCGTCGGTGAAAGCACCCTTGGCGTGGCCGAAGAACTCGGATTCGATCAGGTCCCGGGGGATGGCCCCGCAGTTGACGACCACGAAGGGCCCGTCCCGGCGCGGCCCGGCAAAATGGATGGCCCGGGCCACCAGCTCCTTGCCCGTGCCGCTCTCGCCCGTGACCAGAACCGTCCCGTCCACCCGGGCGATGCGGTCCATCATCTGGAAGATGGAGTTCATCCGGGCGCTGGTCCCGACGATCTCGGAGAAGCGGTAGCGGGCGCTCAATTCGGCCCGCAAGCCCTGGACCTCGGCCTCCAGGCGCCTGACCTCCACGGCCCTCTCGATCAGCAGGAGGAGCTCTTCGTTGTCGACCGGCTTCTCCAAGTAGGCGTAAGCGCCCCGCTTGGTGGCCTCGACGGCGTTGCGGATCGTCCCGAAGGCGGTGACGACGATGATCCGGCAGGACGGCAGGCGCTCCCGCACTCCGGCCAGGACGTCCAGGCCTGACATGTCGGGCAGGTTCATGTCGAGCAGGAGGACATCCGGGGCGAAGGCCGCGGCCCGCTCCAGTCCCTCGCGGCCGGTCGCCGCGCTTTCGACGGCGAAGCCGTTCTCGCTCAGGAGGAGAGAGAAAATGTCGCGGATGTTCTGCTCGTCGTCCACGACCAGGATCTTGAGCTTCATGGGCGGCCTCGTTTCAATCCAGCGGCAGATGGATCCAAATCGTCGTCCCCTGGCCGGCCCGGCTCTTGACCTCGATGTCGCCGCCGTGGGACTTGACGATATTGTAGCAGATCGACAGGCCCAGTCCCGTCCCGCCCTTTTTGGTCGTGAAGAAGGGATCAAAGACGCGGTCCAGGTTCTCCTCCGGGATGCCCTCGCCGGTGTCGGCGACGGAGATCAGGGCCTTGCGCGGCTCCTTGGCCGCGGCCTCGACCCGCAGTTCGCCGGACCGGGGCGTGGCCTGGATGGCGTTCAGGAAGACGTTGAGAAAGAGCTGCTTGAGCTGGGAGCGGTCGCCCTGGACGAAAAGCGGGGCATCCGGAAACTCGCGGCGGACCTCGACGCCCTTGGAGCGGGCCTGGAAGGAGACGAGGTCCAGGCTTTCCTCCAACGTCTCGCGCAGGTCGTGGCGCTCGCGGACGATCTCGGCCGGGCGGGAGAAGGCCAGCAGCGCGGAAACGATGTCGTTGATGCGGGCCGTTTCCTGCAGGGCGGCGGTGATGAGCTTGCGGGTCGCCTCTTCGGGATTCTTGGACTCCAGATACTGCAGGGTCGAGCGGATCGCCGTCAGCGGGTTGCGAATCTCGTGGGCCGCCCCGGCCGCCAGCTCGCCGACCGTGGCCAACCGGTCGGCGCGCGACATGCGGCGGAAGCGCTCCCGCTGCTCCTTGAACAGGAGCGCGTTTTCCAGGGCGATCCCGGCCTGGGGCAGGAGGGCCCGGATGAAGGAGATCTCCAGCCGGGTGAACGGCGCGCCCTTCGGTTTGGCGCCCACGAGGAGGATACCGATCAGCCGGTTCATCGAGATCAGGGGGAAGGCGATCTCGATGCCCAGAGCGGAGAGCGTCCCGGCCTCCTTGGGCGTCAGGTAGTCCTCCAGGCCGGGCCGGCGGGCGATCTCGAGATGGGTCTCGTTGACCTTGAGCCATTTGGCCAGCCGGGAGTCGCGGGGGAAGACGGCCGTCCGGCTTTCATCCTCCCCGACCCCGACGGTGGCGGCGGGGACGAAGCGGCCGCTGTCCGCGTCGTGGACGAGCAGGATCAGCTTGGGGCCGGCGCAGACTTCCTTGATCTTGCCCAGGAAGTTGCGGGCGATCTGGTCGTAGTCCTCGATCAGGTTGACGCCGGCCTCGAACTCGCGGAAAACGAGAAGCGGCAGCTTTTCATCACGCTTGCGTCCCCGGCCGAGGCCCGGGAACAGCTTCTTCATGGCCATGGCATCATTATACCAATTAGCAGACACATACTTAATTCAACTATTTGAATCGAGTATGTGTCTGCTAATTCAACGCACGTCGTAGCGGACGAAAAGCCCAAAGCCGAGGCTGAAGATCAGGGCCGCCGCCGCCGCCAGGACGAGAAGATACGGCCAGGCCGATCCCAAACGGTCGGCAAAGGACATCGGCCGCTCGCTGAACGTCGGAACGACGTCGGGCGAAACTTTTTGCCGGGTCGTCGAGACGCTTTCGCGCGGATTGAACCAGTGAGGGCTCTTGGGATCCGCGGCGTCGAGAGCCTGGAAGAAGCTCAGAAATCGGCCCTGGAAGACGTGCAGATCGTCCCAGTCCCGCCGGAAGCGGGGATATCCGCCGCCGACGATCGACTCGGCCAGGAATTCGAAGGCGGCCACGGGCGAAAAGGCCGTCAAGCGCCGCGTTCTTTCGAACTGCAGGAACATGGAGCGGTAGTAATCGTCCCGGATGGCTTTCTCGGCCGCCATCCGCTTGCGCATGAGATTCGCCCGCAGCTCGTGCTGCGGCAGGAACGGGTTGTTGGAATTCATCATCCAGCTCCCCGGCGGGGCGGCCTTGCTCAAATCGTCCAGGGCCTGCTGGACGCGCTTTTGCACGGACTCGGCCTTCTCGATCGGAAAGACATTCTTGGCCAGGAAGCCGCTGGAATTGGGGATGACCATGGCGAAGAGAAGCCAGACGGTCAAGGCTAGGAGCAGGCTGACATTGGAGCTTCGGGCCAGCACAGAGCAGAGCAGGCCGAAGGCGGACATCGCCGCCGCCAGGAACGCCGCCGCCAGGAGGCAGGCCCCGACTTCCGCGGCCAGGCTCCAGCCCCACGACACCGTCCCGGCGAGGGTCAGGATGAGCAGGCCGACCAGGACGCCGGGGGCCAGGATGGCCATCACCGAGACGACCGCGCTGGCGTACTTGCCGAAGAGAAGCGCCCCGCGCGAGACCGGATTGGCCAGGGCCAGCGAGAGTGTCTTGCTCTCCTTCTCCCCCGAGACGGCATCGAAGGTGAAGATCAGGGCCGCGAAGCTGACCAGGAGGGCTATGGCGAAGGCCCAGCTCAGCTCGTCATAGCGGGCCAGGTAAGGATTCGCGCTGCCGCTTTTGTTGGCGAAGCCGAAGACGTTCCAGGCGCTATAGGTGAGCGAGTTGGGCAGGTACTTCTCCTTGGCGTCGGCCAGGAAGCCGTTGTCCCGGGGCCGCAGGTCGTAGGACCTCCGGTTGACCGCCAGATTCGTGGCGCCCGACGCGGCGTCCGTCTGCACGGCCTTGACCGCCAGGTCTCGGGCCACGCGGTACTTGTCCAGATCGGCGGCATGATGGCGGACGAAAGACAGCGAGCCGGCGATGAAAACGGCCAGGATCAGGGCCAGGGACAGAAGGAACCGCAGGCTGTAAAGATTATGCTGGATTTCGCGCTTGAGGACGGTTTTCCACACGGCTCACCTCACGTCGTAGCGGATGAAGGCCACGTAGGCCAGGGCGAACAGGAAGATGCACTCGAAAAGCAAAAGCCCCAGCCGGGGAAGCGAGGCGGCCATGCTGTCGGCGGCCGAAACGGGCCGTTCGAGGAAGCGGGGCATGTCGCCGAGCTTAAGGAAGGGATAGTCTTCGGGGCTGTCGCCCGGGAGCGTGACCGTGGATAGGACCTGCCAGCGCTTCCGGAAATCGGGCTCCTTGTCGGCCCAGGCATCGTATTCCGCTTGGGTTTTGAACCTGCCGCCGGTGCGGGCGGCCACGAGTTGGTCCCGGGTCTTAAAAGCGGAGGGAAGCGTCGGCGTTATATATTCGTATTTCTCGAACAGGTTCTTGCCTTTGAGCCAGGAGACGAACGTCTCGCGGTAGCGGCGAACGTCCTCGAGGCGCTTCTCCTGGGCCCGCCGGTCCGTGCCGCAGACGGACGTGGCCACGGCCCGGAAGATCCCGGCCGGCGAGAACAGGGCCAGATCCTCCGCGACCCTGGCTTGGCGCGACAGGCTGTCGAGATAGGCCTTCTGCGGCGCCCACTTGCGGTCGGCGTTGTCGAGCCGCAGGGGCTCCGACAAGGCCATTTCGCGGCGATTGCGCTCGAAGTGCGAAGCCGTGCAGCCGTACGTCTCGCGCTCGCCGTCGCTGCCGCCGAACATCCACCAGTTCATATTCCAGTCCGATGGAGGCAGTTTGTCCGTTGCCGCTTGTATCCGCTCGTCCAGCCCCTTGTCCATGTCGGCTATAACGCTGTCCAGATTGTCCCGCGACTGGATCGGGACGAAGCTTTCGGCGAAGGTGGAGGCCAGGTTGGGGACGATGAAGATCAAGACGACCCAGAGGAAAAGGCAGACCACCAGGCTGGAGACCGAGCCGCGGCTTTTAGAGGAGACGAACAGGCCGAGGAAGACGAAAAAGACAAGGTAGGCCAGGCTGACCAGGGCCAGAAGGATCAAGCGGCTCCATTCGCCGGCCGAGTAAACCAGGTCGCGGGAGGCCAGGACGATGATCGCGCCCAGCAGAAAGCAGAAGACGACCACGGGCAGGAGAGTCATCAGAATGCCGACGACCTTCCCCGCCAGCAGCTTGGCCCGCCCGAGCGAGTTGGCCATCTGCAGGCGCAGGGTCCCGTCCTCCTTCTCCCGGGTCAGGGCGTCGTAGCTGAAGAGCAGGGCCAGCAGGGAGAAAATGATGGCCGCGATGTCCACGAAATCGACCGAGAAGAAGGAGGCCAGGAAGGGATTGTCGCGGGCCGCGGTCTTGCCCTCGGCCAGGAGCGGCTTGCTGCCCAGCCGGATCCCGACTTGATTCCCGACCTGCCCGCTCAAGCCTTTGCCGAAAACGCCCAGCGGCTCGGCGGAAAAGACGACCATAGGCCTGAGCGTGGAGAAGACCCGGACTTCGGTCATCTCCTTTTCGGCCGCGTCACGGTCAATCTTGGACTGGCTCATCTGGTCGCGGTAATCGTCGACGTTGATCAGGATGCTGAAGGGGATGAGAACCAGGCACAAGAGAAAGCCGATCAGGAAGCGGGCCGAGAGGAGATTGTTCAGAAACTCTTTCTTGGCGATATGAAAGACCATGGCCAAAGGCTCCTTGGCGAGACAGCCGGAATCATTCCATCGCCAGGACAGTTGCAATGTTCGTGCCAGCCGTTAATTACCAGACACATACTTAATTCATGGATCCCAATCTCCGAGAGAACGGAGAATATCCGGGATGGGTACGAGTTTACGAATCTCGGCTGGGGTGAATTAAGTATGTGTCTGGTAATTATGGGTAAGCCGGTCCCCGCTACGGGTAACTCGCTTCCCGCTGGAAGGGAAACCCGCCGCCTCTCCCGCCGTATATCCTATTGGCACGAATCGTGCACTATTATCGCCCGATGAAGCCATCGAGCGCGGAGAATCGCCCATGAAAAACGCCACGAGTCCGCAAGGCCTCCGCCTGGCCCTGCTGACATTCCTCGTCCCGACACTCCTTCTGGCCGGACGGCCCGCATTCGCGGACCCTCAGGACAAGCCGGCCGCGCCGCCCAAGCCTTCGACGACCATGACCCTGGATGAATGCATTGTCCAGGCGGTCCGGCGCAACCTCGGCATCACGGTCCAGGTCTTCACCTACCGCCAAGCCGACCAGAGCGTCGTCAAGGCCGGTGAGAAGTTTCTACCCACGCTGTCCTTCGACTACAACCAGAACAGCCAGAACTCGGCCTCCTACTCCTGGATCGACGCGGCCGACGTCGTGGCCACCCAATCCCGCTCTTACACCGGCTCGGTGAGTCAGAACGCCCCGCTCGGCGGGTCGTTCTCGGTAGCCATGGCCACGGAACGGTACAATTCGAACTCGACCTTTCAAACCATCAACCCCTACTACAGCGGGGCCCTATCGTTCACTTACACCCAGCCCCTGCTCAAGGACTTCGGCTGGAAGACGAGCCGCCAGGAAATCCTCATCGCCCGCAATAACCGGAACATCGCGGCCAACGACCTGAAGGAGACCCTGATCGAAACGGTCTATGCGGTCGAAGCGAACTACTGGGAGCTCGTCTACCGGATCGAATCGCTGGCCGTCCAGCGCCAGTCCCTCAAGCTGGCCGAGGACCTTCTCGACAAGAGCCGCAAGGAGGCCGCCATCGGCACCCTGGCCCCCAAGGAGGTCATCAGCGCTCAGGCCGAGGTGGCCAGCCGCAAGGCCGACATCCTGCAGGCCGAGATGCTGGTCAGGGACTCCTCCGACACCCTGCATGGGCTGCTCAACCTGGCCTTCGACAAGGACGCCTCCGACCTCGTTCCCGCCGATACGCCCCAGTTGGTCAAATCCGACCTGGGCTTGGACGAGGCCATGGCCGCCGCCTTCGTTCACCGGCCCGACCTGCAGTCCGCTTCGCTCGACATCCGCAACAAGCAGATCAGCCTGACCTACGCCAAGAACCAGACCCTGCCCGCGCTCAACCTCACCACCCGCTACTGGAGCCCCGGGCTTTCGGGCGATCAGATCCTGTTTCAGGACGACAACCCGCTGACCGGGATCGTGATCGGCCGGGTTTCGAACGGCTCCAGCCAGGCCGTCCGCGACGCCCTCCATTTCAAGTACGACAACTGGTCCGTCGCCCTGACGCTCGACATCCCGCTGTCCACGATCTTCACCCGGGCCGCCCGGGCCCAGGCCCAGTCCGCCCTCGACCAGCAAACGGCCATCTTGAAGCAGAAGGAGCAGAACGCGATGCTCGAGATTCGGGCCGCCGTGCGGGCCGTCCAGACCAACTACGAGCGGGTCCTGGCCCGGCGCTCGGCCCGCGAGCTGGCCGAGGAAAAGCTTCAGGCCGAGGAGTCCAAGCTCAAGGTCGGCCTGAGCAACAACTTCTACGTCCTCACCTACCAGCGGGACCTGGCCTCCGCCAAGACGGCGGAGCTGCGGGCCCTGATCGACTACACCCTGTCCCAAGGCCAGCTCGACAAGGCCATGGGCACCAGCTTGGATAAACGAAACATCAAGTTTACCGACGCCGCGGAGGTCCAACGATGAAAAAGCTCGCAGCAGCCGCATTGGTCGGCCTTCTTCTGTTCGGGACGGTCGCCGCCCTTTCGGCCCAGGAAGGGCAATCCCAGACCATGAAGCTTTTGACCTTGAAAAAGGCCCAGCTTCAAAAGGAAAAAACGAAGGGCGACTTCGACCGTTCGCTCAAGCTCAAGGAGCAGGGCCTGACCTCCGAGCAGGAGTTTGCCCTGGTCCAGACCTCCTACCTCCAGGCCCAGGTCGACTTCCAGCAGGCCCTTATCAACTTCATGGGCAGCGAGGCCCGCATCAACGTGGCCAGCGCGGTCAAGTTCCAGGACGCCGGCGGGAAGAAGTTCGTCCGGGTCACCCTGCGCTACTCCTCCAAGGAGCTCAAGCAGCTCGACAATCTGAGCATCAAGGCCGAGGACCTCTTCCCGATCGACTTCATGAAGGAGATCAAGGACGTCTCGGTCTGCTTGAAATCGGAGGCCAAGATCATCTCCGATCCATATGAGAAAACCATCCCGGCCATGCCCCTGGAGACGGAGCGGGACGTGACCTTCCAGCTCCTCAAGGACGTCGAGAACCTGGACGTCAGCGTCTTCTACTCGGGCAAGACCGAAACCACGTCGGTCTACCTCCAGAAAGGCATCAGCGCCAACATCGTGACCATCAATTCGGCCCAGTTCTCGCAGGAGGCCGACCTCGAAAGCACGGCCACCTTCGACCTGTCGCTGGAGAAGTTCTCGGGCGAGGCCAACGTCTTCAAGCTGGAGATCGCCAACCTCCCCCACCAGATCAACTACGAGTTCAGCGACCCGGCCACGGCCGCCCGGCTGTCCCAGATCAAGTTCACCGAGGGCGTCACCTCGATGAAGCTCCAACTCAAGCTCTACCTGCCCAAGAACGCCGACGCCCAGGTCCTCATCGACAAGCCCATCACCTTCTTCGCCCTGGCCCTGGACAACGACCAGGCGGCGGGCCTGCAGGCCCTGCTGGCCCGCAAGCCCGAGATAGGCCCGGCCGATATCGCCTCGCTCAAGGCCGGCAGCGTCAAGCTGGAGCTCATCCCCCGCGGCGTGGGCAAGATCGAGGTCCAGGCGGTGAACCTCTACCACGAGATCCGGGTCGGCGAGGGCGTCGAGATGGAGGTCCGGGTCAAGAACGCCGGAACCCGCAAGCTCAACAACATCCGAATCGCGACCGACCTGCCGCTCAACTGGCGCTCCGAAGTGACCCCCGACCTGATCGCCTCGCTCGAGCAGGGCAAGGAAGAGGTCATCCGGATCAAGTTCCAGCCGCCGGACGACGTGGCGGTGGGCGACTACGAGCCCAAGATCAAGACCGAGTGCAGCGCCGACAACCGCAAGGTCGAGTCGGAGGACAAGATCGTCCGCGTCCACGTCGCCTCCAAGACGAACGTGGTGGGCATCGGGCTCCTCGTTCTCCTCCTCGTCGGCCTGCTGGTCGGCGTCGTGGTCTTCGGGATCAAGCTGACGCGGCGCTGAGGCCGGTCATCACCACGGCCCCGCGAAACGGGGCCGTGGCGATTTCATAATGGGACGCAAGGAAAAAACGAATCGAGGAGGATTTCATGACCGAGAAAGCGACGATTCTCAAGGCCGACGACCTGTCCATGCGTTACGAGGACGGCGTCCTGGCCCTGGACCATCTCAACCTGGCCGTGCGGGCGGGCGAGGTCTATTGCCTGCTGGGCGCCAACGGCGCCGGCAAGACAACGACCATCAACCTTTTTCTGGGCTTTATCCCGCCGACGACCGGGGCTTGCTTCATCAACGGCATCGACGTGGCCAAGGACCCGCTGGAGGCCAAGAAGCACGTTGCCTTCGTCTCCGAGAACGTCATGCTCTACGGCAACTTCACGGCCCGACAAAACCTGGACTTCTTCGCCAAGCTGGGCGGCAAGCCCGATCTGGACAAGGAGCGCTACTACCAGGTCATGCGGCGCGTCTCGCTGCAGGAGAAGGCCTTCGAGCAGCGGGTCAAGACCTTCTCCAAGGGCATGCGCCAGAAGCTGGGCATCTCGATCGCCATTATCAAGGACGCGGCGGCCATCCTGCTCGACGAGCCGACCTCGGGCCTCGATCCCAAGGCGGCCGAGGAGTTCCAGGAGATCCTGCACGAGCTCAAGGCCGAGGGCAAGGCCATCCTGATGTCGACCCACGACATCTTCCGGGCCAAGGAGATCGGCGATCGGGTCGGGATCATGAAGGAGGGCCGGCTGGTCATGGAGCGGACCCGGGAGGAGCTCCAGGTCGAGGACCTGGTCAAGATCCACATCGACTACATGAAGTCCGAGCCGCTCTCGGCCTGAAGAATGCGGCCCGTTCAGGCCCGCCGACGTCCGGAGCCACAACCATGCTGAAAACGATCGTCAAGAAAGAGCTGCTGGAGAACATCTTCAGCTACCGCTTCCCGCTTTTCGCGCTCATCTGCCTCGTCCTCATCCCGCTGGGCATGTCCGTCAACAATGCCCAGTACGCCAAGCGGGTCCGCGACTACCAGGAGCAGATCCGGCTGGCGGACGACGCCTC
Organism: Acidobacteriota bacterium; assembly: GCA_028749235.1. Classification (GTDB taxonomy): domain Bacteria; phylum Acidobacteriota; class Aminicenantia; order Aminicenantales; family UBA4085; genus UBA4085. The sequence continues at coordinate 5,043 of JAQULS010000067.1, read as the reverse complement.
GGCCAACCTCTCGATGAGCGACTTGATGGGGGGCACCGTCGCCATCAAGGGCTTCCGGCCGCCGGCCCTTCTCTCGGTTTTCGCCCAGGGCTTCGAAAACGCCCTGCCCCTCTACTACGAATTCACCCAGGACGGGGCGACGCAGGGAGAATCCGCGAGCGGGGACGAGTCCCTCGTTTCGATCCAGGGCAAGTTCGACTTCGTCTTTCTCGTCCAGATGGTCATCAGCCTGATCGGCCTGCTGTTCGCCTCGGACGTGATCTCCGGGGAGAAGGAGGCGGGGACGCTCCGGGCCATGCTCTCGAACCGCCTGCCGAGGGATGCCATTCTCGTCGGGAAGATCACCGGCGGCTACCTGGCCCTGGCCGTGCCGTTTCTCGCCGCCTTCCTGCTGAGCACCCTGGTTCTTCTTTTGGGAGGCTTCCCCCTGTTCGGCGGCGACGCCCCGGCCCGGATCGCGGTCCTGGCCCTGGCGGCGGCTCTGTTCATGCTGATCTATTACACCATCGGGACGATGGTCTCGACCGTCTCGTTCAAGGCCCGGACGTCTCTCGTGGCCATTCTCCTCATCTGGTCCGCGTTCCAGCTCGTCATCCCCAAGCTGGGCGACATGCTGGCCTCCCTGATCGACCCGATCCGCACCGAAACGCAGGTCTCCCTGGAGACGTCCCTGCTGGCCAAGACGATCGACACCGAAACGGCCAAGGAGCTGGGGAAGCAGTACGATTTAATCTTCGGCTCCGCCCGCAAAGGCGCGGCGGACGACACGGCCTCGCCCGAGCGGAAGAGATGGGACCCCCTGAAGGCGGACATCGAGCAGAGGGCCCGGGAGCGCAAGGCCCGCGAGATCCGGGCCATCACCGAGACCTACCGCCAGGAAAGGCGGAGGCAGCAGAGCCTGGCCTCGAATCTCGCCCTGATCTCCCCCAGCGCGGCCTTCACCCGCCTGGCTTCAGACCTCTGCGGAACGGGGGAACTGGCCCGGACCAAGTACCTCGCCGCCGTCCAGTCGCACCAACTGGCCCTGGACCAGGCGCTGTTCCAGCGCGTCCGCCGGACGGTCATGATCCATCCGGGCGGAGGGACGTCGCTGGGCTTCTCGGTCCAGCCCATCGACTTCAAGGCCCTGCCGAAATTCACGGTGGCCTCTTCCTCGCTGGCCGAAGCCCTCAAGGCCAACGTCCAGAGTCTCGCTATGCTGGCCTTCTGGCTGATCGCCCCGTTCGTTTTCGCTTACGTGAAGTTCCGGAAGTACGACGTCCGGTAGACGCAAGAGGACCTGCACCATGATCGGGACCATCGCCAAGAAAGAGATCGTCAACAACCTTTTAAGCTACAAGTTCTTCATCGTCATCCTGCTGGCCTCGGTCCTCATCTTCACCAGCCTTTTCGTCATGGCCCGGGACTACAAGGCCCGCCTGGCCGATTACCAGATCAACAAGCCGGCGGCCGGAGAAGCGATCGCCGTTCTTCCCCCCAATCCGCTCTCGATTCTGGCCAAGGGCCTGGACGAGTCAATGGCCAGATCCATCGGCATCGGCGTCACCGGCTTCGACGTCCAGTCCGGGCAGAAATCCGGGAACGTCATCTATGCCTTCTTCCCCGCCCCCGATTTCGTCTACATCGTCAAGCTGGTGATGTCGCTCGTCGCCCTGCTCTTCGGCTTCGACCAGATCAGCCGGGAAAAAGAGGATGGGACGTTGAAATTGGCTCTATCCAACTCCGTTTCCCGCTCCGCCCTGCTGGCGGGGAAATGGCTGGGCAACTTCTTCAGCCTGGCCGTTCCCTTCACGATCGTGACCTGTCTCGGAATCGCCCTGGTCGGTCTGGATCCGGCCATCCGGCTTTCGGCCGGGCATCTCGGCCGCATGGCCTGGCTTGTCGCCTTGAGCCTCGTCTACATCGCCCTGTTCCTGAGTTTGGGATTTCTCGTCTCCGCCCTGACCCAGCGCTCGGCCTCCTCCCTGGTCGTTCTCCTCCTTCTCTGGGCGGGATTGGTCTTCGTCCTGCCCAACCTGGGGACGCTCGCGGCGCGCCAGATCGTCAAGGTCCCCTCGACCAAGGCTTTGAGCGAAAAACGCCAGCAGATCTGGACGAGCGAAATCCTGAAGACCTATACCAAGGAAGGGAAATGGAGGGAAGGAACCTGGAACGATCGGATCCTCGCCATCAACCGGGAATCCAATCGTTTGGAGGAGGATTACCGCCGCCAAGCCGACCGCCTGGTGCGGTTGAGCAAGACGATCAACCGCATCTCGCCGGCCGCCGGCTTCGTCTACGCCGCAACGGACATCGCCGGGACGGGGATCGGTGAGGACTCTCGGCTCAAGGAAGACATCATCCGGCATAAAAACCGGATCGTCGACGACATTATCGGAAATAAACGGCCGTTTCCGGCCTTCACCTACCGCTACCGTTCGTTGGGACGGGTCTTGGCCGAAGGCAGCCTGATCGACATCGCTTGGCTTCTGGCGGCCGCCCTCATCGTTTTCGGCGTCGGAGCCGCCGCCCTGCGGCGCTACGACGTCCGGTAAAAAGGGATAAGACATGCTCTCGACCATCATCGGCAAGGAAATCCACAACCAAATCCTGTCATTCCGCTTCCTGGTCACGGCGCTCCTTCTTATCATCGTCATTCCGGCCACGGTCCTCGTTCTGACCAACGACTACGTCCGGCAATTGGACGACTATTCCCGCCGCCAGGTCGAGGTCGAGCGCTATCTCGAACGCTACGCCCACTTCAACCGTCTTGGGAACATCATCGAGCCGAGCCAGCCTCCCGTCCCGCTCATGACCCTGGTCCGGGGATTGTCGGCCGACACCGGCTTGGATTCCTTCGACAACGATCCGCTGCCGGTCGTCTTCCCCCTTCTCGATCTGACGTTCATCGTCGTCATTCTCTTCAGTCTGGCCGGGATCGTCTTCAGCTACGATTCCGTCTGTGGCGAGCGCGAGGACGGGACGCTGAAGCTGATGCTGGCCAACGGCGTGCCGCGGGCGAAAATATTGCTCGGCAAGATCGTCGGCGGAACGGCCACGCTTCTCATTCCCTTCCTGATCGCCACACTCCTCAGCCTGTTCATCATCCTCCTCAATCCGCGGGTGGCCTGGAAGGGCGCGGACTTCGGAGCCTTGGCGCTGATCCTGCTTGGGACTATCGTCTATCTGGCTCTTTTTGCCGTCCTGGGGACCCTGATCTCCGCGCGGCACCGGTCGAGCGCCTCATCGATCATGACCTCGCTCTTCGTCTGGGTCGTGATGGTGCTCGTCATTCCCAACTTAAGCCCCTACGCAGCCTCGTTTTTCCGACCCGCTCCGTCCCAGATCAAGGTCAATCGGGAGATCTTCCGTCTGACCCAGGACGAACGCGACATCCTCGGCAATCGATTGGCCAAGGAGAAGACGGCGGTCGTGCTCAAGGAGTATTCCGTCTTGGCGGGAGTGGAGCGGATGTCGGAGGAGGACGTCAAGGCCAGGATCCTCAAGGATGCCGCGTTCGCTGCGGCTTATGAACTCTACGGCAAGGCGGACCAGGCAGGCTGGGACGAAGCCAACGCCAGACAAAGCGCGCTGGCGGAAGTCCTGCAGAAGGACCTGGAGCGCAGGGAAAAGGCCCAGACCAAGCTCGCGGTCGGCCTATCCCTGGCTTCCCCCCTGGCCGACTTCACTTATCTGGCGACCGATCTCACGAATACCGGCATGAGAAACCAAAGCCATTTCGTTGATCTCTCCAGGAGATGGGGCGAGACTTTCGGCAAGTATCAGGATCGTCGCATGGAGGAGATGAAGAAGGCGAATCCGACCGCGGACGTCTGGAACATCGCGGCCGACGTGCACGACATGCCGCGCTTCCGCTACACGGAGGAGCCTTTGGCGGCCCGGCTCAAGGGCGTCCTGGCCCCGCTGGCCGTGCTGCTGATCATGACTCTGGGGCTGTTCGTCGCCGCCTTCGTCTCGTTCCTCCGCTACGACCCCCGCTAATCCCGTTCGTCCATGTACTGGATGTAGAGGGCCGTCAGGTCCTCGCCCTCGAGTTCCGCCCTGGTCTTGAGCATGACCAGTTTGCCCCGCTTCATGAACCCGACCCGGTCCGCGATCAGCTTGGCCCGGAAGATGTCGTGGGTCGACATGAAGATCGACTTGCCCTGGTCGCGCATGTGAACCAGGAGGTCCAGGAACTCCTGCCCCGACTTGGGATCGAGCCCGGAGGTGGGCTCGTCGAGCAGAATGTTGGGGGCGTCCTTGAGCAGGGCGATGGCCAGGCCCAGCTTCTGGCGCATGCCTTTCGAGTAGTTCTTGGTCCGCTGGTTGAAGGCATCCTCCTGAAGGCCGACGCTTTTGAGAACGCGGGCGAAGTCGGCCTTGGCCAGGTTCCGCTTGCCGGCCAGCTTGCAGAAGTAGTCCAGGTTCTGGAAGGCGGTGAAGTTGCCGTAGAGCGTGACGTTCTCCGAAACGAAGGACAGGAAATCCTTGGATTTGAGGGGCTCCTTGGCAATGTCGATGCCCTCGACCAGGGCCGTGCCCTCGGTGATCGGCAGGAAGCCCAGCAGCAGGTTGATGGTCGTCGTCTTGCCGGCCCCGTTGGCTCCGAACATGCAGAAGATCTCGCCCGGCTCGACCTTCAGGTTCAGATGGTCCACGGCCAGCTGGCCGTCCTCGTACCGCTTGGTCAGATTGATGGTTTCCAGCATGGCAGCCTCTCAGCGCACGTCGTACTTGAGGAACGAGACGTACGACCCGACGAAGAAGATGATGATGAGCCCGATCATGACCAGGAAGTCGGGCAGGATCCGAGCCAGGGACTTGCTGAGAATCTCCGGTTCGAACTTGTGCTGGGGCATGTCCGCCAGCGAGACCTTGCCGGTCGTCCCTCCGTTCTGGAAGTCGATGGCCTGCATCATCTTGGGGTTGATCCACTGGGTGAAAATGGGCTTATAGGTCCGGATCGAGGCCGCGAAGCGGTCATTTTCCTCCAGCCCGGTCCGGGCCAGGCTCATCGAGGAGAACATCAGGGCCGAGGCGGGCGAGACGCGGGATAGGTTG
>JAQULS010000206.1 GCA_028749235.1 Acidobacteriota bacterium | reverse complement strand
GCCGGGATCATCGAGGGCCGCCGCGAGGGGACCCGGATCTGCTACCGGATCTCCGACGATCGGATCGCCCGCATCCTCCGTATCACTTCCGAGAAGGACTGAGCTTCCCGGCCGAAGCGAGGGGCGAGGCCGGACTTGATTTTTCCCTTCCCTTACCCTATTATTACTATAGGTTTTATGTATCCAAGGAGCCGGCCATGAGACAAAGCGTCCGGGCGCTGATCCTTCTGGCCAGCCTGGCCCTGGCCTGGGGCGGCTGGAAGGGCTTGAACGCCGTCCTCGCGGCCGGCCCCGTCCGGCCTATTCAGACGGGACAAGGAGAAACGACCATGCCCCGATCCGTCCGCAAGACCGAATCCGAGTGGAAGAGCAGCCTGACGCCCGAACAGTACAAAGTCATGTTCCAATGCGGTACGGAAGCTCCCTTCTCGGGCCGATACAACGATTTCTGGGATAAAGGATCCTATCTCTGCGCCGCCTGCGAGGTCACGCTCTTTTCCTCCGAGGCCAAGTACGATCACGGCACCGGTTGGCCCTCCTTCACCGTCCCCTTCTCCGAGGCGAACATCGAATACCGCGAAGACTCCTCGCTGGGCATGGTCCGGACCGAAGTCCGCTGCTCCGCCTGCGGCGCCCATCTCGGCCACGTCTTCGACGACGGGCCGGCCCCGGCCGGCCGCCATTATTGCATCAACTCGGCGGCCATGATCTTCCGGGCGGCCGCGGCCGCGAAGCCCAAGACGGCTACGGCCACGTTCGCCGCCGGTTGTTTTTGGGGCGTGGAAGACAAGCTCGGCCGCGTTCCGGGCGTGCTTTCGACCGAGGCCGGCTATACGGGCGGGACGGTCCCCGATCCGTCCTATGAGCGGGTCTGCCGGGACGACACCGGCCATGCCGAAGCGGTCCGGGTGATCTTCGATCCCGCCCGGGTCTCCTACGATGACTTGGTCCGGGCCTTCTTCTCCCTCCATGATCCCACCCAGGTCGACCGGCAGGGTCCGGACATCGGGACGCAATACCGTTCGGTCATCTTTATCCATGACGAAGCCCAGCGGGCGGCCGCCGAGAAGGTCAAAGCCGATCTCGGCCGGGAGGGCCGCTATCGCCGCCCGATCGCGACCCGGATCGTCCCAGCCGGCCCGTTCTACCCGGCCGAGGAGTACCACCAGAAGTACTTCGAAAAGAACAAGCGCGGCGCCTGCGCTCTTTGAACCGCTTCTCCCGTTTCCGACGCGGCGCGCCTCGGCTATAATGGCCCCGTCCCGATGGCCAAGAAACGCCCCGCCGCCGCCCTCCCCCGAACCGCCTCCGGACTCGAGATCAATCCCGAGTTCGGCCGGGCCCTGGAGATTATGGAGACCACGGACAAGCCGGTCTTCATCACCGGCCGGGCCGGGACCGGGAAATCCACGCTGCTCGACCACTTTCGATCGACCACGCGCAAGCGCGTGGCCGTCCTGGCGCCGACCGGGGTCGCCGCCCTGAACGTCCGCGGCCAGACCATCCACTCCTTCTGCCGCTTCAAGCCCGATGTGACGCTGGATACCGTCAAGGCGCTGCCCAAGGCCAAGGCCGGCGGCCCCGAGGGCGCCCTCTACCGGAATCTCGACGCCGTCGTCATCGATGAAGTCTCGATGGTCCGGGCGGACCTCCTGGACTGCGTCGAGAAGTTTCTCCGCCTGAACGGGCCGCTGCCCAAGCGGCGCTTCGGCGGCATCCAGATGGTCTTTATCGGCGACCTTTACCAGCTCCCCCCGGTCGTGACGCCGCAGGAGAAAGCGCTCTTCGAGGAGGCCTCCGGCTCGCCCTACGACAGCCCCTACTTCTTCTCGGCCCGGGCCCTGGCCGACGGCGGCTACCCCTTGGAATTCGTCGAGCTGGAGAAGATCTACCGCCAGAGCGAGGCCGAGTTCATCCGCCTGCTCAATGCCATCCGCAACCGCTCCGTCAGCGAGTCCGACCTGGAGCGTTTGAACGCCCGGCTCGACCCCGAATTCGAGCCGGCCGAGGGCGAGTTCTATATCACCCTGACCAGCACCAACGACCAGGCCTTCCGCCGCAACCGGGAGACGCTCGAGACCCTGGACGGCGAGACGTTCGCCTACGACGGCCTCATCGACGGCGAGTTCGACCGGACGTCCCTGCCGACGGACGCCCGGCTCGAGATCAAGACGGGCGCCCAGGTCATGCTGTTGACCAATGATCCGCGGGGCCGCTGGGTCAACGGGACGATCGGCAAGGTCATCGACGTGGCCAGGGCTCGGGGCGAGGACGACGTGGTGGAGGTGGAACTCCAGGACGGCGAAATCGTGGACATCGGCCCGAACGTCTGGGAGATTTTCCGCTTCGCCTACGACCGGGAGGAAAACCGCATCGTCAGCGATCCGGTGGGGGCCTTCACCCAGTACCCGCTCAAGCTGGCCTGGGCCGTGACCATCCACAAAAGCCAGGGCAAGACCTTCGACCGGGTCATCGTCGACGTCGGCCGGGGCACGTTCGCCCACGGCCAGGTCTACGTGGCCTTGAGCCGCTGCACGACCTTCGAGGGACTGATCCTGCGCAAGCCCATCCGCAAGGAGCATATCCGCATGGATTGGAGGGTGGTCCGGTTCCTGACCGGCTTCCAGTACGCCCGCTCCGAGGCGCGTCTGGCCTACGGAGAAAAAAGGCGGCTGATCGAGGAGGCCATCGCCGAAGGACGGGCCTTGGAGATCGTTTATCTCAAACCCGACGACAGCAAGAGCCGCCGCCGGATCCGGCCCGAGAGCCTGGAGCCCATGGAATACGGGGGCCGGAGGTTCGAGGGCCTGCGGGCCTGGTGCTATGAGCGGGAGGACATCCGCCACTTCCGGATCGAGCGGATGCTCGAGATCAAGGTTCTTTAGGCCTGGCGCGGCAGCCCTTCGGCCGCGGTCTTGACCAGCCCATCGCCCTCCTTGAGCCCGGGAAAATAGCGGGCGAAAGCGCCGGCGTCGAGCTCGAACTTGCCGCGCTTTCCCGCCTTCGTCCGATAGCGGACGATAACGAAGGTTTGGGCGCACTCTTCCCGGCAGGCGGTCTTGCGTCTTATCGATTCGACCCGTCCCGTCCATTCGGCGCCCGTCCGGCCTTTCTGGATCAGAACCATGATCACGGCGACGACGACAACGGCCCCGATGATGAGAATCGGCATCATGGCGGCCTCCTTCCTCCCGAATTATATCAAATCGGTCTTCTCTTTTGAGACAAATCCCTTCAGCCGGCGTCCTTTAAGAAGGCCGGGGAAAAGCATGGGGATAAAACGACCGTTTCATTGACATCCGGGAGTCCCGCGTGTACATTTATCTTAAAGGGCATCTGATGAAACGGCTTTATATTCTTCTAGATGAGCTTTTCGAAAAGCTGAAGAAAGCCGCTGCGGAACGAAGGGAAAGCCTGGCCGACGTCATCCGGGCCTGTTTACGAGAACAGGTCGATCGCGAGCTGGCCCAAGCGGGTCTCCCGGTTTTCTCCCACGAAGAGATCGAAAGAATCCTCCGGATCATGGACGCCCCGGACTCCTGACCGTTTTCCGCAAATGCAGAATCCCTTTTTTTCGCCCGGCCCTAGTCGAAATCCGGCCCCGATTCCGGGTGCCGGAGCAGCTCGAAGGCGCGCTTGATCTGGCGTTCGGTCACCCGGTCGGTCGACAGTTGGGGCAGGCCGTCCTCGGGGAAGAACGCGACGGCCTGCGTTTCCAGGCTTCCCTTCGCTTCGCCGCCTATGATCTCGCATAGAAAATGCATTTTATAGCAGGAGAAATAGCGACGGGTATGGCCCTGCCTGTCGCGGTCATAGACGGCCAGAAGACGTACGGCCCGGGTTCGGAAGCCCGATTCCTCGAAAATTTCGCGGACGACGTTCTCGGAAGGAGTCGAGCCTAAGTCGGCCCACCCGCCCGGCAGGGTCCAGCGTCCGCCGTCATTGCGCTCTGAAACGAGAAGAACGCGGTTTTCCCGGAAGACAACGCCGCGGACATCGACTTTGGGCGTCGGGTATCCCTCCTCGGCCGTAAAAACGCCGCGGATGAGGGCCGGCGCGCCTCCCGTCTCAGCGGCCGCGATTTCCGCAGCCATGAGCAGCAGCTTTTCGTAGCGGCCCCGGTCGAAAGGATCATGGCAGTATGTCAGCCCTTCCTTGGCGATAGCCAGGATCTCGCGCGACCAAAGGGAACGGGGATCGGACATGATGGACGGCTTGGGTCGAGACGTCCTATTCCAGCAGGGTCCCCGCGTCCGCTACCTTCCATTGGCCGCCGGCCAGGATATAGAGCATCGTCCGCGTCGTTTCGCGTCCGTTCTCAGCCTTGTACTTGATATCCATGATCATCCAATCATCCATACCTTTAAAGTAAAGGGCCAGGACCTGCTCGTTGGGCCGGGCGAACTGCTTGCCTTTGAACCGGCGGAGGATCTTGGCGTCCTTGCCGTAAGCGCGGATGGAGACGGGCAGGGATTCCCGGTTCGCCGCGTCGTCCTTGATGAACGCCTCGACCGCATTGGCCGGCTGGTAGGCTTCATCGATGACCGTCCAGCCCACCTCGGCGCTCCCCCGCCCCGCCTTGAAGGGCCGGCTGAGCAAATACCCGCCGAGGCCCC
>JAQULS010000066.1 GCA_028749235.1 Acidobacteriota bacterium | reverse complement strand
GAGATAAAGGGCCTGGCCGTCCAAGGCCCGGGCAAGACGTATCGGAGGAAATGGTAATGGACAAGTCGCTGGTCATCGTCGAGTCGCCGGCCAAGGCGAAGACGATCAACAAGTACCTGGGGGCGGACTATGTCGTCAAGGCCTCCATGGGGCACGTCCGCGACCTGCCCAAGAGCAAGCTCGGGGTCGACGTCGAGAACAATTTCGCGCCCCTCTACGAAATCATCCCGGAGCGCAAGAAGGTCGTGACCGAGCTGAAGCAGGCGGCCAAGGACGCCTCCGTCATCATCCTGGCGGCCGACCCGGACCGCGAGGGCGAGGCCATCTGCTGGCACCTCAAGGAGCTTCTGGACGGCGACGGCAAGCCCATGCGCCGCCTCAAGCTGCATGAGATCACCGAGTCCGCCGTGCAGGAGGCGCTCCGGCACATGACCGAGCTGGACGCCCATATGTTCGACGCCCAGCAGGCCCGCCGCGTCCTCGACCGCCTGGTCGGGTATCTCATCAGCCCCCTGCTGTGGAAGAAGGTCGCCCGCGGCTTGAGCGCGGGACGCGTCCAGAGCATCGCCCTCCGGCTCGTCTACGAGCGGGAGAAGGAGATCCGGGCTTTCAAGCCCGAGGAATACTGGACGATCTACGCCCACCTGGCGGCCTCGAACCCGCCTCCCTTCCGGGCCTCCCTGGCCAAGATCGACGGCAAGAAGGCCAAGGTCGGCGACGGGACGACCGCCGAGTCGATCCTGGCCGACCTCAAGGATGCGCCCTTCACCCTGGCCAAGGTCAATGTCCGGGAGAAGAAGCGCCATCCATCCCCGCCCTACATCACCAGCACTCTCCAGCAGGATGCCTACCAGCGCCTGCATTATCCCGTCAAACGGACGATGGCCGTCGCCCAGAAGCTCTACGAAGGCATGGCCATCGGCGACCGCGGCCCGGTCGGCCTGATCACCTACATGCGCACGGATTCCGTGCGCGTCTCGGCCGAGGCCCTGGCTTGGGCCCGCGCCTACATCGAAAAGGCATACTCGCACAAGCACCTGCCGGCCAAGCCCAACGTCTACGCCAACAAGAGCGCCGCCCAGGACGCCCACGAGGCCATCCGGCCGACTTCGCCCGAGCTCACTCCCGAGGCCGTCAAGCCCTTCCTTAAAAAGGAAGAGTTCAGCCTCTACCAAATGGTCTGGAACCGGTTCCTGGCCTCGCAGATGAGCCCCGCCCAGATCGAGGAGACCGAACTCGAGATCTCGGCCAAGAAGTACCTGTTCACGGTCAAGGGCGAAGTGCTCAAGTTCGCCGGCTTCCTGGCCCTGACGCCCAAGGGCGAGAACGGCGACAAGGAGGCCCTGCCGGCGGTCACGGCGGGAGAGACGCTGACCCTGCAAAGCCTGGAGCCCAAGCAGAGCTTCACTCAGCCGCCCGCCCGCTACACGGAAGGGACGCTGGTCAAGGAGCTCGAGGCCAAGGGCATCGGCCGCCCCTCCACCTACGCACCCATCATCTCCACCCTGCAGAACCGGACCTATGTCGTCAAGACCGAGGGCAAGTTCGTGCCGTCCGAGCTGGGGATGTTCGTGACCGAGTTCCTGATCCGCAACTTCCCCGACCTTATGGAGATCGACTTCACCGCCGAGATGGAAGGGGAGCTGGACAAAATCGAGGAGGGCACGCTGGAGTGGACCGGATCGCTGCGGTCCTTCTACGCGAAGCTGGACAAGGACCTCAAGGCGGCGGCCAAGGTCGAAAGCGTCAAGGCCACCGGCATTCCGCTCGACGAAGTCTGCCCCAAGTGCGGCAAGCCCGTGGTGCTGAAGAGCGGCCGCTTCGGCAGCTTCAAGTGCTGCTCGGGCTATCCCGACTGCGATTTCACCGAGAATATGGTCAAGAAGGAAGTCATCGTCCTGGAGGAGAAGTGCCCCGAGTGCGGCAGCAACCTCGTCCAGCGGCGGGGCCGCTACGGGCTTTTTACCGCCTGCTCCAACTATCCGACCTGCAAGTACATCAAGAAGAAGAAGGCCGAGGACACCGGCCTGGCCTGTCCGACGGACTGCGGCGGGACGATCCTCAAGCGCGAGACCAAGCGGGGCCGGTTCTTCTTCGGCTGCAGCCGCTTCCCCAAGTGCCGCTACGCGACGTGGGACGAACCGGTCAAGCAGCCCTGCCCGAAGTGCGGCAAGCCGTTCATCCTCCGCCACAGCACCAAGAAGGACGGCACCTACCTCCACTGCCAGGACGAGGCCTGCGACTGGCGGGAAGACGTCGCCGGGGCTACAATAGCCCCGAAGGCCAAGGAGCCGGCCGCCAAGGATGCGCAAGGCGCTTGACGAGTTTCTCGATCACCTGACCCACGGGCGCAACGCTTCTCCCCACACCGTGGCCGGTTACCGCACCGACCTCCTGCAGCTGGCCGCCTACCTCGACGCCCGCAAGCTCGGGCTCCGCGACGTGGACCACGTCGTCCTGCGGGGGTTTTTACACGAGCTGGCCGCCGCTCACCAGGCCAAGTCCTCGGTCGCCCGCAAGCTGGCCGCCATCCGCTCCTTCTTCAAGTTCTGCCTGCGGCAGGGGCTGGTCGACGACAATCCGGGCCGGGTCGTCTCCACGCCCAAGCTCGACCGGCCGGTGCCGGCGTTTCTCTCCGAGAACGAGATGACCCGCTTCCTGAACGAGCCCGACAAGGAGAACGTCCTGGGGCTGCGCGACCGGGCCATTCTGGAGCTTTTCTACGCCACCGGCATCCGCTTGAGCGAGCTCGTCGGGATCGACCTGGCCGACATGAGCCTGGAGGACCGCATGCTCCGCGTCCGGGGCAAGGGCAAGAAGGAGCGGCTCGTGCCGTTCGGCCGCAAGGCGGTGGAGAGCATGGACGCCTACCTGCGGCTGCGGCCGACCCTGCTCCCGGCGGACTTCGGCGAAGCGGCGGTCTTTCTCAATTACCAGGGCGGACGGATCTCGCCGCGCTCGGTCGAGCGGCTTGTCGACAAGTACGTCAAGCGCTCGCTCCTGCGGCGCGGCGTCAGTCCGCACGCTCTGCGGCATTCTTTCGCCTCGCACCTTCTGGGGCGGGGGGCCGACCTGAGGGTCATCCAGGAGCTTCTCGGCCACGAGAGCCTGGCTACGACCCAGAAATACACCCACCTCAACGTCAAGCAGCTCATGGACGTATACCGCAAGAGCCATCCGCGGGCCAAGTAGGCCTCGAGGTTGGAGGGCTTTGGCCCTCCAAACCCCCGGAGAAGGTTCATTTCCCTTGAAATTGCATTTCGTTCCCTGTATGATCTCTATGACCGAAATAGAGCAAACGGTCATAGAGAGAACATGCCGAGAGCTTTCTCCGAAAAGGAACGGAACCGGATCCGGGACCGGCTCATCGCGGCCGGCCGCCGTCTTATCAACAAGGGCGGCGTACGTTTTCTCGTGGTGGACGACGTGGCCCGCGAGGCCCGCATCTCCAAGGGCAGCTTCTACGCCTTCTTCCCCTCCCGGGAGGACTTCATCCTGACGGTCTTCGAATCCTGGGAGAGGGAACACCGCGGCGCCCTGATCGAGATGGTGACGACGGGCCGGGGGACGCCTCGGGAAAAACTGGAGCGCTTTTTCATCGGCGCCTTCGAAATCATCGACCGGGAGCCCGGGCTGGCGCGTCTCGGCTTTCAGGACATACAAGCGATCATCGAGCGTCTGCCGCCGGAGCGGATCGTCGGCCACCAGGCGGCGGATCGCCGGGTGCTGGAAGAGGCCGCCCGGCGCTGGGAGGGCGAAGGCCTGCTGGCTCCGGGCGTGGCCGAGGCATTGCCCGGCCTGGCGGCCGCCCTCTTTTCCATCGTCCTCCACAAGGAGGACTTTCCGCCGGGAAGTTATCGATCCGCGCAGAAGCTGATCGCGGAGGCCCTGGCCGTGAGGATGGCCGCGGGCACGGGCCGGGCCGGCGACCGTCCGCGCAAGAGAGGGGGAGGCATCCGATGAAAAACGACGATGGTCCGGCCATCCGGACGCGCGGCCTGTCGAAGAGCTTCGGCCCGGTGAAAGCCGTCGTCAACGTCGACTTGGATGTCCGGCGCGGCGAGATCTACGCCTTTCTCGGCCGCAACGGCGCCGGCAAGACGACCACGATCCGCATGCTCCTCGGACTCGTCCGACCGAGCGCGGGCGAGATCTCGATCCTCGGGGCTTCCCTGGAGCGGGATCGGAGACGCGCGCTTGCCCGGATCGGCTTTTTCGTCGAGTCGGCATCCGCTTATCCCAATCTGACGGTTCGCGAAAACCTTCATATTCAACGCCTTTTGACGTCGGCCCCGCTGGCCTGCGTGGACGAGGTCATCGATCTGCTCAAGCTCGGCGAATACGCGAACCGGCGGGCGGGACGGCTCTCCCTGGGCAACAAACAGCGGCTTTCCCTGGCCCGGGCTCTCTTGTCCCGGTCCGAGATCCTCATTCTCGACGAGCCGGTCAACGGGCTCGATCCCGCCGGCATCATTGAGATTCGCACCCTCCTCCGCCGTCTCGCCGACGACCAAGGCCGGACCGTCTTCATGTCCAGCCACCTCCTGGCTGAAGTCGAACATCTGGCGGATCGGGTGGGCATCGTGCACGCGGGGCGGCTGGTGGAAGAGGTCGACCTCCAGGCCCTCCGCGACAAGGGGCGGCTGGCGATCGAGATCGAGGTCGATGACGCGGCCCGGGCCGAAAGGGTTTTACGCGACGATCTCGGCTTGAGCGGGCTGTCGCCGGCGGGGAACGGCCTTCTTCGCATCACCGACCGGTCCGTCCGTCCGGCCGCGATTGCCCGTGCCCTGATCGGCGCGGGCATCGCCCTGGAGCGGCTCGTCCCGATCGAAGAAAGCTTGGAGGGACACTTCATGCGGGTGACCGGAGAGGCGTCATGAGGAATCCGAGGCTCGTTAAAACGGAGTTCATGAAGCTTCGCCGCAGCCGGGTGACGTGGATATCCTTCGCCGTTTACGCCTTCATGGCGGCCATCTGCGGCTTCCTGCTCTGGGTCATGATGAATCCGTCCCTGGCCAGCCGCTTGGGTCTGCTCGGCCGGAAGGCCCGGTTTGCGTTCGGGGGGGGGGCGCTGGACTGGCGGACCTTCCTGGCCTTCATCCTGCAGATGGCGGGAATCGGCGGGCTGATCATGAGCGCGGTGATCGTCACCTACGTCTTCGGACGGGAATATGCCGAAGGGACGGCGAAAAACATGCTCGGCCTGCCCATCCCCCGCGGCCGTTTTGTTTTCGCCAAGCTCTTTGTGTCCGGGACATGGTTTGCCGTCCTGAATCTCGGTCTCATCGTCGAGACCTGGGCCGTCGGCATGATCCTTCATCTTCCCGGCTTCAGCGCCGCGCTCTTTCTCGCGACGGCCGGCCGGATCCTCCTGCTGAGTTTTATGTCCCTGAGTTGCGCCACCGTCGTGGCCTGGGTGGCCGTCGCTTCCCAAGGCTACTTCGCGCCCCTCGGCTTCTCGATCTTCACGCTCGTGCTCGCCTCGATCTTCGGCTCGACGGGATGGGGACCCTGGATTCCGTGGTCCATCATCGGGATATATGCGGAGGCCGCGGGACCGAATGCGTCTCTCGGGTGGGGGAGCTTCGTGGTCATAGCCCTGACCGGTCTTGTCGGCACGACGCTTGTCGTCCGCAATGCGGTCCGGGCCGACAATCGGCAATAGGATCCGTCAACGGAAATCGTCGTCGATCCGGCTCCGCGACGCCGGGCGTTGACGAAGAGCCGGCGGGAAGCGCCGCTTCAAGTCTCCCATCAGGCGGGGGACCACCGCGCGGCGCTGGCACGCCTTTCGCATTAAGAAAAGAGCGAAAGGAGGTGCTCATGCGAGCCCACGTTATGAAAAGCGTCGCGGTGATCATGGTCCTCGGACTTTTCCTGTCGCCACTCCTGGCCATGCAGGGTGCGAACAAGTCCGCGGATAAGATCAACATCAACTCCGCCCCTTCCGACGAGCTGCAGAAGCTGCCGCAGGTCGGACCCAAGGTCGCCCAGCGGATCATCGACTTCCGCAAGCAGAACGGGCCGTTCAAGAAGACCGAGGAGCTGATGAAGGTCCAGGGCATCGGCGAGAAGATTTACGCCAAGCTCAAAGATCTGATCACGGTCTGACTTCTCTTCTCCCTCCAGGGTGAGCCCTCCACCCTGCCGCCCCGCCCCGCTCCCGCGAGCGGGGCGGCGGCTTTCAACCGGGCCTGGAAGGGGATGGACGGAGCGAACGATCAGAATTCCCGGAGATGGGCGGTAATGAAAGCGGCCATGGCCCGGATGGCCCGGCCGCGATGGCTGACCGAGTTTTTCTCGTCCGGGGAGAGCTCGCCGAACGTCCGGCCGAATCCCGGGTAGAAGAAAAGCGGATCGTACCCGAATCCGAAGCCGCCCCGGCCCCGCTCCAGGATCCGGCCGCGGACGCGGCCGGTCACTTGCTTGATCCTCCGGCCGTCGCGGGCCAGAACCATGCAGCAGACGAAGCGGGCGGTCCGCCGGCCGGGGGGGACTCCCGCCAGCAGGCGCAGGAGCTTGCGGTTGTTGCGGGCGTCATCCGCCCCCGGTCCCGCGAAGCGGGCTGAAACGACTCCCGGGGCTCCGCCCAGCGCCTCGACCATGAGTCCCGAGTCCTCGGCCAGCGTGAGCAGGCCCGTCCGCGCGGAATAGAAAGCGGCCTTGCCGCGGGCGTTGGCGGCGAACGAGAGCCCGGTTTCCTCGTAGTCGGCCGGCCCGCCCAGGTCGGCCAGGCCGGCGATGCGGAGAGGAACGCCCTTCAGGGCGGCGGCGATCTCGCGGGCCTTGCCGGCGTTGCCGGTGGCGACGACGATCATCGGCCGGACGCGCTTCACGGCGGGTCAGCCTCCGGCGGCGTCGAGGAAGAAGGCCAGGACGAAAAGCCCCAGCAGGAAAAGCGTGTAGAAGGCGAACACGGGGCTGGCCAGGAGCTTCTCGGGCTCCTCCATGACCTCGGCCTCGCGCAGGGTCTTGCGGAAGATCATCAGAAAGAACACGGCCAGGAACGGGGCGATGATAAAAAAGGACGGCCAATGCTCGCGGCCGGCGAAGAAGAGGAAAGCCGCCAGACAGACGACGGCGCTGACGATCATTCCGGCCAGCAGCTTGTTCCGGGTGTATTTCTTGTGCGAGGTCCGGTAATCGGCCGCTTTCTCCTTGAGAAAACGGAATTCCGACAACCGCTTGGCCACCATCAGAAAGTTGCCGAAGGCCCACCAGCTTGCGAGAAGGGCCAAGGGGGGGAAATGCGCCGCCGGCGCCAGCGCGTACCAGCCGATCAAAAAACGGATCGGGTTGTTGGCCGACTCCGAGATCGAATCGAGGAAGGGGATGTCCTTGGTCCGGATGGGTTTGACGTTGTAGATGATGCCCGCCATAAGAAGCCCGGCCAGCGAAAGAAAGAAGGGCAGGGGAAAGGCGGCCGCGGCCAGCCCCAGGCAGATCACGGTCAGGGCGAGCCCGATCAAGGCGAAGGGACCCTTGCGGATCTCGCCGGCCGCGAGAGGGCGCAGCTTCTTGCTGGGATGATGCCTGTCGAAAGCCTGGTCGACGATCTCGTTGACGACGTAGTTGGCCGTAGAGATGCCCCAGGTCAGCAGGAAGGCGGCCGCGGCCTTGACGCCGATTCCGAAAAGCCCGCTGGGCGGAAAGGCGCCGGGATACAGAAAGAAGTAGGCGGCGCAGCCCGAAAAGATCGCCATGCTGCGCGGCCAGCGCTCCATGCGCAGGGCTCTAAGATAGGCGCTCAAGCGGGTTTCCCTTTCACGGCATAGATCTCAAAAGAGTCACCGAGGGCCAATTTTATCGGAATTCTCTTCAAAAAAGAAGCCCGCGGAGAGGCCGCGAATGCGGCCAGAAAGCGGAAGCGGCTGACCAGATAATGGGCGCTGAACGTCCAGACGTAGCGGCGTCGAAGGACGATGTGGAATCCGGCCGCGGCCAGCGCGGCGTCCAGGGAGGAGCGGGAGAAATAGGCCAGATGACCTGGCCGCAGGTGCCACCAGCGGGGTCCGACCAGGCAGGCCGCGGGGCTGTGGATGTCCGGCGTCACCAGGCAGAGAACGCCGCCCGGCGTCAGGATCTCGGCCGCCTTGGCCAGGACGTCCCGCGGCCTGGGGGTGTGCTCGATGAGATCGATCATGGTCACGGCCTGAAAGCCTTGCGCGGGCAGGCCGGCCTCTTCGAAAGAGCCTTGGCGCAGGGGGATCGCGTAGCGCTCGGCCGCCCAGCGGGCCGCCCAGGCGCTGGCGTCGATGCCGTCGACCCGCCAGCCTCCCCGGCGGGCTTCGTTGAGGAAGATCCCGGTTGCCGCGCCGACGTCGAAGAGCCGTCCCTTGGCCGGGGCGAACCGGGTCAAACGCCTCAAAATCGGGAGGAAGTTCTTGGCTCGGCCCTCCGCCTCCGCGCCGTAGAGCGGGTCCTCGACCTCCTTGTAGAGGGAGGCGATGAACGCCGGCGTGGGCGAGGGATCGGCGAACAGGTGGCCGCAATCCGGGCAGGCGGAGAGGTCCCAGATTTTGCCGTATTCGCTGTCCGTGATCTTGACGGACTCCGCGCTCAAGGCCGACACGTCGATATTGCCGCGCCGATCCGGACGAAAGCGGCGTCCGCCGCAGGCCGGGCAGTTGCGGATTCTCTCGAAGCGCGGATCGTTCATCATTTTTCCTGCGGAATTCTAGCTTAAAAACCATTCTCAAACCAGTTGACTTTCGTTCCTGGAACATGGTAGATAACTATGTCGATTGAAGTAGTCGACAATTATCCGGAGGTTCGGATGAAGCTTTCGACGAAGGGCGAATACGCCAGCCGCGCCATGCTGGAGCTCTCGCTCCGCCGCGACGACGGTCCGCTCCACATCAAAGCCATTTCCGACGCCCAGGACATCCCCGAGCGCTTCCTGGAACAGATTCTCCTGCTTCTCAAGCGGGCCGGATACCTGCGCAGCCGGAAAGGCCCCCGCGGGGGATACCTCCTGGCCAAGCCTCCCGAGAGCATTTCGGTGGCCGAAGTCATCCGGGTCATGGACGGCCCCTTGGCGCCGATCGACTGCGTCAGCGTCACGGCCCACCAGGTTTGTCCGCACGAGGACACGTGCGGCCTGAGGGGTTTGTGGAAGGAGACGCGCGACGCCGTCGCCGTTATCATGGAACGGACGACGTTCGCCGATCTGGCCGAGCGGACGGAGGCGGCGCGCGCCGGCGCCGCGGGCGGCAAGGGCCGCGGCCTCCGCCGTGCGGCCCGCCCTTCCGGCTTTTAAAATGTCGAGTCGAGGCGGGCTTTGTTTTTTGATGAGTAGTCGACAATGACAATCGACTATATAGACTATAAGGCCAAAGAAAGGATCCGGTTATGAAGAAAGAGACGAGAAGGGCGGCGGCCGTCATCGGCGCCGCGTGGCTGGGGATCGCGGCCCTGACGGGCCCGGTCTGGTCCACGCCCGCCGAGGACAAACCTTCCGTTGCCGCCGTGACGGCGGCCGAGCCGCTCAAGTTTTCGGGCTACACCCAGCTTCTGTCGACGACGCAAACCGCGGGGATCGACGGCTTCTCCCTCCGCCGGGTCCGTCTCGGCCTGGCCGGCGACATCACCAAGACGCTCAAGTTCAAGATCGAAGTCGAGGCCCTGAAGAGCCCGGCCGTCATCGACGCCCAGATCGACTGGATGCCGACGGCCGCGGCCGGCCTGCGCTTCGGCCAGTTCAAGGTGCCGTTCAGCCTGGAGAACCTGACCTCGACGCCCGACCTGGACCTGATCAACCTGTCCCAGGTCGTGGCCAAGCTCGTCCCCGGGCAGGACAGCGGCTCCTCGGGCCGCGACATCGGCGTCGTGGTGACCGGCAAGGCCTCGATCTTCGAGTATTCCGTCGGGGCCTTCAACGGGGCCGGAATCAACAAGGCCGACACCAACGGCCAGAAGGATGTATCCGCCCGGCTCGTCGTGCGGCCCGCTTCCGGGCTTTCGTTCGGCGCGTCTCTATATGACGGCCGCCACTCCGCGACGACTGGGGCGGCCCCCGTTACCCGCGACCGGACCGGCTTTGAAGCCGCCTGGATCACGCCTACGATTTCATTCAAGGCGGAGCTCATACGGGCCAAGGACGGCGACGTCCGCAAGCAGGGCTGGTACGCCCAGGCCGGGTATTTCCTGGTCGCCAAAAAGATCCAGGCCGTCGTCCGATACGATTCCCTGGACGGCGACCGCGCCGCCTCGTCAGATCGCGTGGATGTCGCCGCGGCCGGCCTCAACTGGATCATCCTTGGCCGGACCAAGCTTCAGGTCAACTACGAGCACACCCGGAGCGAGGCGGGCGCGGTCATCAACCGGGCCTTCCTGGTCCAGTTCCAATTGGCCATCTGAATTCGTTCAAGGAGGTCGAACATGAAGAAAACTCTTGTCATTATCCTGGCCGGACTGGCCGCGGCCGCGGCGGCCTTCCCGCAGACGCCCCCTCCGGCCGTCCGGGGTAAGATCAGCATCTCGGGCGCCTGGGCCCTCTATCCCATGGCCATCAAGTGGGCCGAGGAGTTCCGGAAGGCGAATCCCCAGGTCCAGATCGACATCCAAGCCGGCGGCGCCGGCAAGGGACTGGCCGACACCCTGTCCGGCATGGTCGATATCGGCATGGTCTCGCGCGACATCCAGCCGGCCGAAGTCGCCAAGGGGGCCTTTCCCCTGGCCGTGACCAAGGACGGAGTCGTGGCCACCATCAGCGCCAAGAACCCGCTTCTTGCCGTCATCAAGGCCAAGGGGCGGACCCGGGCCGCGTTCATCGACATCTGGATCACCGGCAAACCGCTGACCTGGGGCCAAGCCTTGGGCACGGCGGACAAGCAGCCCGTCCGGGTGTTCACCCGTTCCGACGCCTGCGGGGCGAGCGAGACCTGGGCGGCATTCCTCGGCAAGCGGCAGGAAGATCTGGGCGGGGTCGGGGTTTACGGGGACCCGGGGCTCGCCGACGCGGCCCGCCGCGAACCGCTGGCCATCGGCTACAACAACATCAATTTCGCCTACGACGCCAAGACGCTCAAGCCGATCGAAGGGCTCGAGATCGTGCCCATTGATCTCAACGGCAACCGCCGCATCGATCCGGAGGAGAGCGTCTACGCGACGCGGGACGACATCACCCGGGCCATCGCCGCGAACAAGTATCCTTCGCCGCCGGCCCGCAACCTCTTTTTCGTGACCAAGGGCAAGCCGGTCAAGCCGGCGGTGGTCGCGTTCATCCGGTGGGTGCTGACCAAGGGCCAGGCCTTCGTGCCCGAAACCGGGTACATTCCATTGGCCAAGGACAAGCTCGCCTCCGTCCTTGCCGTCCTGCCGGACAAGTAGGCTTCGGGAACGGCCGGGAGAGCAAGGAACGGACCATGGCGAAGGAAGCCGCGAGACTCGGCCGGGACCGCCGGGCGCGCCGTTCCATGCGCATCCTGTCGTTCCTGCCCGGCCTGCTCGTCGTGCTCGTCCTGCTCGGCCTCTTCCTCAAGGCCCGCGGCCTTCTGGCCGTCAAGCCGCTGGCGTCGCTTCTCTTCGGCTCGGAGTGGAAGCCGCTCAAGGGGAGCTTCGGGTTCTATCCCTTCATTCTGGGGACCTTCTGGGTCACCCTGGCGGCCATGATCCTGGCCGTCCCCGTGGCGCTTATGACCTCGATCTACCTGTCCGAGTACGCGCCGCGCGGGATCCGGTCGGCGGCCAAGTCGTTCGTCGACCTGCTGTCGGGAATCCCCTCGGTCGTCTTCGGCGTCTGGGGCGTCCTGATGGTGGTGCCGCTTGTGGCCAAGCTGGCCGGCCTGTTCGGAACATATTCGTCCGGGTATTCCGTGCTGTCCGGAGCCATCGTCCTGGCCATCATGGTCTTCCCGACCATCATCCTGGTCTGCCTGGAGGTGTTCGCCTCGATCTCCCGGGACCTGCGCGACGCCTCTCTGGCCCTGGGCGCGACCAAGTGGGAGACCGTCAAGCACGTCATCCTGCGCAAGGGCGCGCCGGGGGTCTTCGCGGCCGTCGTGCTGGGATTCTCGCGGGCTTTCGGCGAGACCATGGCCGTGCTCATGGTCGTCGGCAACGTGGCCCAGGTGCCCAAGTCGCTGTTCGACAGCGCCTACCCGCTGCCGGCGCTCATCGCCAACAACTACGGCGAAATGATGTCCGTGCCGCTTTATGATTCGGCCCTCATGCTGGCCGCCCTGGTCCTCCTGGTCCTCGTCCTGGTTTTCAACCTGGCGGCCCGCCTCATCCTGGTCCGCATCGAGAGGAGGGTCGAATGACGAGACTTTACCGACGCCAATCGGGAATGTCCGGTCGTCGCCGGCCCGGGCCGGCGATGATGGGCTTCCGCCGCCGGGCCGAAGAGCGGTTCTTCAAGGCCCTAATGATCGTCTCGACCGGCATCGTCATGGGCAGCCTTTTGCTCATCGTCGGGACGATCATCGTCAAGGGGCTGCCGGCCCTCAACCTGGACATGATCACCAAGACGCCCCAGGGCGGCTTCTATTTGGGCAAGGAAGGCGGCATCTTGAACGCCATCCTCGGCTCGCTCTACCTGGCGGGCGGAGCGACGCTGCTGGCCCTGGTTTTAAGCCTGCCCCTGGCCCTCTTTCTGGACCTGGAGGCGCGGACCCGGACCGGGGCGGCGGCGCGGCTCCGCTTCGCCCTCGACGTCCTGTGGGGCATCCCCTCGATCGTCTACGGCGCCTTCGGGTTTGTCCTCATGGCCTTGGTCGGCCTGCGGACCTCGCTCCTGGCGGGCATCATCGTCGTCGCCCTGCTCGAGCTTCCGATCATGACCCGGGCCATGGACGAAGTGCTCCGGCTCGTTCCGGATTCGCTCAAGGACGCCTCGGCTTCGCTCGGGGCCACCCGGCTGGAGACATCCCTGCGGGTCGTCCTGCGGCAATGCCTGCCCGGCCTGCTGACCGCCGTGCTCATCGCCTTCGGCCGCGGCGTGGGGGACGCCGCCTCGGTCCTGTTCACGGCCGGCTTCACCGACAACCTGCCGACCTCGCTCTTCCAGCCCGCCGCCACCCTGCCGCTGGCCATCTTCTTCCAGCTGGGCACGCCTTTCCCCGAAGTCCGTGCCCGGGCCTACGCCTCGGCCGCCGTGCTGACTCTGGTCATTCTCATCGTCAGCCTGGCCGCCCGCTGGCTGAGCCGCAAGCTCGGGAAGCATACCCTCTCATGAACGAACCAGGTGCCGCCATGACCACATCCAGCCATCTTCGCATCCGCCATCTCTCCGTCGCCTTCGGCGGGCAGTCCGTCCTGCGCGATGTCAGCCTGGACGTGCCCGACCGCAAGATCACCGTCATCATCGGCCCCTCGGGCTGCGGCAAGACGACCCTGCTCAAGTCGCTGAACCGGCTGCTGGACTCGGTCGAAGGCGCCCGGGTCACGGGCAGCATCTTCGTCGACGAGGATGACATCAACGATCCCAAGGTCGAAGTCACCCGGATCCGCAAAAAGATGGGCCTGTTGTCCCAGAAGCCCCAGGTCCTGCCGATGTCCATTTTCGACAACATCGCCTATGGGCCGCGCCTGCATGGCGTCCGGAACAAGGCCGTTCTGTCCGCCTTGGTCGAAAAGGAGCTGCGGGCGGCCGGCTTGTGGGACGAGGTCAAGGACCGCCTGCACGGCCCGGCCTCCCGGCTCTCGGTCGGCCAGCAGCAGCGGTTGTGCCTGGCCCGCGGACTGGCCGTGGAACCGGAGATCATCCTCGGCGACGAGCCGACTTCGGCCCTCGACCCGCAGTCGAGTCGGATCGTCGAGCAGCGCCTGATGGCGCTCAAGGCCGATTACACGGTGATCGTCGTCACCCACATCCTGCGGCAGGCCCGCCGGATCGCGGACTACATCGCCTTTCTTTACCTGGGCGAGCTCGTCGAGCACGGCCCGGCGGCCGAAGTTTTCGCCGCGCCGCGCGATGCCCGGACCAAGGCGTATCTGACCGGCGAAATTTCTTGAATCGCCATCCCGAGGCGGTGCCTCGCCGTTTTCGGCGCGGCGAGAAACCATCCGGCCCGCCGCATCGTATATAATAAGGAACCGGGTTCCCGTCCGCCCCTCGCGCTTCGGGATCCGGATCCGTGTTCCAGCGTTCCCGAGGAGACACTCTCGATGAAAAAGACCGCTCTCACCGCCTGGCTCGCCTTCGCCCTTCTGCTGACGGCTTCGGCCCAGACGCCGCCCGCCGCCAAAACCGTGGATTTTTCCAAGACCCTGGTCAAGGTTGAAAAGCCCGAAGCCCCTCCGGCCGGCATCAAGGCCGGGTTCGACACGATCAGCGCCAAGGCCTCCCTGTCCATGTTGACGTTCATCGCTTCCGACCTGTTGGAAGGCCGGGAGGCGGGGACGCGCGGCTACCAGTTGGCCGCCGAATACGCCGCATCGCTCTTCGGCATGTGGGGGCTGACGCCCATCGGCGACGTCGCGCCCCGGTCGTTCAGCATGGCCCAGTATTTCTCCGGGGCGACGACGCCTGTCAAGCCGGCCGAAAAGACTTTCTGGCAGGAATTCCCCCTGCAGGAGACTCTCGAGACATCGACCCGGATGGCGCTTGAGGTCCGCAACGGGCAGGCCGTCCTGAACCGGGAATTCCAGGCGGGAGCCGACTACTCCTCGATCTCCCCGACGGGCGACATTCTGACGGCGCCTGTCGTCTTCGCCGGATACGGCGTCAGCGACCAGGAGGCCAAGTACGACGACTTCAAGGGTCTAGACGTCAAGGGCAAGATCGTCATGGTCCTGGCCAGTTCGCCGACGTTCATCCCCGTCAAGGCGCGGCCCGCGGGCGAGTCTTCGGCGATGTCCACGATGGGGATGTCGCCCAAAATCGCGGCCATCGCCAAGCTGGGCCCGGCCGCCATCCTGATGGTCAACCCGGCCGCCCAGGACATGGCCCGGTACAAATCCCTCCTGCCGGCCAAGAGCGTTCCGGACGAGACCCCGATCATCCACCAGAAGTACCACAGGATGTCGATTCCCGGCGACGCGACCCCCTTGCCCTGGAACAAACCCGCCGTGATCCAGATCAGCAACCGCACCGCCGACGCCATCCTGGCCGCCGCCGGCCGGACGGTCGAGGCGTCCAAGAAGAAGATCGACGAGGCCAAGAAGCCGGCCTCCTTCGATGTTCCCGGGGCGACCTTGACCCTGGCCTCGACGCTCAAGACCCAGATGGCCCGCGGCATCAACGTCGTCGGGATGATCGAAGGCTCGGACCCGGCCCTCAAGTCCGAGGTCCTCGTCATCGGCGCCCATCTCGATCACACCGGCCGCGTCGAGGACTACATCTTTAACGGGGCCGACGACAACGGCTCCGGCAGCGTCGGCGTCCTCAACCTGGCCCGGGCCTTCGCCGCCAACCCCCAGAAGCCCAAGCGGACCATCATCTTCGCCCTCTGGACGGGCGAGGAGAAGGGCCTGCTGGGCTCCGAATACTTCGTCAA
The DNA here is from genome assembly GCA_028749235.1 of Acidobacteriota bacterium. Taxonomy (GTDB): domain Bacteria; phylum Acidobacteriota; class Aminicenantia; order Aminicenantales; family UBA4085; genus UBA4085. The sequence continues at coordinate 2,131 of JAQULS010000066.1, read as the reverse complement.
GAACCCGCCCCGGCCCGGCCTGAAGACCGTGGCCTACCTGAACTTCGACATGATGAGCCGGGCCTATGACGAGAAGTCGCTGGCCTTCGCCTCCCGGACGATGGGGCTGCCGTCCTCACCCGAGTTTCTCAAGGCGGTCACGCCCGCCAACTTCATGCTGATCAATTTCAGCGACGCCTCGGGCTTGGGCGAACTGGCCCGCCGGGTCGATCAGTACGTGGGCTTGGATCTCTTCCTGCGGGAAGCCAAGGGCTCCAGCCTCTCCTTCGGCGATAGCGATCACAGCTCGTTCAGCGAACAGAAGATCCCCTGGCTGTGGCCCTTCTCGGCCGTGACCGTGGATTTGCACCAAACGAGCGACAGCGTCGACAAGGTCAGCGCCGATCTGATGGAGAAGGTGTCCAAGCTGATGTACGGCATCGCCTGGATCGTGGCCGACAGATAAGCGGTCTCGCTCCCCTCTCCGGAGCGTGCGGCGCGGAATTCGTCGCGGTTGCGCGTGTTTAGCCTTCGCCTCTGTCTCCATCAGCCCGCGGAGTTTATGGCCGGATGGTGTCTTGGGAATTCCAGCGAGGGATTGGCGTCACGGGCTAAACCCGCGCTTTTCCGCCGTTGGCCGACCCTATGCCGTTTTTGATCCCCCTGGACTAGGTGTATGTCTCAATCTGGCCACGGCATATGGCTTCGTTCCCCCGAACGGTGATCCCACGCCGCTCAACCGCTCCTCGGGGACGGGCGCGAACTTGCTTTTATTGAGCCGGCGATACCGGCTCGTCCGTCTCCAACTCGATGCGCTCCAGAATCAGATCGGTCCCGCCTGCGATCTCCAGGTCGGTTGAGCCGCAGGCCGGGCAGTCGGGCGCATAGTCCGTACGCTCGGTTTCGACGCGGCAGGCCCGGCAGACGGCCCGCAGGGGCGTTTTTTCGATCGACAGTCGGGCGGATTCGACGATCGTCCCCTTGCGGTACATCTCAAAGGCGGATTCGAGAAGCTCGGGGACCACCCCGGAAAGGGGCCCGACCTTGATCCAGACCCCCGTCACCGATTTGGCCTTGTGCTCGCCGGCCAGGGCTTCGATGGTCTCGACGAGCGAAGCGACGACCGACAGCTCATGCATGGCCGGCCCGCAGGGCTTCGCGCGAGGCGACGAGGAATGCGGTCAGATCGTCCAGGCCTTCGCCGGTCAGGGCCGAGATGACGAAGACCTGCAAGCCCGGGTTGAGCTCGAGGGCTTCGCTTTTGGCCCGTTCGACGTCGAACGGCAGGTGGGGGAACAGGTCCGACTTGGTGATGACCAGGACCTGGGCCGTCAAAAAGGCCTTGGGGTATTTCTTGGGCTTGTCGTCCCCTTCGGGGGACGAAAGGAGCACGATCCGCAGGCGCTCGCCGAGATCGTAGCCGGCCGGGCAGACAAGGTTGCCGACGTTCTCGATGAACAGGAAGTCGATATCGGGGCTGACCTCGGGCAGGACGCGGGCGATCATGCGGGCTTCCAAGTGGCAGGCGCCGCCGGTCGTGATCTGCCAGGCGGGCACGCCCTTGGCCCGGATGCGCTCGGCGTCGCGCTCGGTTTCGATGTCGCCCTCGATGACGGCCATCCGATGCCGGCCGGCGAGCCGCTCGGCCAGCTTTTCGAGGAGAGTGGTCTTGCCCGCGCCGGGAGAGCTCATCAGGTTGAGAACCAGGATGCCGCGTTCCTCGCAGGCGGCCTTGATCTCGGCCGCCACTTTCTGATTCGTGCCGAGGATATCGCGCAGGACGTAGAGCTGTTTTTTCATCGTCTTCGCCTCGGCCGATTATAGCACGGCCGCGCCGGCCAAAAAGTCCCGCAGCAGGTTCTCGGCCCGGTCGAGTGCGTCGGCGGCGGGCTTGGAGAGCCCCTGGCCGAGTTCCCAGGCCGTCCCGGCCATGACTAAAAGCCAGGCCGCCGGGGAACGACCATAGAGGTCCTGACCAAGGGCCAGGACCGAGGCGGGCGGCAGTTCATGGGTGGTGAAGGCGATACTCGCCGCCGGCGCCAGCGGTTCGAGGCGCGCCGTTCCGGGGGAGGCGTCCGCGGCGGCGTCGGCGAAGACGACCCGCTCGTATTCGCCGGCGAGAGCGGCGTCTTCGATGTTGAGCTGATATTTC
>JAQULS010000001.1 GCA_028749235.1 Acidobacteriota bacterium | reverse complement strand
TCCTGGAGCTTCTGGGCTCCGAGTACAAGAAGAGGGACAAGAAGAAGAAGGACGCCAAATCCGAAAAGGCGCCCAAGGCGGCGGCCAAGTCCGCCAGAGCCGCCAAGGCTCCCAAGGCAGCCAAAGCCCCCAAACCGTCCAAGCCGGCAAAATAAGGCCGTCTGTCGCCGTTCGTCCAACCTCCCCATCCCTCCCGCGGGGGATGGGGATTTTTTTTTATTCATCTCCTATCTCCGGGGCCTGCGGCACGGTATTCGGCCCGGCGGCGCGGGTTCTTCACGCCTTTTCCCACTTCTTTTCTCGCACCGTTTTTCATTTATTGAAAAACGGTGTCAAACATACTCCGGCGCCCCGCCGCGCTTCGCAGTCCTTGGAGGGATGTCGCTTCGAAAGTCCCCGCGAGGATTGGGTACCCTCGAAAAGGTGTGGAAAAAGTCTAAACCCGCGCGGTTTCGCCGTTGGCCGAATATCGTGCCGCCTAACCATCCCCCGGAGATGGGAGATGAACCTTTTTTTACCTCCGCCGTTGGCCGGCATTCCGAACCGCTTTAATTTCCAGAAAACCGTGAAAATCCTCAGGCGTGCCTACTTGACGGAGGAGGCAAGCGGCCGTTTAATAGGCATCGTGAGACGCCGCGCCTGGATGCTCATCGTTGCCGCGCTGTTGCCGGCCGGCGCCGGCTGCCTGCGCATCCTGCCCAAGGACCGTCCCGAGCCGCCCGCCGCGGCCATCGAGAAGCACGTCCTGTGCGCGGCGGTCGCGGCCCGCGACGGCTGGGCGGAGCCCGGGCCCGACGTGGCGTCGTTCGCGCGGGGGCCGCAAACGGCCGCGCATTCCTTCCTGGAGCTGCGCCGCGTGCGCGGCCGCCACACGGCGGCCTGGAAGTGGTACGAACCGGCGGGACTCCTCATCCGGGCGTCCGAGCCGATCGTGATCGGGGAGGAAGGCAAGACTTTCGACCGCTACATCGCCTGGGACCGGATTCTCCTCAATGAAAGCCGCGGGCCGGGGAACTGGACGGTCGCGGTGTTCATCGACGGGATGTTGGCGGCCAGCCGGTCCTTCGAGGTCCGCTGACATCCCCGGCCGGCGGCGGCGTCAGCCCCGGCCCGGAACGCGCAGGCGCTGGCCGATGCGAAGGATCGTCCCTCTCATCCCATTGAGCTTCTGGATGGCCGAGGTCGAGGTTCGGTACTTGGCGGCGATGCCGGACAGCGTGTCGCCGGCCCGGACGACATGGATCGCGACGACCGTTTCCGGCGGCGGCGTGTAGCGCGGCAGGCTCTCGGCCGCGGCCGCCGCCTGGCCCGAGCTTCCGACGGGAACCCGCAGGGGATAGGGATAGTCCGGCGTCGCGTAGACGCGCAGCTCGGGGTTGAGAAAGGCAAGCTCCGCGGCCTCGAGGCCCATGGCCGAGGCCCAGGCGTCCAGCTTGGCGGGCCGGTTGATCGTCACGGTCTCGAAGGCCAGGGCGGGATACGGCTCGGGCAGGGTGACGCCGAAGCGGGCCGGCTCCTTGACGATCAGAACGGCGGCGATGAAGCGCGGCACGTAGCGGGCCGTTTGATAGGGCAGGCGGGTGAACAGGTCCCAGAAGTCGTCCATGTAGCTCGTCGTCTGGCGGGCGATGGTGCGCTGGACGAAGCCCTCGCCGCAGTTGTAGGCGGCCAGGGCCGTCGACCAGTCGCCGAACAGGGAGTGCAGATAGGTCAGGAAGCCGATCGCGGCCCGGGTCGACTTGAAGGGGTCCATGCGCCCGTCGACGTACAGGTCGCGGGTCAAGCCGAAGCGGTAGCCCGTCGAGGCGATGAACTGCCACATGCCCAGGGCCCGGGCGTAGGAGAGGGCCCGGGGCATGAACCAGCTCTCGATCATACCCATCCAGATCAGCTCCTCGGGCAGGCCGGCCTGCCGCAGCTGCTCCTGGATCCAGTCGCGGTAGAAGCCGGAGCGGCGGTAGGCTTCCTCGAAATACTTCCGCTCGGGACCGAGGAAGGAATCGATCTCCCGCTGGACATACTTGTTGATGGTCAAGGGAATGGACTTGTGATTGTCCGCGATCGGGGCGCGGCGCGAGGCGTCAATCTCCCGGATGCGCTGGGCGATGAGAAGCCGCAGGTCGGCCTTCTCCTGCAGGAGCGGGGAATCCGGGGGGATGTCGGCCTTGAGCAGGGACGCGTAGGCGGCGTCCAGGGCCTTCAAGGCTCCATCGAGATCGTCCTTTTCCCGGGCTTGCTTGGATTCCAGGTAGGCGGCCAGGGCCTCCTCGAGCGCGATGCCCGCCGCGTCCCGCCCGGGCTCCGGCTCGGCCCCGGCCCGGACGGCGGCCGCCTTCTCCGCCGGCGGAATGGCGGTTTGGCTTTTAGCCCGGGCTTCGGGATCAGGCTTGGCCGCGGCCTTCACGGGCGCCGGAAGGGAGGCGGCCGGCGGGGCCGCGGCTTGGGGCGCGGGAAGGATTTGAGGCTTGGGCGTCCGGCCGCATCCGGCCGCCGCGAAAAGGGCGAGAACGGACGCGAGGCCCGCCCAAAGGGGGGCCGAACGGAAGAGGGAACGCGAAGGCATCGCCGGGACTTATAACACGCCGGACGGAGATCGGTCAACCGCGGCCGGAATGCCAGGCCCAGGCCGTGCCCAGGATGGCGTCCAGGTCGGAGAAGCGCGGCGTCCAGGCCAGCAGCCGCTCGGCCTTTTCGGCCGAGGCGAGCAGGACCGGGACGTCGCCCAGGCGGCGCGGGCGCTCGACGCGCGGCACGCGTCGGCCGGCGATGCGCTCGGCCCGGGCCAGAACCTCCCGCACCGAGTAGCCGCGATGCGTGCCCAGGTTGACGGCGCCGCCGGCTCCTCCGGCCAGAAGATGCTCCAGGGACAGGACATGGGCCTCGGCCAGGTCGGAGACGTGGATGTAATCCCGGACCGCCGTTCCGTCGGGTGTCGGGAAATCGGTCCCGAAGATTTCCAGCTCCGGCCGGCGGCCGAGAGCGGCCAGAAAGATGTTGGGGATGAGATGGGTTTCGGGATCGTGGCATTCGCCCAGCCCGCCCTCGGGATCGGCGCCCGAGGCGTTGAAATAGCGAAGGCTCATCGAGCGCAGGCCGTAAGCCCGGCCGTAGTCCTCCAGGACCGTCTCGACCATGGCCTTGGCCCGGCCGTAGGGATTGACCGGCCGCAGGGGATGGTCCTCCCCGATCGGGATGGTTTCGGGAACGCCGTAAACGGCGGCCGTCGAGGAGAAGATCAGGGCCCGGGCCTCCGTCTCCAGCATCGCGCCCAGCAGGTTGAGGCTCGTTGCCAGGTTGTGCTCGTAGTACTTCCGCGGATCGGCGTAGGATTCGCCGACCTGGATCAGCGAGGCGAAATGGAGGACGGCGGCGTGCGGCCGGACGGCCAGGGCGGTCCGGACCGCGTCCCGGTCCCGCAGGTCGCCGACGATGAGGCGGGCGTCCCCGACGAATGTGCGGCGGCCGCTCGATAGGTTGTCGAAGACGGTGACGTCGTAGCCCCGGCGGCGCAGGGCCCGGACCGTGTGCGAGCCGACGTAACCCGCGCCTCCCGTGACGAAGACCGAGGTCATGAGCGTTCCTCCAAAAGGGTGCGGGCCAGGCGGAGCCCGCCGGCCTTGGTCCGGAACTCGTTGTCGAGCTGGCGGCGGTAGAGGTCCTTCAGCACCGCCCCCAGAGCCGGTCCCGGCTCGGCCCCGAGCGCGATCAGGTCGCGGCCCATGATGATCGGGGTGATCGCAAGACGATTGACTCCCAGGGCCTTGAATGTATTCAACAGCCAGCGGCTCTCCCGGTCCAGGCCGCGCATCGGCCGGCGGCCCCGGCCGCCCCGATCGGCCGCGTCCAGGTAGGCGCACAGTTCGATCTCGCCCTTGACGTCCGCCGCCAGCCGGTTGAAGGCCTTGCGGGTGACTTCGCGGCGGTGCGCCCACAGCTCGGCCGGACGGTGGTGGGTCCGGACGAGCATCAGGGCCGTGCTCCGGACGTCGCTTCCGTTCCAGGAGAAAATCCGGTTGCGGGCGAAGGCCTGGCGGGCGATCCGCTCGCTGGCGATGTCGTGGCCGGCCGAGGTCACCACCATGCGGCCGCGTTTGTGCTCCCAGGCCGTCGTCTCGGCCTTGCCCGCGTCATGGTAGAGGGCGGCCAGCAGGAGGGCCAGGGCCCGGGGCGGCTCCAGGCCGAAGACGGAGGCCAGGCGGGCGGCCTGGTCGACCGTGAGCTTGGTGTGGCTCCAGACGGTGTGGTGGCCGTAAGCGTCCTGCTCGGGGTGAAAGAGCGAGTCCTGAATGACCAGGGTCAGGGCGTAGAGCTCGGGGAAGAGCCGGCGCAGGACGCCCAGCCGGAAAAGCTCCTCCAGCCCGGCCGAGGGCCGGGGTGAGCGGAGCAGGATGCGGAAGAGCTCTTCGTTGATCCGCTCGACGCTCAAGCCCGAAAGGTCGATGTCCTTGGCCAGGACGTAGATGGACGGATCGGGGCGGAAGCGGAGGACGGAGGCGAAGCGGGCCGCCCGCAGGACGCGAAGGGGATCCTCGGGAAAAGCGGCGGCGTCGGTCACCCGCAGGACGCGGGCCCGGATGTCGGCCCGGCCGCCGAACGGGTCGAGGATCGCACCGTCGGACAGGCGCAGGGCGATGCTGTTGCAGCGGAAGTCGCGCCGCCGAAGGTCCTCCTCGACCGGCAGGTCGGGGTCGGCCCGGACGATGATGTCCTTGTGCCCCCGCCGGGTTCCGGCCGCGGCCCGGTCCGAGCGGGGCAGCGCGACATCGTAGGTCAGGCCGCGCCGGGTGAACTTGATGACGCCGAAGCTGCGGCCCACCAGGTCGACTTGGCCGTGGCGGGCCAGCCGTTCGACGATCGTTTCGACCGTCCGCCGGGCCACCAAAAGGTCCACTTCCTCCGGCCCGGCGCCCCGCAGAAGGTCGCGGACGTATCCGCCCACGGCGTAGACGTCGGGGCCGAAGAGCCGGACGAAGAGCGCCCGGTCGCGAAAGGAGGGCTCGGGAATCGGCATGAGGACTTCGATCCGGAGGGTATTATACACGAGACTACGCGGGTTGTCCCCCGGCCGCGATTCGTGTAGACTAAGCTTTCTTTCTCCGCCTTCGGGCGGCCGAGAGACGAAGATGTCCCAATCAAATGTTCGACTCGCGACGGCTCTCCTGTTCGTCCTGGCGGCGGGCGCGGCGGCCGCCGCGGCCGTCCCGGCCCAAAAATACGACGTCGAAGTCGCCGTTCGCGAGCGGATCGCGCGCGAGGTCAGCCCGCAGGGCGTGACCCTGGTCTTCGTCCTCGATCTCAAGAACTTGACGTCCTCCAAGCGGTCCCTGACCCGCTATGATTACCGCGTCATCATCGGCTCGATCGACTACTTCAGGCAGGAGATGGACCTGGAAGCGGCCATCCCCGTTCCGGCCAAGGGGGAGACGACCGTCGCCTTCCCGGTCCGCTTCACCTACGATACACTCTATACCGTCATCCCCGGAATCCGGGGACGGGATCGGATCGCCTGCAATCTCGTCGGCGGGATGGTGTTCCAGGACGAGAGGCGGCGGGAAGAGCGCGTTCCGATCGCCTTCAGCGGCGAGTTTCCCGTCTTCCTCGGATTCGACGCCAAGGGCCTTCCGTTCGAGGCCCGCTCCCTCTCTCTGGGCGGCGGGGACCTGACCTTCCGGGGCGCGCTCGTCAATCCCAACGGCTTCCCCTTGCGGATCGAGAGCGTCGCCTACAAGCTGAGCGTCGGCGACAAGGTCCTGGCCGAGGGGACGATCCGGGACGCCGGTCCGGTCGAGGCGCGGGGAGAGAAGACCCTGGCCGTGGACCTCCTGCTGGACTTCTGGGAGATCGGCAAGGACGTGGCCGAGGCCTTCGGGAGCCTTCTCGTCCCGATCCGCTTCCAGGGCCAGGTCGAGGCGGCCTGGGAATGGGGAAGGATCGTCCTGCCCTTCGACCGGAGCGAGAGCGTTCCGGTCCGGAAGAATCAGAACCAGTAGTTGAACCCGATCGAGATCAGAAAGCCGCCCAGGTCGAGCGGCTCGAATCCCGGAAAAGACTTCAGTTTGGCTTGCCCCCTGTTGAACTGAATCCCGCCGTCGATCGTCATCTGGTCTCCGATCGGGATCATCAAGCCTCCGAAGACCTGGTAGCCGAAGCCGAAGCGGCCGAAGCTGCTTTCATAGTCGTCGGTATCGGAGATCGGGTATATCCGGACTTCGTTGCCTTGGGCGTCGGTGTAAGGGGAGGGGTTGTCGAAGTCGATGACGTCGCCGGACCTCCGCAGGTTGTAGAAATAGACGGCGATGCCGCCGCCGACGTAGGGAATCAAACCGGCCCGGCGTCCGAGCGGAGTCAGCTTGACCGAAAGCTGGATCGGGGTCACGGAATAACGGATGGTATGGGTGGGAATGTAGTCGCCGTAGTAGTTGTCAGGGAAGGCGAACTCCCCCTCCGCCAGGGAATAGGCCACGTAATCGCGGTACATCCCGCTCTTGGTCCTGGCGAAAATGTCCAGGCCGAGGACCAGGCTGATTTCGCGGGTCAGGAACAACTCATAGGCGAGCCCGAAGGAGGTTTCCTGGAAGCCCTTCCTGGTCAGGGTCAGCTGGGTAAACTCGTTCGTCCAGAAATCGCTCCGCATGGTCGGTATATTGAAGCTCAGCCGGAACGACGCCATGTCGGCCGCGGCCGGGACGGCGGTCAAGGCCAGCAGGGCCAGGATCAAAGGGACGAGAGCTCTTTTCATCGCGGATCTCCTTCGCCCCGTTCGGCGCAGATGCCATGCCCGGGATGGGGCCCTCGCTTCGAAGGCCCGCTTTTCCCGCCCTCTCAGTTTAAAGGGAAGGGTTCGGTTTGTAAAGATTGACAGGCGGGCCGGGCTCCCATAAAGTGGGTTCGAACGGTCTCCATGCCTGCCACACGCATTCTTTACGCGCTCCCGGACGCCCGGTCCCTGCCCCAGGAAGGGGAGGCGGCGGCCATCCTCGGCCGGGATGGAATCGCGGTTTACCCGACCGACACCTTCTACGGGCTGGGCGGGAACGCCTTCTCGGCCGCGGCCGTGGACCGGATCTATGAGCTTAAAGAACGCTTCCGCGACAGGCCCCTGCCGATCGTGGTCTCGGGCCTCGAGATGGCGGCGGCCGTCGCCGCCGTCCTCCCGGAGGCGTTCCGCCGGCTGGCGGCCGTGTTTTGGCCCGGGCCGTTGAGCCTGGTCGTCCCGGCCCGGCCCGTTCTTCCGGCCGCGATGCTCGGCCCGGGCGGCACGGTGGCCATGCGCGTCCCCGCCCTGCCGTGGCTTCGCGGTCTGCTCGATCGGACGGGATTCCCCCTGACCTCGACCAGCGCCAACCGCTCCGGAGCGTCCGAGATCGATGCGGCGGCCGAGGCCCGGCGCCTTTTCGAGGGCCGGGTGGACTTGATGATCGACGGCGGGAAGACGCCGGGGGGAGCCGTTTCGACGATCGTCGACCTGTCGGGCCCGGAACCCCTCCTCCTCCGTCCGGGAGCCGTTGCGTGGGACCGGATCCGGACCGTCCTTGATATTTGAGGATCATCTCCCGATATCGGGAAAAGTTAAGCGGTGGGGAGTGCCGGCCAACGGCGAAATCGCGCGGGTTTTAGCCTTTTTACGCACCTCTCCGAGGGAACCCAATCCTCGCGGGGACTTTCGAAGCGACGTCCCTCCAAGGACTGCGAAGCGCGGCGGGGCGCCGGAGTATGTTTGACACCGTTTTTCATATCATGAAAAACGGTGCGAGTCAGAGTAGCGGAAAAAGGCGTAAAAAACCCGCGCCGTCCTCGCGAGGACCGAATAGGAATTCGTCCTAACGAGGGCCGCGCCAAGCCTGGCCGGGACGGTCTTGCGCCGTAGCCTTTCCTCAGAACAATAGCCCAGCCGAGATCCGATCACGGCGCATGGCACCGTTCCCCCGAACGGTGACTCCCCGCCGCGTTTCCCGAAATCGGGAGATGGACCATATTTAGAGGCGGAGAGGCTCATCTTTCGGGGTGAGAGGCCGGCGGGAAAAATCACCCCCCGGAATGCTTCCTGTGGGCGATTCCTTCTTCATCCCGTTGCTTTTAGAATGGCTCCATGTTTAACCGCCGCCGGGCCGGGTCGAGCCCCTCGAACGCCGGATTCGCTCCGCCTTCCGCCGGGACCGATCTTTTTCCGTTAGACAAGCCGATAGGCGAGATGGAAGCGATCGCCCTGCCGGTGATGGACGTCCCCCTGTTCATGGAGATGTCCCCGGCCGCCATCTTCCTGGTTTCCCTCAAGGGGATCATCATCGACTGCAACAAGGCGGCGGCGGATCTCTTCGGCTACCCGAACCGCTTTGATCTCGTCGGGATGAGAGCCGACCAGCTCCTCGATCCCCGCGAGTACGAAGCGGCCGTCCGGGGTCTGGCCGTGATCACGGACCTGGGCCTTTTTTCCAACCGGGAATGCCTCTGCCGCAAGGGGACCGGGGAGTCTTTCGACGCCCTTGTCTCCGCCCGAATCGTCCGCGGGACGACCGGAGACCCGGCCGCCATTCTGGTCATCGGCCAGGACATCAGCCGGAGCAAGAGCCAGGAACGGGCCGTCACGGAAAGCGAGACGAGGTTCCGGATCCTTTTCGAGTCGTCCGCCGACGGCGTCTTCCTGGTCGACCAGCGGGGCCGGGCCGTGACGGCCAACCGCCAGGGGGGGCTCCTGCTCGGCGTTCCGCTCGAGGACATCGCCGGCTGCACGGCGAATGAATTCATAATCGGCGAAGATGCCGAGGCGATCTCGGCCAGATTCGAATCCTTGAAGCGCGGCGAGGATGTGCCCGCGGTGGAACGAACGCTGCGCCGGAGGGACGGCGTCAAGCTCCCGGTCGAGATCCGGGGCGCCCTGGTCAAGGACGCCGACGGCCGCGTCTATGGCATTCAGTACGTCATCCGCGACCTGACCGACCGCAAGCGGGCCGAGGCGGAACAAGCCCTGATCGCCGGCCAGCTCCGCAAGGCCCTGGGCAACATCATCAACGTCGTGGCCGCGACCGTCGAAATGCGCGACCCGGGGACGGCGGGGCATCAGAAGCGGGTGGCCAACCTGGCCCGGGCCGTCGGCACGGAGATGGGCCTGGACGCCACGAAGATCGAAGCCATCCGTTTCGCCGGCGTCATCCACGACGTGGGTAAGACCTCGATCCCGGCCGAGATCCTGAGCAAGCCGGGCCGGCTCTCGGAAGCCGAGCGGCGCCTGGTCCGGGAGCATGCCCGCTTCGGCTTCGAGATTTTGAAGAACGTGGAGTTTCCCTGGCCCATCGCCGAGATCGTCCACCAGCACCACGAACGTCTGGACGGCTCCGGGTATCCGAGGGGTTTGCAGGGAGATCAGATCCTGATCGAGGCCCAGATCATAGGCGCGGCCGACGTCATCGAGGCCATGGCTTCCCACCGGCCTTACCGGCCGGCCCTGGGGATCGGAGCGGCCCTGGATGAGCTTCGCTCCCAGCGCGGCAAACAATTCGATATCGCCGTGGTGGACGCCTGCCTTAAAGTGTTCGCCGAGAAGAAAGTCCCCCTGCTCTGATCACTGGACCTTGCTGCCGGCCGGTATGTCGCCCTCGAAAAACGGGATGAAAGCCTTGCCGTCCCTGATCCCGGCCAGGAGCATGCCCTGCGATTCGACGCCCCGGATCACGGCCGGCTTGAGGTTGGCGATGACCGTGAACCGTTTCCCCACCAGGTCCTCGGGCGCGTAGGTTTCGGCGACGCCGGCCACGATCTGGCGCTGCTCGCCGCCCAGGTCGATCTGGAGCTTCAGCAGCCGGGTCGCCCCCTCGACCCGCTCGGCCTTGAGAACAAGGCCCACGCGCAGGTCGAGCTTCTTGAATTCCTCGTAGGTGATGATGTCCATGGTCGTCTCCTTCGGGGGCTTTTTCGGCTCCGCCGGGCGCTCGGCTGCCGGCGGGACCGCCGCCGGCCCGGCCAGGAATTCTTTCAGATCGATCCGGGGGAAGAGGGGGACGGGCGGCTTCATCGGCCGGGCCGGATCGAGGTCATCGAAGCGGAAATCGGCGTAGAGAACGTCGAGCGGCGAGCGCGTCTCGCCCAAAAGGTCCCAGATCCTGCGGGCCGAGCCGGGCATGACCGGAGCGGCCAGGTGGCTCGAGCCGCGGATGGCCGCGGCCGCCTGCCAGAGAACCCTGGCCAGGCGCCCGCGAAGGGCCGGGTCCTTGGCCAGCTTCCAGGGCGCGTTGTCGGCCAGGTACTTGTTGGCCAGGCCGATGAAAGCCCACAGCTCCTCGAGCGCCTTGGCCGGGGCATAGTCTTCGTAGTGGGCCAAGACGGCGGTCCGGGCGCTTTCGAAGGCGGCCCTGAGGGCGGCGTCCTGGGCCTCCTCCGCGGCCGGCTCCCCGATCGTGCCGCCGAAATACTGCTGGACCATGTTCAGGGTCCGGTGGACCAGATTGCCGAAGTCGTTGGCCAGGTCGGAATTGACCCGGTGGATGAATCCCTCGTGGGAGAAATTGCCGTCCAGGCCGATCGGGATCTCGCGCAGCAGGAAGTAACGGAGGGGGTCCGGGCCCAGGGTGTTGATGATCAGGTAGGGATCGAGGACGTTGCCGAGGGACTTGGACATCTTGGCCTCGTCCTTCAGCCACCAGCCGTGACCGAAGATGCAGTCCGGCAGGGCGAAGCCCGAGGCCATCAGGAAGGCCGGCCAATAGACGGCGTGGAAGCGCAGGATGTCCTTGCCCATGAGGTGGAGGCTGGCCGGCCAGAACTTCTCGAACCGCTCCCTGTTCCAGTCCCAGCCCAGGGCCGTGATGTAGTTGTGGAGGGCGTCGAACCAGACGTAGATCGTGTGGGCCGGATCGTCGGGGACCGGAACGCCCCACTTGACGGTCGTCCGGGTGATGCTGATGTCGCGCAGGCCGCCGCGGACGAAGCTGGCGACCTCGTTCATCCGGCTCGGGGGCCGGACGAAGTCCGGGTGAGCCTCAAAGTGGTCGAGGAGCTTCTGCTGGTAGGCCGAGAGCCGAAAAAAGTAGGTCGGCTCGGCCAGGACGACGGCCGCCCGGCCGCAGTCCGGGCAGATCTTGGCGCCGTCCTTGCCGATGGGAGCATCGTCGGGCAGGAAGGCCTCGTCCGAGACGCAGTACCAGCCCTTGTACTCGCCCTTGTAGATGTCCCCCTTGGCCAGCATGCGGCGGAAGATCTCCTGGACGCCCTTCTCGTGAAAGGGCATCGTCGTCCGGACGAAAAAGTCCTGCGAGATGTCCAGCGCCTGCCACAGGTTCTGGGTCCTGGTGACGACGGAATCGGCCAGCTCGATCGGCGTGATGCCGCGCTCGGCGGCCGCCTTCTCGATCTTCTGGCCGTGCTCGTCCGTCCCGGTCAGGAAGAAGACCTCGCGCCCGGCCAGCCGGTTGTGGCGGGCCAGGGCGTCGGCGATGATCGTGGTGTAGGCGTGGCCGATGTGCGGCACGTCGTTGACGTAGTAGATCGGCGTCGTGACGAAAAAGGTTTGCTTAGACTTCTTTTCCACCGGTCAGCCCTCCTCGGATGAGCGTGATGGCCTCGGCCCGGGTGACCGGGTGGGTGCGGAAGATGCCCCGCACGGCCGAGGTGATGGTGATCGACTTGGGTTTCTTGGCGCCCCGCATGGACATGCACATGTGCTCGGCCTCGATCACGACCATGACGCCCTGCGGGTCGAGATGGTCCATGATCATGTCGGCGGTCTGCTTGGTCAGCCGCTCCTGCACCTGGAGACGGCGGGACAGGCCCTCGACGACGCGGGCGATCTTGGACAGGCCGACGATCCGGCCGTCCTTGGGGATGTAGGCGACGTGGGCCACCCCGGCGAAGGGCAGCATATGGTGTTCGCACATCGAGTACATAGGGATGTTCTTGATCAGGACCATCTCGTCGTGTTTTTCCTTGTGCACCGTCCGCAGATGAATCTCGGGGTTTTCGTGCAGTCCGCCCAGGATTTCGCGGTACATCCGGGCCACCCGGGCCGGGGTCTCGCGCAGGCCTTCCCGGCGCGGGTCTTCGCCCACCCCGTTCAGGATCAGTCGCACGCCCTTCTCGATGCGGGCCAAGTCCATGCCCTTGGTCGGCTCCGGTTTGGGAGCGGCGGGATTTTTCGTCTTTTTTGCGGTCGTCATCGAAACCTCATTTCCGCAGCGCGTGGGCGGCCGCGGCCAGCCGCTGAACGTCACGCAGCGGCAGGCCCTTGCGGCGGGCCAGAGCCAGGCAGTCGTCGTACTCGGGCTGGGCGTTGACGACCCGGCCGCCCATCCGGGCCGTCTTGATCCTGATGGAGGCCCCCAGCAGGGCGGCTTTCTCCATCGTCCGCTCCAGGGTCCGGCGCTCGACGGCGTGGTAGCGGACGCCGATCGAGCTGGTCTCCTCGAAGACGGCCTGGATCAGACGGTCCAGGCGCGCGGCATCGGCCAGCAGCGTCAGCTGCGTCCCCAGCCGGCCCTTTTTCATGACCACGGGCGCCAGGAAGGCGTCCAGGGCCCCGAGCTCCAGGGCCCGGTCGAGAAAGGCGGCCAGGACCTGAGGCGTGGAGTCGTCGATCGTCGCCTCGATCCGGTAGACCCGGCGGCCGGGATCGAGGACGGGCCGCGAGCCGCCAAAGGCCCGCAGGACGTTGGGCAGGCCGGGCAGGTCGCGGCCGCCCGCCCCGCAGCCGATCCGGTCGTAGGTCAGCTCGGGGAACGGGACGAAGCGGGAGGCGAGCGTCTTGACCAGGGCGGCCCCGGTCGGAGTGACGAGCTCCGCCTCGGCGTGGGCGGCATAGACGGGCAGGCCCCGCAGAAGCTCGGCCACGGCCGGCGGCGGCACGGGCAGGACGCCGTGCGACGTCTTGACCCAGCCCGAGCCGACGTTGAGCGGCGAGCAGGCCAGGTCCGTGACGCCCAGCTCATCGAGCAGCCAGCAGGTCCCGACGACGTCCGCCAGGGCGTCGTCCGCCCCGGCCTCGTGCAGATGAACGCGATCGAACGGTTCGCCGTGAACCTTGGCCTCGGCCCGGAAGAGGGTCTCGAAGACGGCCCGGCTTCGCTCCCGCACCGCCGGGGCCAAGGGAGCCCGGCGCAGGAAGCGCTCGACGTCGGCGAAGCGGCGGGCCGGGGAGCCCGGGGAAGCGATCAGAACGTCGACCTTGAGGCCGCGCAGATGCGATCGTTCGACGTCGTGGATGACGAGCCGGATCGGCAGGTCCAGGGAGGCGACGGCCTTGCGGAACTTGGCCCGGGAGACGCCCAGGTCGAGAAGCGCCCCCAGCATCATATCGCCGCTCAAGCCGGCGAAGGCGTCGAGGTAAACATGTGTCATGAGCTGCGATCCTTTGGAATCACAGTAGGATAGCGTTTTCCGGCCTAAAAATCAAAAAACGCTTCCCGGCGGACCGGTCCGAGGTTGGCACGACACCCATTATCCGGTATATTACCCTCTTTATAACCCTTGGAGGACTCATGCCGCTGAAGAAGAAAACCGCGCCCAGCGCTTCGCAGCCCCGGGCCGAGATCGGCATTCTCGGCGGGACGGGGCTTTACGAGATCGAAGGCTTCAAGAACCTGAAAGAGCACCAGCTCAAGACCCCGTTCGGCGACCCGTCGGACGCCTACATGGTCGGGACGCTCGAGGGCCGGCGAGTGGCCTTCTTGAGCCGCCACGGTCGCGGCCATCGGTACCTTCCGGCCGACGTCAACTACCGGGCCAATGTCTACGGCTTCAAGATGCTGGGCGTCGAGAGGATCATTTCGGTCAATTCGGTAGGCTCCCTGCGGGCCGAGATCAAGCCCCGCGACATCGTCTTTGCCGACCAGTTCATCGACAAGACCCATCGCCTCTCCACCTTCTTCGACCGGGGCATCGCGGCCCATGTCGCCCTGGCCGAGCCCGTCTGCGGCGTCCTGTCCCGCCATCTTTACCGGACGGCCGAGGATCTGGGCATCCGCTCCCACCCGGGCGGGACGTACGTCTGCATGGAAGGGCCGGCCTTCTCGACCAAGGCGGAATCCGAGATGCACCGCCTGTGGGGCGGCTCGGTCATCGGCATGACCGGCGCGACCGAGGCCAAGCTCTTCCGCGAGGCCGAGATCTGTTACGCCACCATGAACCTGGCCACGGACTACGACTGCTGGCACGCCGGGGAGGAGAGCGTCACGGTCGACCTCATCCTGGAAAACCTGCGGCTCAACATCCATAACGCCAAGACGATCATCCGCAAGGCCGTGGCTTCCCTGCCGCCGCATGACGACGCGGCCTGCGGCTGCCGCAACGCCCTGGCCGGGGCGCTCGTCACCGATCCCAAGCGGATCACACCCGCCATGCGGCGGCGGCTGGCCCTGATCATCGGCAAATACCTGCCGGGTGGCGTCCGATGAGCCTGGTCATCGTCGGTTCCGTCGCCTTCGACACCATCGAAACCCCCGGCGAGCGCCGCGACAAGATCGTCGGCGGATCGTGCACCTACGGCGCCGTGGCCGCCAGCTATTTTACCCGGCCCGGGATCGTGGCCGTGGTGGGCGAGGATTTTCCCAAGAGCGTCGTGGCCTTTCTGAAGAAGAGGGGCGTGGATCTCAAGGGCCTGAAAACCGTCAAGGGCGGCCGGACTTTTCATTGGCACGGCCGCTACGGCGATGATCCCAACCAGCGCGACACCATCCGGACCGACCTCAATGTCTTTCTCGACTTCCGGCCGGAAATTCCGGACGCTTACAAGAAAGCCGGCATCCTTTTCCTGGCCAATATCGACCCCGACCTGCAGGAGGCCATCTTCCACCAGGTCGAAAAACCGCGCCTGACGGCCCTGGACACGATCCGGCTGTACATCGACTCCAAGCCCGAGGCGCTGCGGCGGATCCTGAAGCGGGTCGACGTCTATTTCGCCAACGACGAGGAGGCCCGCCTGCTGACCGGCGAGCGCAACCTGATCCTGGCCGCTGCGGCGATCCGGGAGATGGGGCCGCGCATCGTCGTCGTCAAGAAGGGCGAGCACGGGGCCATGGTCTTCGGCCCGGATCTCGTCCTGTCCATTCCGGCCCTACCCTGCAAGTGGGTCGTCGATCCGACCGGGGCGGGGGACAGCTTCGCCGGCGGCTTCCTGGGCTGGCTGGACAAGGCCGGGAGCTTCAGCCGCCGTGAGATCCGGCGGGCCGCCGTCTACGGCAGCGTCATGGCCTCGTTCACCATCGAAGGCTTCGGCCTCGAACGCTTCAAGCCCCTGCGGCCGGACGAGATCGCCGCCCGCTACACCGATTTCAAGAAGCTCGTTTCGTTCTGACCGCAGCCAAGGAGAATCCCGTGACCACCATCAAACCGCCCGTCGAGCCCTTTCGCATCAAAACCGTGGAGTCCGTGCACCTTCCGTCCCGCGCCGTGCGGGAGCAGGTTTTGCGGAAAGCCGGTTTCAACGTCTTCGGCATACCGGCCGAGAAGGTCTTCATCGACCTGTTGACCGACTCGGGCACCGCGGCCATGAGCGACGTCCAGTGGGCGGGGATCATGCGCGGCGACGAGTCGTACGCCGGGGCCCGCAGCTTCTTCCGCTTCGAGAAGGCCGTGCGGAACCTCTTCGGGTTCGAGCACGTCATTCCGACCCACCAGGGCCGCGCCGCCGAGAGGATCCTGTTCGAGGGCCTGGTCAAAAAGGGCGACTTCGTCCCGAGCAATATCCATTTCGATACCACCCGGGCCAACGTGGAGGTCCGGGGCGCGACGGCCGTCGACCTGGTCAGCGACGAGGGCTACGATCCCGATTCGGACTGCCCGTTCAAGGGCGACATGAACGTGGCCAAGCTGGAGGCGTTCATCGCCGCCAAGGGCCGGACCCGGATTCCCCTGGTCATGCTGACCGTGACCAACAACAGCGGCGGCGGCCAGCCGGTGTCCATGGCCAACATCCGCAAGGTCAGCGCCGTCTGCCGGAAAGCCGGGATCCCCTTCTTCTTCGACGCCTGCCGCTTCGCCGAGAACGCCTGGTACATCAAGCGGCGGGAGAAGGGCTACGCCCGTAAGACGGTCGCCGCCATCGCCCGGGAGATGTTCTCCCACGCCGACGGGGCGACCATGAGCGCCAAGAAGGACGGCCTGGTCAACATCGGCGGCTTCATCACCCTCGCCGACGGCGAGCTGGCCAAGAGCCTGAAGAGCATCCTGATCATCTCGGAGGGATTCTACACCTATGGTGGGCTGGCCGGCCGGGATCTGGAAGCCATCGCCCAGGGGCTGGCCGAGGTCGTGGAGGAGGATTATCTCGCCTATCGGACCGCCCAGGCCGCCTATCTCGGGGCCCTTCTCGACGAGGCCGGCGTGCCGTACTTCAAGCCGGCGGGTGGGAGCGCCATATACCTTCTGGCCGACCGGATCCTGCCGGACATCCCGCGGGAGCAATTCCCGGGCTGGGCCCTGACCGTGGCCCTCTACCGCGAGAGCGCCGTGAGAGCGGTCGAAATCGGCGGCGTCATGTTCGGCCATAAGGACCCCCGGACGGGGAAGATGGTCTTCCCGCGGCTGGAGATGGTCCGCCTGGCCCTGCCCCGCCGCGTCTACACGGCCGCCCATCTTAGCTACGTGGCCGAAGCCCTGGCCGCCATCAACCGCCATAGGGACCGGGTCTGGGGCCTGCGCATCGTGGACGAGCCGCGATTCCTCCGCCATTTCACGGCCCGCTTCGAGGAGATCGGCTGACCGCTTGTGATACATTCGCGCCGTAGAATCTCCATGGAACAATTGTCCAGTCAAGACCCGATCACGGCGCATTGTACCGTTCCCCCGAACGGTAACCCCGGAACGCTATCCCCGGAGATGGGAGAAGATCCTAAAAAAGGGGAACGCCCGAAGGCGTTCCCCGTTAAAAGGCCGAAACGTTCACTTTTTGGGGTAAGCGGGAACCAGCGGGAAGGCGGCCGGGTTCTTCTTGATCTTGTCCAACATCACCTCGATGGCCTTCTCGAGCTGCAGGTCGCGTCCGGCGGCGATCGATGACGGATCGTTCTCGACCAGAACGTCGGGATCGGCGCCGTGGTTCTCGACGATCCACTTGCCGTCGCGGCCGTAGAAGGCGTTGTTGGACTGCTCGACCGTGCCGTTGTCGATGGTCAGCTGCTGGTTGAGGATGCCGACCAGGCCGCCCCAGGAGCGGACGCCGACGACCGTGCCCAGCCGGCGGGCCTTGAAGTCCTCGACGAAGGCCTCGCCGTCCGAGCCGTTGTTCTCGTTGGAGATGACCACGTAGTTGCCGTTGCCGGCCGTCCCGGGATAGCGGAAGGGAACCATGCCGCGCAGGACGTTCTGGCTGGTCATGGCCCGCTCCAGCTTGTCGATCAGGAAGTACTCCGTCCAGCCGCCGCTGTTGCGGCGGACGTCGATGATGATGCCGTCCTTGTTGCGGAAGGCCCGCCAGTACTTGTCGAACTCGCCGATGCCGCCCGAGCCCATGGCGTTGATGTGCATGTAGCCGACCTTGCCGCCGGTGGCGTTTTCGATGGTGCTGATGTTGTCCTGGATCCAGCGGAAATACCGCAGCTGGGTGTCGCTGCGCAGGGGCTCGATCTCGTAGGTCTTGGCCCCTTCCAGGGCCGGCTTGGCGTTGATCGTCACCTTGATCGTGCGCCCGGGGGTCGTCTGGAGGAGCTTGAAGTAGTCGTCGCCGGACTTCAGCGCGGTGCCGTTGATGGCCAGCAGGAAGTCGCCTTCCTTGACCGCGATGTCGGGCCGGACGAGGGGACCGGTCAGGCTCAGATTGACGTTGGTCGGGCCGTAGATCCTGGCCAGCTTGTAGAGGCCGGAGGCCTTGTCCGCGGCCAGGTCGGCTCCCAGCAGGCCGGTGAAGACCGGCGAGCCCGGGGCTGCGGCCGGTCCGAGGTCGCCGCCGCCGACGTAGGTGTGGGAAACGCACAGCTCGCCGACCATCTGGGACAGCACCCAGTTCAGCTCGCCGCGCGAGGACAGGTAGGGGATATAAGCCCGGTAGCGGGCGCCCATGGCCTTCCAATCGCGGCCGTGGAAGTTGGCGTCATAGAAGAAGTCCCGGTACCAGCGCCAGGCGTCGTCGAAGATCTGGTGCCATTCCTTCTGCGGGTCGACGGTGTAAAGCAGGCCGGACAGGCTCAGTCGCTCGCCCAGTCCCTTGGAGGCGAAGGCCCGGTCGACGGCCGTCGTGAAGAAGTCGCCTTCCTTGCGCAGGATGATCTGCTCCTGGTTGGCCGAAAGGCCGAAGTCGCTGATCTTGTCGGTGAGCACGACGTCGCGGCGCTCGGCCATGTCGAAGACGTGGAGGCTCCACTTGGCCTGATTGTACTTGGGCCGGAAGATTTCCTCGTACTCGGTCTCGCTGAAGGCGTCGATGGAGGCCCACAGGACCTTGCCCTTGCCGGCCTTGAGATAGAAATAGTTGCCGGCCGGGACGGGCAGGGGGTAGGTCCGCTGCAGCAGCCCTTCGGTGTCGATGCGGAAGGCCGCCGCCTCCGCCTTGGCCTCGCCTTTGACGGCGTCGGCGGCCGCGAAGGGCGGCTTTTCGCCGGCGCGAAGCTGAACGGCCATGACCTGCTGGGGAGCCGGCAGGACGTGGTTGTCCTCGTAGAAGTCCATCTGGACGTCGAAGGCGCGGCTGGAGACGTAGTAGAGGTACTTGCCGTCGGCGTCGAAGGAGGGGTAGAGGTTGTCGTAGAAGTCGTCGGTCACCGCGGTCTTCCGGCCCGTCGCCAGGCTGTAGAGAAAGATCTTGTTGTTGCGGTTGTACTGGACCAGGCCGTAAGCGATCCACTGGGAGTCGGGGGACCAGGCGTAATCGGCCATCTCCCAGATGAATTCGTCGTTCTTCATCTGGTTGGAGGAGTCGAACTTGACCAGCTTCTTGCTGGCCACGTCGACGTAGAACAGGCTGAAGTCCTTGTTGCCGAAGAGGATCTTCCTGCCGTCGGGGGACCAGATCAGCTTGTAGGCGGCCCGGTTCAAGTCGGTCGTCAGGGCCGTCCACTCGCCGCCGCCGACGCTCTGGGTGTAGAGCTGGTAGTCGCCGCTCTTGTCGCTGAAGAAGGCCACGGTCTTGCCGTCCGGCGAGAGGGCCGGGTACGTTTCCCGGGTGCCCGGCGTGTTGGACAGGTTATCCGTGACGTCGCGGCCCGTGGGCACACGGAAGACGTCGCCGCGGGCCTCCAGGACGACCGTTTTGCCGTCATTGGCCAGATTGACGGTATGGACGTAATCGCGCGGGTTGATGACCTTGGTCCGCAGGGCCCAACGGTCGGACGGGACTCGGACCTGGATCTCGCGGTCCTGTCCGGACTTGGCCTCCAGGACGTGAAGATGGCCGTCCTGGACGTATACGATCGAGCGGCCGTCGGTATTGGGGTACATGACGTCGACGTCATCGTAGCGGGTGACCGGCTTGACGTCCGCCGTGCCCAGCTTCTGGGTGTAAAGGTTGCAGATGCCGTTGCCGCGGTCGGAGACGAAACACATCAAGCCGTTGATCCACATCGGGTAGCTGTTGCGTCCGACGTAGTCGGTGACCGGCGCGTACGTCTTGGCCGCCGCGTCGTACATCCAGATGTCCATGTACTGGCCGCCCTTGTAGCGCTTCCAGTAGTATTCCTCCGCGCCGCGGCGGTTGTAGAGGAACTTGTGCTCCTCGGGCATGAAGCTGATCAGGACGCCCCGGTCGACGAGCCGCACGGGCGCTCCGCCCCGGCGGCTGACCGAGTACAAGGCCGGATCGCGGCCGATGAAGTTCTCCATGGCTGAGCGGAAGACCACTTCCGTCCCGTCCGGCGTCCAGGCGATGGCCTGGGCCGCGCCGGGGGTATAGGTCAGGCGCACCGGGGCGCCGCCCTCGGCCGGCATGAGGTACACGGCCGTGATGCCGTCGTAGGACGCCGAAAAGGCGAGCCATTTCCCGTCGGGGGACAGCTTGGCGAAGTTCTCGGTGCCGGGGAACGTGGTCAGGCGGACCGCCGTGCCGCCCTGGGCGCTCACGGTCCAGAGGTCGGCCTCGTAGGTGAAGACGATTGTGTCGCCATGGATGGTCGGGTAGGTGAAGAACCTGCCTTCCTCGAGGGCCGCGGCCAGCCCGGCCAGCGAGAGAAGGAGAACGGTCAGGGCGATGGTCTTTTTCATGGGAGGAACCTCCATTCCGTGCGATTCAGCGGATGCGGTAGAACCACATCAACGGCAGCCAGAGCTGGTGGCCGTAGGGCAGGCGCTTGTGGTTGACCAGGATCTCGGTTGTCTCCCAGTCGTGGACCAGGTTGAACAGCTTGAAAAGATCCTCGACCTCGGCCGGGGTGTAGACCGCCGAATGGCGGATCCAATCGCCCTGCCCTTCCTCGCGGTAGGTCGGGTTGCGCTTGGCCCAGGCGACCGCCGGGGCGTAGTTCGGGTGGACCCGGCGTCCGAACACGATGGTGATGCGGAACGACTTGGCCCGGGTATCCGGATGCAGGATGTCGTCCATCTGGTCGCTGACGGCGGGATCTTCGGCCATGTCCTCAATCTACCATATCCGGCCCGCCGCCATCAATTCGGCGGCCGGCCCGGATCCCGAGGTCATCGGTATTCGTGGGCCAGGGTTTGGATCTTCTCCTGGATCTTCTTCTGAAGCTCGTAGGACTTCGGCGGGACGAGGGTCTTGGCGAACTCCCGGTAATCGGCCGCGGTGATGCTGAATGCGTCGTAGACCTTGTCGATTTCCGGATCGATTGTCTCCGGCGTCTCGGCGTATTTCTCCCGGATGAGGACGGAGCGGGCCGTGATCTCGACGTACATCGCGTCGTTGACCTTGGGCTCGGGCTTGGGCTCGGGCTTGGCGGCCGCCTCCTCGGACGCGGCCTTGTCGGCCGCCTCGGCGGCTTCCTGTTCGGCCAGGGCCTTGTCGGCCGCGCCGGTCAGGCGGGTTCCTCCCTTGCAGGCCGGGCCGGCCGCCATCATCGCCGCGGCGGCCGCCGCCAGGAGAAGGCTCGGAAAAATGAAGCGGGAGCGGCGGGTCATGGGATTTCCTTTCGAGGCCGTCGCGGGCGGGGTCGCTTTATTCATCGGGCCTCTTTCCCCTGCTCCCAGGATATCGGCCCCGGTCGCGGCTTGTCAACGGGCATTTTGACAAGACCCCCGGCGGCGCGATAGGATGAACGCACTTTGAACCGGGAGGAGCGAATGAACGCACCGCGCACTTTGCCCCGCTTGTTCGAGACCAGCGTGGAACGGTATCCCGACAACGTCCTGATGTGGGAGAAGAAAGCCGACAAGTACGAGGGCACCACCTTCGCCCAGATGAAGCCGCTCGTCCACCGCTTCGCGGCCGGGCTGATGAGCCTGGGCCTGGAGAAGGGCGACCGGGTGGCCCTGATCTCCGAAGGCCGCAACGACTGGGTCATAGGCGAACTGGGGCTGTTCTACGTCGGCGCCGTCGACGTGCCCATCTCGGTCAAGCTGGACGAGCGGGCCGACCTCAAGTTCCGGCTCCTCCACTCGGGCTGCCGGATGGCGCTGGTCTCCCAGAACCATATCGGCAAGATCCGCCAGGTCAAACCCGACCTGCCCGACCTCAAGCTGACCATCTGCTTCGACGGCCTCAAGTCCTTCGAGGCCGACGAGATCTCGGCCGCAACCGTGCTCAAGAAGGGCGAGGACTTCCTCGGCCACAGCCGGGCCGCCTTCGAGGCCCGCTGGCAGTCCGTGCGCGAGGATGATCCGGCCAACATCTGCTACACCTCGGGCACGACGGCCGATCCCAAGGGCATCGTCCTGACCCACCGCAACTACACGGCCAACATCGAGCAGGGCACGGCCCTGATCGATCCCCAGCCGGATTGGGTCCTGCTCAACGTCCTGCCCTGGGACCACGCCTTCGGGCACACCTGCGGCCTCTATATGATGATGAAGAGCGGGGCTTCGATCGCCTCCGTCGCCCAGGGCAAGACGGCCCTGGAGACCCTCCGCAACGTCCCGCTCAACATCAAGGAGCTGCGCCCCCACGTCTTCCTGAGCGTGCCGGCCCTGGCCAAGAACTTCCGCAAGACGATCGAAAAGGGGATACGGGACAAGGGCCCCAAAATCGAAGCGCTCTTCGCCAAGGCCATGAAGACGGCCTACGCCTACAACAAGGAAGGCTGGAACCGCGGCCGCGGCGCGCAGAAGCTGAAGGCGCCCGTCATGGCCCTCTACGACAAACTGCTGTTCAGCAAGATCCGGGAGAACTTCGGCGGCCGCCTGAAGTTCTTCGTCGGCGGCGGAGCCCTGCTCGACATCGAGCTGCAGCGCTTCTTCTACGCCGTCGGCTTCCCCATGCTCCAGGGCTACGGGCTGACCGAAGCCGCCCCGGTCATCTCGGCCAACAGCCTGACCCACCACAAGCTGGGCTCCTCCGGGCGGGTCATGCCGAACCTGGAGATCCGTATCTGCGACTCGGATGGCAATTCTCTGCCGACCGGGGCTTCCGGCGAGATCGTCGTTCGGGGCGAGAACGTCATGGCCGGATACTGGCGCAACGAAAAGGCCACGGCCGAAGCGCTGCGCGGCGGCTGGCTCTACACCGGCGACCTGGGCTACCTCGACGCGGACGGCTACTTGTACGTGCTCGGCCGGGTCAAAAGCCTGCTCATCGCCAACGACGGCGAGAAGTACAGCCCCGAACTGATCGAGGAGGCCATCACCGACAACTCGCCCTACATCGAGCAATTGATGCTCTATAACGACCAGTCGCCCTACACCGTGGGCCTGCTCGTGCCGGTCAAGGAAGCGGTCCTGGGCTGGCTCAAGAAGAAAGGCTTGTCGGTCAAGACGGCGGAAGGCCAGGACGCGGTGCTGCGCCTGCTCGAGTCCGAGGTGGCCAAGTACAAGGAAGGCGGCGAGTTCGCCGGCCAGTTCCCCGGCCGCTGGCTGCCTGCCACGATCGCCGTCCTGGGCGAGCCTTTCTCCGAGCAGAACCACCTGCTCAACTCGACGATGAAGATGGTCCGCAGCAAGATCGAGGACTACTACCGGAACCGGATCGAGTACCTGTTCACGCCCGAGGCCAAGAGCATCCTGAACGAGCAGAACCGGGCCATCGTGGAGCGGTTCGAGTAGGCGCGGCGCCCGGCCCCGGTTTTCCGATGACAGGGGAGAAGTTTCGAGGAGGTCCGTCATGCGCTCATTCGTCTCCCGCCGTCTCCTGACGGCCGGGTTCCTGCTTCTCGTCGCCGCCGGGCTGTCCGCGCAAGACCTGGCCGGGTTGGCCCAAATCCAGCCGGGCCGGTCGAAAGCGGTCACGTCCGCCGATCCGAATCCGGCCGGCAACGGCGACCGCGTCCGGTACATCGTCCCCGGCGAGACCAAGGTCCTGGCCGACATCAAGGGACCGGCGGTGATCAACCACATCTGGCTGACCTTCAACGAGGCCCGGCCGAACTGGCTGGAGCCGACCGGCTCGGCCCGCCCCGACGAGATCGTCCTGCGGATGTACTGGGACGACGCCAAGGAGCCGGCGGTCGAGGCGCCGCTCGGCGACTTCTTCGCCGCGGGCTTCGGCGCGCGGCGCGAGATCGCCTCCCTGCCGATGATGGTCGAGGGCGGCGACGGCTACAACGTCTACTTTCCGATGCCTTTCCATAAGCGCGGCCTCATCACCGTGACCAATGAAGGAGCCAAGAACGTCCGCTCCTTCTACTATCACATCGACTACACCGAGCAGCCCGTGCCGCCCCGGACGGGATATTTCTGCGCCCAGTACCGCAACGAGTTCCCCGAGAAGACGGGGCACGACTACCTGATCCTGGACGCCGAGGGCGAAGGGCATTACATCGGCACCGTCCTTTCGGCGCGCTCCCGCAGCCCCTTCTGGTTCGGCGAGGGCGACGCCAAGTTTTACGTCGACGGCGACGCGAAGCCGAGCATTCAGGGCACGGGGACGGAGGACTATTTCCTGATGGCCTGGGGCTTGAACCAGGCCCTCTATCCTTATTTCGGCTGCACCTTCATGAGCCCGGACTTCGAGGACCTGGGGGCCCGCTACACGCTCTACCGCTGGCACATCCCGGATCCGGTCCGCTTCACCAAGTCGCTGCGCTTCGAGATCGAGCACACCGGCTGGATCACCGGCGACGAGACGGAGAGCGGCAAGACCGAGGGCCACGTCGAGCGCGAGGACGATATCGCCACGGTCGCCTTCTGGTACCAGATCGGCCAGCCCAAGCGGTTCACCAAACTGCCGCCGCTCGCGGACCGGATCCTGCCCGAGCTCGACCGGGTGATCGAAGCCAAGACCATGCTCCCGACGGCCAAGCACTCGGACGGGGTCGTGAGCCTCGAGAAGGGCTACGACTGGACGGGGGAGGGGCAGATCCTCTTCCAGCCCGTCTTCGACCATCCCGTGTTCGAAGTCGAGTTCACGGTGGACAAGGAAGAGTACCGAGGCCTCATGCTCTGGCTGACCCATGCCGAGAATTCCGGCATCTGGCGCATCTTCCTGGACGGCAAGGTCATCGGTCAGCCCGAGGACTACATGGCCGGCCAGAAGACCAAGGACTACGACCTCTACGCCAAGACGCTCTTCGTCCAGGAGCACTACCTGGGGAGCTACACCCTGAAGACGGGCAAGCACACCCTGCGCTTCGAAGGCCTGGGCAAGAATCCCCTGTCCGGCGGCGCCTGCCTCGGCCTGGACAGCGTCCGCCTGCGCGAGCGCTGGCTGAAGAAGAGGAAGCTTCTCGGGTGAGGCCCGCGGCGGAAACCCTGATCCTCGAGACGGCTTCCCGGAAAATCCCCCTTTCTCTGGAGCGGGGCAAGGGGCGGCGGATACGGATTGCCGTTCTCGACGACGGCCGCGTCCGGGCCTCCGTCCCCCGCGGCGTCGCTCCGGCCCGGGTCCTGGCCTTCGCCCGCGAGAAGGCCGCCTGGATCGAACGCGCCGTCCGAAAGAGCGAAACCCGCATCCGATTGCATGCCCCGGCGAAGTCCGCCGAAACGGGCCTGATCTCGATCCTCGGCCAAACCTATCCCGTGAAGATCGAGCCGGGCCGGGCCAGGCGGGCGGCATTCGCGGACGGCGTTCTCGTCGTGCCCGTCGCGGACATCCATGACCGGGAGGCCGTCCGCCGCAGGATCGAATCCTGGCTTAAGCGGCGGGCCGGGCAGGTTCTCGCGGCGGCCCTGGACCGGGGCTTGGAGGCGGATCCCTTCGGCGGCCTCGCCGCGCCGCCGTGGTCTCTCCGCTGGATGAAAAGGCGCTGGGGGAGCTGCGGCCGGGACGGGCGCATCGTCTTCAATACCCGCCTGGTGCAAACGGCTCCGTCTCTCGTCGAGTACGTCGTCCTGCACGAGCTCTGCCACCTCAAGCATCACGACCACGGCGCGTCTTTCTACTCGCTATTGGCCCGGTGCCTGCCGGATTGGAAGGAGCGGCGCAAGGCGCTCAACGCCATCGCCGCCGAATGACCGTCGTCTTTATGTCCCTGTTCCCGGCCGCCAAGCGTTCTATCTATGAATCCATCGTTTGGGAGGCTTCCGATATGCGCCGATCATTTGCGACAGGGATATTGGTTCTTTTCAGTTTCGCGGCCGTTCCCGGACAAGCCGTGCCGCAGGAACCAAAACAAGGCGGCGGGGCCGGCGATAACGCCTTGATCAAAGTCGAAACACGGGCGGCCGTTCCGGAGCGCTATCGGGCCGGATTCGAGACCCTGACCGGCCCGGCTTCCCGAGCCTTACTTTCCTTCCTGGCCTCTGATTTCCTGGAGGGCCGGGAGGCCGGCTCCCGCGGCTATCGCTTGGCGGCCGAGTACGCCGCGTCGCTCTTCGCCCTTTGGCGGATCGAGCCGGCCGGAGACTCGGGGGGAGACGGGGCCCGAAGCTATCTGCAGGAAGTCGTGATGAAGGAGTATACCGGCCTGGGATGCACGCTCTCCTGGCAGGGAAGCCAAGAGAGCGCCGGCGGCGGCCGGGTCTTCCACGAAGGCGTCGACTTGGAGAACTATTATCGGAACCGGATCCCGGAGACGCTTACCGCGCCCGTGGTTTTCGCCGGCTACGGCATCCGCGAGGACTCGATCGGCTATGACGACTTCGCCAAGCTGGACGTCAAAGGCCGGATCGTCATGATCCTCGACGGGGTTCCCGGCCGGGACGATCCGGCCTCTCCGTTCATGAAGGCGGATCTGGCCGAAAAATACAAGGGGTTCCGCTCCTTCATCGGCCCGCTCAACAAGGCCGCCGAAGTCGCCAAGCTCGGCCCGGTCGCCGTCCTCGTGGTCAGGGATGACATGAAAGACGGCGATATCTACGATCAGATGGGGCCGGCCGCGGAGAGCGACGAGCGGCCGCTGATCACGGAGCCGAGCCGTCTGTGCACCCTGCCCGGCGCGAAGCGGGAAGGAGGAGCCATCTTCATAACCCGGGAAGCGGCCGATGTCCTCCTGTCCTCTTCGGGGCGGAACATCGAAGGCCTGCGGGCCAGGATCAAAAGCGATTGGAAGCCGGCCTCCCTTGAAATCGCCGGCGGCAAGCTGACCATCCGGACGACGGCCGAGTGCGAACGGCTGCTGCGCTGCCATAACGTCGTCGGCTTCATTCCCGGAAGCGATCCGAAGCTGAAAGACGAAACCGTGACGATAGGCGCGCACCTGGATCACCTGGGCCGGCGGGACCGGTATGTCTTCAACGGCGCCGACGACAACGGCAGCGGCGCGGCCGGCGTCCTGGCGATCGCCCGGGCGATCGCCGGCTTGCCCGTGAAGCCGAAACGGACGATCGTCTTTTGCCTGTGGACCGGGGAAGAGCTGGGTATGCTCGGCTCGTCCGCCTATATCCGGAAGCCCGCTTTCCCCCTGTCCCGCGCGGCGGCCTACCTCAATCTCGACATGATCGGGCGAACCTATGACGAGGAGAGCCTGAAGGCCCGGATGAGGAGGCTCAAGGTCCCGGCCGAGGCGCAAAAAAACATCTCGGCCGATAATTTCGCCGTGGTCGCTTTCGCGGCGGGCCGTGGCTTGGGCGAGATCCTGCGGCAGGCCGATCAGACGATCGGCATCGATCTCTGGCCGCAGGCCGAAGCCGTGGTCAAGAGCTCCGGCATCGTCAGCGACTACCTGCCTTTCGCCGCCGCCGGCGTGCCCTATCTATACTGGGCGGGCGTCATGCACGCGGACTATCATCAGACGGGCGACGAAGCCGCCAAAATCAACCCCGAGTGGATGGCCCGGATCATCCGCTTGGTTTATCTCACAGCGGCGGCCTTGGCCGATCGATGAGCGGGCGTCCCCAGCGGCGGAGGCCTTCGAGAAGCAGGCTCATGGCGCCGCAGGGGATCGATTCGCGGCTCGACGGCCTATCGGCCGAGGGCCTTCATGACCTCGTCGACGATGCGGCCGATCAGGGCCTCGGATTCGCCGCTCGCGCGCTTCGGAACCGGCGTCCCGGTCCGCTCCCGCGGGCAGTCGCACGATCCGTTCAGCCGGCAGGGGCCGTTGCCGGCGGCGCAGGCGCCCGGGCAGACGGTGATGCCGGTCAGCTCGCTCCCGAGGTCCTCCCCGTCGCATGCCCGTCCGCTCAAGCGGGGATCGGGCAGATTCAACTTTCTCTTGGTGTCGAGGAGGGCGGCGGACTTGTCCGAGGGGATCGTCTTGATCGGGACGTTCAACTGCGAGGCGATAAGGAGCGTCTGGCAGTAGGTCTCGAGGATCTCGATGCACCATTCGGCGCGCAGGGGCGTGTCGGCCCAGCAGATGACGCCGTGATTTCCCAGCAGGATGGTGTTGTGGTCGGCGACGAGCTCGACGACGTGGCGGGAGATGTCGGCCGTGCCGGGCGTGCCGTAGGGGGCGAAGGCGGCGTATCCGACGAAGATCTCGGCTTCGGGGATGACCCGCACGGGCGGCACCATGCCCGTGATGGCGTAGGCCGTGGCATGCGGGGGATGGGCATGGACGCAGGCCCGGGCCTTGGGCTGGGCCTTCATGATCTCCAGGTGGAGCAGGATCTCGCTCGTCTTTTTCCTGCGGCCCGCGATCTGGTTCCCGTCCAGATCGACCAGGCAGAGGTCGTCCGGGGTAAGGTCGCCCTTGCTGACCAGGGTCGGCGTGCACAGGACGTGCTTGTCCCCGATCCGGCAGGAGATGTTGCCGCCGTTGCCGTCGACGTAGGATCGCTGCCAGAGCTTCCTGCCGACGGCCACGATCTCGTCCTTGGCGGCCCGCGCCTCGGCGGACGCAAACAGGACCTCGGGGGAAGCCGGCCCGCCCGCGGCGGCGAAGGCCCCGGCGGGGGCGTCGAAGCGGCGGGCGTCTCCTTCGCGGACGAGGCGGATGCCCGCCATCGCGGCGGAATCCAGGGCCAGCGAGGTGACGACCGCGTCGCCGTCGATGAGGATCTCCGTGCAGCCGTCGCGCGCCGCCTGGCCGATGACCGCGCCCGAAATCACGTTTTGGCCCCGCAGGGAAAGCTGTTTCATGTTGTCATTCCGCCGGTTGATAGGATATCGAGTCGATGATGCCGCTGACGTAGGCGTCGATCGGGACGCCGGCCGGAAGCCACGGAGCGCAGGCTTCGCGGCCCTCTTCAAAGCAGACCATTTGCCCCGGGCCGGGGGCCAGGTGATCGGCGGCCACGACTTCCCGGCCGCTTCCCCGGGTGGCGCCGGCTTTCAGGTCGTCCGACGTCAAGGGCTCGATGATCAGGTAGCGGGTGCCCTCCAGGGCGGCCAGCCCGCGGCCGAGGACCACGGTTCCCTTGACGATGCCCAGCCTCATCGGATGTCTCCCGGCTTCGGTCCGTCGACGGCGTCGACGATGCCCACGGCCGTCAGGCGCACGGGCGCCGTCTTGTGGCCGGTCAGGCTGCGGGCCAGCTCGCCGTCCGTGGAGATCAGGACCAGGTCGCCCAGGCCCGCTCCCACGGCGTCGAGGGCCAGTACCGGCTCGGCCGCCAGACGGCCGTCGGGCTCGCAGCGCCGGGCGATGAGCAGCTTGCGGCCGACCAGGCTCTTGTGGTGAAGGGTCGTCACCGCCGAGCCCTCGATTCTCGCCAGGTACACCGGATTCTCTCCTCGGTTTAAAAATAGTCGTAGCGGCCGCCGATGATCATCTGCCGCTGGCGGGTGAAGGTCAGCGGCGTCGTCACTCCCTCGCCGGTGGCCGTGGCGATGCTGTAGCTCAGGTAGCCCGGCCCGTCGACGCCGAGGGCCGCCGTGCAGGCCGCGTTGCGGACGAACAGGGTGGTGTCCAGGATGCGGGCCATCCGCCGGGCCGTCTCGTCGTTCCGGGTGTGGATCATGGCCGAGTGATGGTAGCCGTGCTCGGCCCGCTTGGCCGCCGCGATCGCGGCGTCGACGTCCTTGACCCGGACGATCGGGAGGAACGGCATCATCTGCTCCTCCTGGACGAAAAGATGGTTCTCCTCCGTCTCGCCGAACAGCAGGTCGACGGAGTCGGCTACGATCGCGCCCGCCGCCCGGCCCAGGACGGCCGCGCTTTTCCCGACGAAGTCGCGGTTCACGTGCCGCTCGCCGGAGGCCTTGTCGAGGACGAAGGCGGCCTGGGCCAGGCGCTCGATCTGGCCGGGAGCGAGCTCGACCGCTCCCGCCCGGCGCATGGCTGTCATAAACTCGTCCATGACCGCTTCGACGACGAAGACCTCCTTGTCGCCGAGGCACAGGAGGTTGTTGTCGAAGGAGGCCCCGAAGATGATGTGCTTGACGGCGGCCGGGATGTCGGCGGTCTCGTCGACGACGACGGGCGGGTTGCCCGGCGCCGCGGCGATGACCCGCTTGCCGGCTTTCATGGCCGCCTTGACGACGGCCGGGCCGCCGGTGATGTTGAGAATGGCGATGCCCGGATGACGGAAGAGCTCGCCGGCCGCCTCGATGGACGGCTTGGCCATGGTGGTGATCAGGTTCTCCAGCCCC
This sequence comes from Acidobacteriota bacterium, assembly GCA_028749235.1. Classification (GTDB taxonomy): domain Bacteria; phylum Acidobacteriota; class Aminicenantia; order Aminicenantales; family UBA4085; genus UBA4085. The sequence continues at coordinate 39,767 of JAQULS010000001.1, read as the reverse complement.
GTTTTGGCCCGGATTCTCCGGTTGATCTGCTTCAAGGCGTACTGCAGGCAGCGGCTGGCCGCGGGGTGGGGCGAAAAGACGGCCGTGTTCCCGGCCGCGATGACGTTGATGGCGTTGCCGGCCATGGTCGGGACGCTGTGCGTCGCCGGCGTGACCATGCCGATGACGCCAAAAGGGGCGGCGGCGATGAACTCGGTCCCGGTGTCGTCGACCCGGACCCTGGTCCGCAGGGACTCGACGCCGAGGACCTTGGAGATGATGGTCAGCTTCTGGAGCTTGTGGTCCTCCCGCCCGATGCGGGACTCTTGGAACTCCATGTGGGCCAGCTCCGCGGCGTTTTCCACGCAGTATTTCTTGATGATGTCGACGATGAGGCCCCGCTGGTCGAGGGTCAGCGCGGCCAGCTTGGGCTGGGCCCGGCGGGCGGCCGCCACGGCTTCGTCGACGGTCGGGAAGACGCCGTCCGCCCCGGGATGCGCGGGCTCCGGGCCGGCCGCGGCGTCCGCGGCGCTTCCGGCGGCCCGCTCGGCGGACATCCGGCGGACGACCTCGGCCACGACGGCCGGGATGTCCAGGTCGCGGTAGGGAGGAGGAGGGGGGAAACTCATCATGGCCGAACGCGCTCCCTTCCCCGGCTAGGGCTTCCCCAGGGGCTTGCCGTGGACCTCGACGGCATCGACGATGCCGATGATCACGGCGTCGACGGGGCTGTCCTTGGTGCACTCGGTCATGCGGGCCGAGCTGCCCTGGGTGAAGAGGACCAGGTCGCCGACGCCGCAGGTCACGCAGTCGACGGCGACCAAGCTGCCGCCCTGCGGGACGAGCTTCTTATCGGAGCTACCGCAGGGTTGGATGAGGAAAAGCTTCATACCCTGGAACTTGGCGTGCTTCTGCGAAGAGACGACCGTCCCCATGACTTTGGCCAGTAGCATGGTCTTGACTCCGCGCCCGGTCAGCGCTTCGGGACCATGCCCTGGATCTCGTCGTGGGGGCGCGACAGGACCTGGGTGTTGACGATTTGGCCGACCTCGCGGGCGATGGCGATGCCGGCGTCCAGGGAGGTCCGCACGGCGGCCACGTCGCCCTTGACGTAGGCGGAGCACAAACCGCTGCCGACCTTCCGCCAGCCCATGAACTCCACCGCCGACGCCTTGAGCATCGCGTCGGTGGCCATGACCAGGGCCGTCAGGCCCCGCGTTTCGATCATTCCGATCGCCGGATTCACCATGATAGGAACTCCTTTGTCTCAGGACGCCGCGCGTCCCGCCGATTTTTCCGCTTGGATTCTTTTCAGGACGTCCGCCGCGGCCCGGGCCACGACGATCTCTTCGTTGGTCTCGACGACCCAGACCTGCGCCGGCGAGGACTCGGCGGAGATGCGCGTGTTTTTCTCCGCCGCCTCGTTGCGACGATCGTCGAGGATGATGCCGAACGGCTCCAGGCCGCGCAGGACGCGCCGCCGGACCCAGGCCGAGTGCTCGCCGATGCCGCCGGAGAAGGTGATCACATCGACCTTGCCGAGCTCGATCAGGAAGGCCCCCAGGAAGCGGCGCACGGCGTAGACATAGGCTTCCAGGGCCAGCCGGGCCCGCTCGTGTCCCCGGGCCGCCGCGGCCTCGAGGTCGCGGACGTCGCCGCTGAGGCCCGAGATGCCGGCCAGCCCGGATTCCTGGGCCAGCGTCCGGGCCATCTCGTCGGGGCCGAGCCCGTGTTTTTTCATGAGATACAGCACGGCGAAGACGTCGACGTCTCCGACCCGGTTATTCTGGGGGATGCCGCTCTGGGGGGTCATGCCGAAGCTGGTGTCGACGGCCCGGCCGTCCTTGACGGCGGCCAGGCTCGAGCTGCCGCCCAGGTGGCAGGAAATGTGGGCCAGCCCGTCCCGCCCGACCAGACGCCGCGCCTGGTCGCTGGCATAGCGGTGGCTGGCGCCGTGGAAGCCGAAACGCCGCACCCCGTCCTCCTCCCGCCACGACCAAGGCACGGCGTAGATGGAGGCCGCCTCGGGCATGTCCGTGAAAAAGGCCGTCTCGAAAAGCGCCACGGACGGGACCGTGGGCGCCGCGGCGGCGAAGGCCTTCATGGCCGCGACATAGGGCGGGTTGTGGGCCGGCAGGAGAAAGGCGTATTCCTCCATGGCCGCCAGGACTTCCGGCGTCACGGGCACGGCGCCCGTCAGCCCGTGGGCGTGAACGGCCTTGAAGCCCACGGCCGACAGCTCGTCCAGGGCGGCCAGCGGCTTGCCCGGGCCGACCAGCGCGTCCAGGCAGCGCCGGATGGCGGCGGGGTAATCGGGGCAGTCGCCGCCGGGCCGGCCGATGCGCTCGATCTTGCCCTCGCCGAGCACGGCCTCGCCGTCCATATCGATGAGCCGATACTTGAACGACGTGCTGCCGATGTTCGGCACCAGGATCTTCATGACGGCCGGCGCCTCAGCCTTTCTTGTCCACGAGCCCGAGGGTGGAATCGTGCGGCTGGGGGATGACGTGGGCGGCGATGATCTCGGCCCCCACGGCCTTCAGGGTCAGCAGCCCGGCTTCGACGGCGGCCTTGACGCTGCCGACTTCGCCCTTGACCACGGTGGTGACGAAGCCGCCGCCGATCTCGACCGTCCGGATCATGGTCACGTTGGCGGCCTTGCACATGGCGTCACCGGCCGTGACCAGCCCGACCATGCCCCGCGTTTCCAGCATGCCGATGGCTTGATTGCTCATTTGCGTCCTCTCGCTCGGCCCGCTTCAAGCGGTCCGGGGCTTGGGCTTCCCCGCGGTGAAAGCCTCGAGATCCTGGTACGGATTCGGGATGACCTGGGCGGCCACGACCTTGCCCAGCTTGGCCGCGGCCTCGGCGCCGGCGTCGACGGCGGCCTTGACGGCGGCGACCTCGCCCTCGAAGAAGGCCGTGACCATGCCCGAACCGGCCGGCTCCCAATGGAGGAAGGTCACGTGGGCGGCCTTGCAGGCCGCATCCGTGGCTTCCAGCATGGGGACGAAGCCGATCGTCTCAATCATGCCCAATGCTTTTCTCATGCACGCGCTCCTTTATGGTGGATGTCGTCGGGACTTTCGATGCTCCCGGGTACGGGAATCAGGGACACGTTTCGGGCCGCCGCCAGGTGGCAGGCGTTGGCCTCGTCCGTGTCCATGTGGACTTCGAGCTTGAAGGACGGGTCGACGCGGACGTGGACGCGTCCGAAAACGACCGGGGCGTCGCTTTCGACCCGGAGGGCCAGAAAGCCCTTGTGGACGACCCCCATCCGGGCCGCGTCGCGCTCGTTCATGTGGACGTGCAGGGCCGCCCGGATCACGCCCTGCTTCAACTCCAGCATGCCGGCCGGACCCTGGATCCAGGCCCCGGGCGTGCCCTCGATGTCTCCCGACATGCGGACTTGGACGTTTTCGAGCCCCAGGTGGATGACGTCGGTGAAGGCCAGCTCGACCTGCGAATGGTCCCGCAGCGGGCCCAGGATGCGGAGTTCCGGGATCATCCGCTTCTTGGGGCCGATAATGGCCACGGTCTCCCGGGCCGCGAAATGGCCCTCCTGATAGAGAGACCGCAGGAGCGTCGGTTGGGCGCCCGGGCCGAAGAGCGCTTCGAAGTCCTTGCGGCAGAGGTGGATATGGCGGGCCGATACATTGACCGGGAGAGGAGTCGCCGGGCCGTCACCGCGCGGTGCGCCCTCGGCCTTGGGAAGATCCCGCAGGACGTCCCGCACGATCTTCTCGACGGCTGTCCGGTCGAATGTTCCCGCCATCGTCTTGTCTCCTTACATGTATTCCCGCAGCAGCTCGGCCGAGGGGGCCGAAATCAGGGCGCTGCCCGCGAGCATGCCCGATTCGGCCATGACGGCGACGGCCGCGTCCAGCCCGGCCCGGACGTCGCCCAGGCCGCCGCAAAACAGCACCAGGCCTTTCCCGCCCATGGCCATGGCCAAGTGGATCCGGAACAGCCCGATCGGGGCGTTCTTGACGGCCGCGTCGGCGGCTTCCACGGCGGCGGCCGCCGAGAAGGTCTCCACGATGCCGAGCGCGCCCGGCAATTCCGTCCCGATCTCGACGGCAAGCCCCAGGGCGGGCAGGACCGCGGGATGCAGGTTGTTGATGATCCGATGCTCGATGATCGATTCGCCGCCGACCCGGATGCCGCCGGCGAGCGAGGCCTTGACGGAAGCGACCGAGCCCGCCACGACGATCAGGAACTTGCCCGAGCAGATCGGCCGGGCGATCAGGATCGAAACGGGCGCCGTCTTCAGCAGCGCGTCTTCGACCCGGTAGCCCGCGGCCAGCGAGCCGAGCTCCATGATCCCGATGTTGTTGATGTTGTCCATGGTTTTCTTATTCGGCTTCGATCACGACCGTGTCCGCGACGGACACTACGCGCCCGTCGATGCTGGCATGGACCGGCGCCCCGAGCTTGCCGGCGGGGATCCGTCCGATGCAGTCGCCTTCGCTCACGGTTTGCCCGACCCGCACCACCGGCTCGGCCGCCACGCCGACGTGCTGGCGGAGCGGAATCTGGACGCGGCGCGGGGCGATCCGGACGGAGCTCCAAGGGGCGTGATCGGGCATCCCTTCCAGGCCGAGCTTGCGGACCAGCCTGGCCGTGGGCATGCGCCGGGCGAACCGCAGGGGATGGGGCCTCGGGGCCGGGCTCTCGCCGCGGGGGGGGCTTCCCTGCGCGGTCGCGTTCTTGACCAGGCCGCAGATCTCCGATGGGTCGAGCCCTTCGGGGCAGGTGGCCAGGCTGCACAACCGGCAGCCGGAGCAATACCGGGCGTAGCGGGCGGCGCCGTCGGCGGAAATTCCAAGGCCGAAGCTGCGCATGACGCGGTGGGGCTCGACGGGATGGTTCAGGAGGTAGCGGGGGCACAGCTCGGTGCAGAACGTGCATTGGTCGCAGGCCGCCCGGGCGATCCGCCGCACGGCCTCCGGACGCCGGGCATGCCGGCGGAGGAGAGGATGGTCTATCGGCAGTACGATCAATCCCGCCGTCGTCTTGGTCACCGGCTCCGAGAGATCGCCGGCCAGGCGGCCCATCATGACTCCGCCGACGAGGACGCCGAAATCGGGCTCGAGAGCCCCCCCCGCGGCGGCCAGGATGTCCGCGAACGGCGCGCCGACGGGAACTTCCAGGGTCATGGGGCGGGCCACCAATCCGGCCACGGTCAGGGCCTTGCGGGTCACCGGACGGGCGAGGCCGATATTGACCAGCGTCTCCACGTTCTGGACCACGGCGTCCACGTCCTTGGGCAGGCCGCCGGGCCCGATGATCCGGCCGGTGACTTCGTAGACCAGGACGAATTCGTCGCCCGCGGGATAAACGTCGTCCAGGAGATGGACTTCGACGTCCGACGGGCATCGCTTGGCGACGGACGAGGCGAGATCGGCGTATTTCTTCTTGAGGGCGATGATCCCCCGGCGGGCCGTCACCCGCCTCATCGCCTCGGCCAGCCCGGCGAAGAATTCGTCGCCGCGGCGGACCAACAGCTCCTTATCCTTGTGGAGAAGGGGCTCGCATTCCGCGGCGTTGACGATCAGGGTCTCAACGTGCCCGGCGAGCTTGACCGAGGCGGGGAAACCGGCTCCGCCGCAGCCCACCGTGCCGTTTTCGAACAGAGTGTCTTCCATGGATAGCTATAGAGCAGACTATCCGCATTTTACGTTTTTAGGCCCCGAGATTCAAACCGGCGCTCCAGAATCTCAAGCGCCTTTACAGGGGATTCCGGATTGGGTATAAACGGGGGGACGAAGCGCGAGAAGCATCGGAGGCATGATCATGGATGATTCCCAAAGCACCACCCGCCGCGATTTTCTGAAAACGGGAGCGGTCCTTTCCGCGGGCACGGCCCTGACCGGCCTGACGCTGCCGGGCGAGGCGAACGCGCGCCCCGGGCAGGCCAGATCTGGGTTCAAAACGGCCCCGGTCGAAACCGTCCGGGTCGGCTTCGTCGGCGTCGGCGGCATGGGCTCGTCCCATGTCCAAAACTACCTGGCTATCGACGGCCTGGAGATCAAGGCGATCTGCGACATCGTTCCGGCCAAGGTCGAACGGGCCCAGAAGATGTGCACGGACGCCGGCCGGCCCAAGCCGGCGGGCTACTCCAACGGCCCCCGCGACTTCGAGCGGATGTGCGAGAAGGAGGACCTCGACCTGGTCATGACGGCGACCCCCTGGGAGTGGCATGTCCCCGTATGCCTCTCGGCCATGAAGAACGGCAAGCACGCCGCGACCGAGGTCCCGGCGGCGATGTTCCTGGACGACTGCTGGGCCCTGGTGGAGACGGCCGAGAAGTACGGCAAGCACTGCCAGATGATGGAGAACTGCTGCTACGACCGGATCGAGCTTATGACCTTGAACCTGGTCCGGCAGGGCCTGCTGGGCGAGATCCTGCACGCCGAGGCGGGCTACCTGCACGACCTGCGCGACGTCAAGTTCTCCAAGGAGGGCGAGGGCCTGTGGCGGCGGGCCTGGGCCCAGAAGCTCAACGGCAACCTCTATCCGACCCACGGCCTCGGCCCCGTGGCCCAGTGCATGAACATCAACCGGGGCGACGCCTTCGACGTCCTCGTCTCGATGAGCTCGCCCGGGCGGGGGCTGCATGAGTACGCCGTCGAGAAGTTCGGCGCCGGCTCTCCCCAGGCGGCCGAGAAATTCGTCTTGGGCGACGTCAATACGTCCCTGATCCGGACCAAGCTGGGCAAGACGATCATCCTCATCCACGACACCAACCTGCCCCGGCCTTATACCCGCATCAACCTGGTCCAGGGGACCAAGGGCCTGGCCCACAAGTGGCCCGACCGGATCTACGTCGAGGGCAAGGCCGAAAAAGCCCACGCCTGGGACGACTTCGAGAGGTTCGCGGCCGAGTACGATCATCCGTTATGGAAGGCCATCGCCTCGAAGGGCGAGGGCCGCGGCCACGGCGGCATGGATTACATCGAGGATTACCGCCTGATCCAGTCCCTGCGCAAAGGCGAGCCGCTGGACCAGGACGTCTACGACGCGGCCGCCTGGAGCGCGGTCGTCGAGGCTTCCTGCCGCAGCGTCGCGGCCAAGGGCAAGCCGGTCGCGATCCCCGACTTCACCCGCGGCTTGTGGAAGACCAACCCCCCGCTGGGCATCATCACGGCCTGAGCTTTCGAGAATTCCGGCGGCTGGTTCATAGAATCAGCATGCAGTCGCCGTAGGAAAAGAAGCGATAGCGCTCGCGGACGGCTTCGCGGTAAGCGCTCAGGATGAGCTCCCGCCCGGCCAGGGACGAGACGAGAAGAAGCAGCGTCGAACGCGGCAGGTGGAAGTTCGTCAGCAGGCGGTCGACGATCTTGAATTCGAATCCGGGGGTGATGAAGAGCGACGTCACTCCCGGTCCCGGCGCGAGCCGGCCTGAGCGGCCGGCGCTTTCCAGCGTCCGGACGACGGTCGTGCCGACGGCCAGGACGGGCCGGCCTCCGGCTTTGGCCCGGTCGACGGCGTCCGCCGCTTCTCCGGGCACGTCGTAGGATTCCTCGAGCATGCGGTGGTCTTCGATCCGGTCCGTCCGCATCGGCTGGAAGGTGGCCAGGCCGACGTGAAGCGTGACCCGGGCGGATTCGACGCCCTTGGCCCGGATCCGCTCCAGGACCTCGGGCGTGAAGTGCAGGCCGGCCGTCGGTGCGGCGATGGCGCCCTCGCGCGAGGCGAAGACGGTCTGGTAGCGCTCGAGGTCCCGTTCGCGCTCGCCCCGGTCGGCCTTGGCCCGCTTGATGTAGGGCGGCAGGGGGGCGAACCCGATGCGCTTCAGCCGGCCCAGGACGTCGGGCATTCCGAAGCGGATGCGGCGGCGGCCTTCGTCCGAGCCGGGAGCGGGCATTTCGGCCGTGCCCTTGAGGTCGTCGGCGAAGACGATCTCGTCTCCCGGGCGAATGCGGCGGGCGGGTTTGCAGAGGACGTCCCAGAGGCCGGGCTCGATTTCCTTCAGGAAGAGAAACTCGACCGTCGCCGCACCCCTCTTGCCCCAGGCCTTGGCCGGGATGACCTTGGCGTCGTTGAGCACGAGGAGCTCGTCCCCGCGGAGCCAATCGGGAAAATCGCGGAACATCCGGTGGGAGATACGTCCCGCCGCCCGGTCGACGACCATCATTCGCGACTCGTCGCGGCGGGCGGCGGGGTGCTGGGCGATGAGCTCCGGCGGCAGGTCGAAGTCGAATTCCTGGATATTCACGGCGGGTTTTGTCCGGGGGCCAGCATAGCGGGAAACCGGCCTCGGCCGCAAGGGGAGGATCGGCCCGGGATCATCCGGGCGGGATGACCGCGGGCCGGGAATCGGCGTATGATGATACCCGCCCTCCGCGGGACGAACGACTCATGAAAAGGCGCCCGATCTTCCGAGCTTTCGCGGCCGTACTGGTCGTAACGGCGGCTTTCGCCGGGGTTTCGGCCTGCCGGCCGGAGGGGCCCGACAAGTCCCCCGAACCGGCCGCCGCGCCCGAAACGACCCTCCGCAACGTCACGTCCGATCCCGTCCATTACACCATCCGGGTCCTGTTCTCGAACGTCGGGCCGATGGCCCGGACGCTGGCTCCGGGTACTGTCGACCGCTTCTCGAGCCGGACGGCCATGGACCTCCAGTTCTCCAACGGCGACCATGACAAGCTCTATCGGCTGGAGCCCGGCTCGGCCCACTCTTTCCGGCTGGACGAACGCGGGAAGCTGGAGATGTTCAAGGGCGCGCACGGACTGGCCGACGCCGCGGACCTGGCCCCCTATGTCCCCACGCCCATGCCGGTGGTCGAGAAGATGCTCGAGACGGCCGGGGTCGGGCCCGAAGACATCATCTACGACATCGGCTGCGGCGACGGCCGCATCCTGATCACGGCCGCCCGCGAGTACGGGGCCCGCGGTGTCGGGGTCGATATCGTCCCCGAGCGGATCCGGGAGTGCCTGGCCGCGGCCAAGGCGGCCGGGGTCGAGCGCCTGGTCGAATTCCGCCGGCAGGACGCCATGACCCTGGATATCTCGGCCGCCACCGTGGTGACCCTCTACCTCCTGCCGGAGTCCAACCTCCTCCTACGGCCCAAGCTGGAAGCCCAGCTGAGGAAGGGGACGCGGGTCGTCTCCCACAACTACACCATCGAGGGCTGGGAGTCGAGGGGCGCCAAGTCGGAAACGCTGACCGACGATGTCGGGACGGAACACGCCGTCTACCTGTACATCAAGTAGGCTCCGGCGGCGCTCCGCGGGCGCCCGCGCCTTGGGTCATTGGTAAACTCCCTCCCAGTTCCTTTTCCATCGTTTTCGCTTCGACAAGCTTGAAGGCCATCTTGATGGAGGTATCGAGGACGGTCAGGTCGGCTAAAAGAGCTTTTTCTGCCCACCCGTCCGTCCCGCCGCCGGGTTTTCGCCCGGCGCCGCAAAGCCGAGATGGCGCCAGGCTTTGTCCGTGAGCTTGCGTCCGCGCGGCGTGCGGTCCAGGAAGCCGATCCGCATCAGGAACGGCTCGTAGATGGACTCGATGGTGTCCTTGTCCTCGTCGATGGCCGCGGCGATGGTCGAGATGCCGACCGGGCCGCCGCCGAAGTTTTCGATGATCGTGCCCAGGATCTTGCGGTCCACGTCGTCCAGGCCGATCGCGTCGACCTCCATCATGTCCAGGGCGTAGCGGGCTTCCGGCCCGGTGATGACGCCGCCGCCGCGGACGTCGACGTAGTCGCGCACCCGGCGCAACAGCCGGTTGGCCACCCGGGGCGTTCCGCGGGAGCGGAGGGAGATGGCATCCGCGCCCTCCTCGTCCAGCCGGACGTTCATCAGCCCGGCCGAGCGCAGGAGCACCCGCTTGATCTCCTCGTCCCGGTAGTAATCCAGCCGGTGGATGATGCCGAAGCGGGACCGCAGCGGCGCGGTGATCCTCCCGGCCCGGGTCGTGGCCCCGATCAGGGTGAACTTCTTCAGGGCCAGCTTGTGGCTGCGGGCGGCGGGCCCCTGGCCGATGACGATATCCAGGCAGAAGTCCTCCATGGCCGAGTACATGATCTCCTCGACCGCGGGCTGAAGGCGGTGGATCTCGTCGATGAAGAGGATTTCCTTGGTCTGCAGGTTGGACAGGATGGCCGAAAGGTCCCCGACCCGCTCGATGACCGGTCCCGAGGTGGGCTTGATGCCCACGCCCAGCTCCTTGGCCAGAAGGTAGGCCAGGCTCGTCTTGCCCAGGCCGGGCGGCCCGTAGAGCAGGACGTGGTCGAGATGCTCGCCGCGCTTGCGGGCGGCGGCGATGAAGATCTTCAGGTTGGCCTTGATGGTCTCCTGGCCGATGAACTCGTCGAAGTTCCGCGGCCGGAGGCCGTCCTCGAAGAGAAGATCCTCCTTGGTCCGGACGGGATTGAGGACGGCGGGGGCGCTCACTCGGTTCACAGCCTGGCCAGTTTCTTCAGGCATTCGCGCAGCATCTTCTCAAAGCCTTCGTCCTTGCCGCGGTGAGCCCGCACGGTCTCCTGCACGACCTCCTCGATCTCCTTGCGGCGGAAGCCGAGGTTGAGCAGGGCCGAGACGAGGTCCTCGGTCTCCTGGGACGCCGCGCCGCGCAGCAGGCTCTCCTTTTTCTCCAGCTTGTCGGCCAGCTCCATGGCGATGCGCAGGGCCGTCTTCTTGCCGATGCCGGGAACCCGGGTCAGGCGGGCCACGTCGGAGGCCCGGACGGCCTCGGCCAGCTCCTCCGTCCCCATCCCGGACAGGACGGCGATGGCCAGCTTGGGCCCGATGCCGGAGATGCCGATGAGCTTGAGAAAGAGCTCCTTTTCCTCCGGCGTCGCGAAGCCGTAGAGCGAGAGCGAAGTGTCGGTCAGGTGGGTATGGATGAGAAGCTCGACCGGCGAGCCTTCTTCGCCCAGCTTGAAATACGTGGAGAGGGGGATCCCGGCGGCGTAGCCGACGCCCTGGCAGTCGATCACCACCTGGTGCGGTTCCTTACGAAGGAGGGTTCCCTTGAGGTGCGCGATCATACCGCGAGCATTGTAGACCAAAGCCCGCCGGGAAAGCAAAAGACCCGGCGCCGCTCCGGGCGGGACCCGAAGAGATTGACCCGGCGGGTGAAATCGAATACATAGATCTCATATTCCCGGCCCGCGCCATGGAGGAGGCCGATGACGAAGCCCAGGCGATTCCGCCCGGCCGCCGTCTTGATCCTGGCGGCTCTGGCCGCGCCCTTCTCCTTTGCGGGCGGGTTTTCCGTTTCGCCCGCCGGGGACGGATTCCCCCTGGTCCGGGACGGCCGGCCCGCCTGTTCGATCGTCCTGCCGTCCGAAGCGGCTCCAGCCGACCGCCGGGCGGCCGAAATCCTGCGGGAGGCCGTGCGGCGGATGACGGGGACCGTCCTGCCCGTGGTGGAAAAATCCCGCCCCGTCCGGGAGGGAGAAGTCTGGCTCGGGTTCGCCCGATCCGTCTACCCGGACTCCTTCCGGTCCCAATACGCCGGACTGCATCCGGACGGCTTCCTGGCCGTCGTCTCGAAGCGGGCCGTCTACATCGTCTCGGGCGGCGGCAAAGGCTCGATCTATGGCGTCGTTCATCTGCTCGAAAAATATCTCGGCTGCCGGAAGTACAGCCCCACGGCCGATTTCTTCCCGGCCTCGGAGTCGCTGTTTCTTCCCCGGGTCTTCGATCGGGACAACCCGGCCAACGATTTCCGCTGCGTCAACGGCGAATTCATCCAGGACGCCGACTATCGGGACTGGATGAGGCTCAACGAAACGGACGAGATATTCGCCCGCGGCTACTATGTCCACTCCTTCGGCCGTTTGCTTCCCCGCGATGAATATTTCGCGGACCATCCGGAATATTTCGCCCTGGTCAACGGCCGGCGGACCGCGGATCAGCTTTGCCCCTCGCGGCCCGAGGTCTTCGACATCCTTGCCGCCCGGCTGGCGAAGGAAATGGCCGCCCAGCCGGATAAGCGAGTCTGGTCGGTCAGCCAGAACGACAATTCCACTTATTGCCGCTGCCCGGAGTGCGAAAAAATCATCGCCGAGGAGGGCTCGCCTGCCGGGCCGATCCTCCGCCTGGTCAACAGGCTGGCCTCCCGCTTTCCGGATAAGGTCATTTCCACCCTGGCCTATCAATTCTCCCGGCCCGCGCCCCGTCTGACCAGGCCGGCGGATAATGTCCAGATCATGCTCTGCACGATCGAGCTCAACCGCAGCCGGCCCATCGTCGAGGATCCCGCGAGCGCCTCCTTCGTCCGGGACATCGGGGACTGGAGCCGGCTGACCAAGAACATCTACCTCTGGGACTACACCGTCGATTTCGCCCACCAAGTCTCGCCTTTTCCCAACCTTCATGTCCTGCGGCCCAACCTGCGCTTCTTCTCGGGTTACGGCATCCGTCGGCACTTCCAGCAGACCAACACCTCGCCGGGGCACGATCTCTCCGAGCTCAAGAGCTGGCTCCTGGCCAAGCTTCTCTGGAATCCCGAACGGGACGTCGATGCGGCCGTCAACGATTTTCTGGCCGGCTATTACGGGGCGGCCGCGCCTTTCATCCGAAGTGTCATCGACTCGGCCCGGGAGTCCCTGGCCGCCTCGGGCACGGACCTGGGCATCTACGAGCCGCCCAACGCCCACGCCGATGATTTCCTGTCCGCCGAGCGCCTGGCCGCTTATGCCGCCGCCTTCGACCTGGCTGAGACGGCCGTCGCCTCCGATCCCGAACGGCTCCGCCGCGTCCGTTCGGCCCGGCTCCCGTTCCTCTACGCCGAGATCGAAATCGGAAAAGCCGAGCTGTTCGGGCCGCGCGGATTCTACGACGAAACGGAGGGCCGGTTCATTTTGCGGCCGGAGAAGGCGCGCCTGCTGGAGCGTTTTTACACGGGCTGCCTGGATGCCGGCGTCCGGGCTCTCAATGAATCGGGCCTGACTCCCAAGGACTATTACGATGCCGGCCGTCGCTTCATCGACGTCCAGGTCGAGGGCAACCGGGCCTTCCGTCGGCCCGTCGCGGCCGATCCGCCGCCGGCGGCCAAGTACGGCCGGGGCGACTTGGCTCTTCTCACCGACGGCGTGCGCGGGGCCGGGGATTTCAAGGTCCATTGGCTCGGCTGGGAGGGGACCGACTTCAGCCTCGTTCTGGACCTGGGCGAAGGGCGCGATGCCCGGACGATCGCCGTCAGCACGCTTTACGACCCCAAGAGCTGGATCTTTCATCCCCGCCGGGTGACGTGCGAAGCGTCCGCGGACGGAACGGCTTGGCGTCCCGTGGGCGCCGTCATCATCGACGGCGATCAGCGGCGGGAAGAGACGGTCCGCGTCTTCGAGTGGACGGTCGCGCCGGCCGGCCCGCGCTTCATACGGCTTCAAGTCGAGGGGATGAAAACCAACCCGGACTGGCACGCCTCGGCCGGCGGCGCGGCCTGGATCTTCGTCGACGAAATCGTCGTCCGTTGATCGTTCCGCACCGGGCCGCGGGCGGTCCGGGCCGGTTTGCGTTCCGGGCCCGGATGCGCTAAGATTTCTTTTACCGATCGCTCATCCCCCGAAGGAAACGAACGTGAACATCTGTCTCATCGGATTGCCCCGATCCGGCAAATCCTCCCTGTTCGGCGCGCTGACGGGGCTGGATCCCGAAGCCGCCGCGGCCAAGGGGGCCGAGCCCGTAGCCGTGGTCAAGGTCCCGGATGCCCGGGTCGAGATGCTGGCGTCCGTCTACAAGCCCAAAAAGAAGACCCTGGCCGCGATCGAGTTCAGCGAGCTGGCGGGGCTGACCTCGAGCGAGCCGGGCAAGGCCGCGTTCACCGAGCAGGCCCTGGGCAAGCTCCGCGTCGCGGACGCCCTGCTCGCCGTCGTCCGGGCTTTCCGCGATCCGACCGTCGCTCATCCGCTCGAGACCGTCGACGCCCTGCGCGACCTGCGCCATATCGAATCGGAGCTTCTCCTGGCCGATCTGGCGATCATCGAGAGCCGGCTGGAGCGGCTGGTCAAGCAGATCGCGGCCAAAAAGTCCGACCGCGACGTCCGGGAACGGGCCGCCCTGGAGCGGTGCCGGACCTTCCTGGAGGCCGAAACGCCGCTCCGCCGGGCGGGCCTGACGCCGGACGAGGATCTCCTTCTGCGGTCCTACCGTTTTCTGACTCTTAAGCCGCTCATCGTGGCCCTGAACCTGGATGAGAACGATATTTCCAACGAAGCCGAAGCGCTTCATCTCTTCCGGCCTTGGCTGGCCGGCGGGTCTTCGGCCGTCATCGCCCTTTCGGCCCGGCTGGAGATGGAGATCCGTCAACTGTCCGAGGAGGACGCGCGGCGCTTCCTGCAGGACTACGGGATCGAGCGGCCGGCCCGGGCCAAGCTGATCGCCACGGCTTACGGTCTGATGGGACTGGTGTCCTTCTTCACCGTGGGCCCCGACGAGGTCAAGGCCTGGACGATCCGGGCCGGTACGCCCGCCGTGCGGGCAGCGGGAGCCATTCATTCCGATATCGAGCGCGGCTTCATCCGGGCCGAGGTCACGGCTTATGCGGACTTCGAGGCCGCGGGCGACATGCAGGTATGCAAGTCGAACGGGACGCTGCGCTTGGAGGGCAAGGATTATCCCGTCCGCGACGGCGACATCATCAACTTCCGGTTCGCCGTCTGATACATTCGCGGCGTCAAATCCCGATTTTCAAATCGGGGTTATAAGCGCCGCTCAGTATTAACCCTACAAAGCCCGGGGTATCGAACGGGTTTATTATCCGCCGCTCAAGCGGCGCCCGCATCCGTCGGGCCGGTCCCAACGGAGAGGCAGACGCGGTTCCGGCCCTCGTCCTTGGCCCGGTACACGGCCGCGTCCGCGGCGGCGAAGAGATCCGCGCCCGCCTGGCTTCCGTCTCCAACGGCCACTCCGAGACTGATCGTGACGGGAATCGGTCCGGCCTTGGTGGGAATCGGTTCGGCCGAGATGGATGCCCGAAGGCGGTCGAACAGCTTATAGGCTTCCTCGACCGGGCAGCCCGGGGCGAGGATCAGGAACTCCTCGCCGCCCCAGCGGCCCAGAAGATCGTAGGCCCGCAGGCCGTTTTCCAGCCGGCGGACGATCGCGCACAGGATTTCGTCGCCCACGGCGTGACCATACCGGTCGTTGACGAGCTTGAAATGATCGATATCGCCGACTCCGACGGCCAAGGGGCCGCCTCCCCGGCCGGTTCGGGCGATTTCCCGGTTCAGCGCCTCCATGATGGCCCGGCGGTTATAGACTCCCGTCAGAACGTCGTGCATGGCCTGATAGGCCAGATCCCGGCGGGCTTGGGCCAATCCGGTCTGCATCTCCACCATCCGCTGGCCGACGCGGATCCGGGCCAGCAATTCCTCGGCGTCGTAGGGCTTGACGATGTAGTCGTTGGCCCCGCTGTTCAAGCCGGCGACCAGGCTTTCTTTCTCGCCTTTGGATGTCAGCAGGATGACGTAGGGAGGCTCCTCGGTCTCCTCGGCCCGCATCCGGCGGATGACTTCCAAGCCGTCCATCTCCGGCATGTTCCAGTCGAGGAGGATCAATTTGGGGGCGCCCGGCTGCCGGATCATCCGCCAGGCCTCGGCGCCGTCCTGGGCCGCGGCCGTCTCGAAGCCCCATTTCCGGAGCGTTGCCGTGAGCATGGCCCGCGACGTAAAATCGTCTTCGGCGATCAGGATGCGCATGTGGATCCTTCCGGTGGCGTCCCGCCGCTTCCGAGATCCTTGTCCATTGCTTCGCGGAGCCGGGCATAGCGGGCTTCCAGCTCGGGCAGAAGGATCCGCAGGTCGTCGAGCCGCCCGGCTTGACCGGCCTTCTCCATTTCGAAGGCCGTCGCCCGCATGGCTTCGCCGCCCACTCCGGCCGCGGCGCCCTTGATCTTATGCGCCTGCCTCCCGGCCGCCGTGCCGTCGCCGGCGGCGACAAGGGCCGCCAACTGCTCGATCTGGGCGGGCATGTCGGACTGGAAAACCCCGGAGATCGTCCGGGCCAGTTCCTCGTCGCCCGAAAGACGGGCCAGGAAGCCGGCCTTGTCGAAGACCGGGACGTCGGGGGAGGCGGAATCCGCCGCGGGCGCGGGGGCCGCGGCCGGAGCGGACGCCTCGGTCGGAGAATCCGTCTCGGGCCGGTTGAGCCAGTGCTCCAGGACGGCGGCCAGTTCTTCCGGCCGAACCGGTTTGCTCAGGTAGTCGTCCATTCCCGCCGCCAGGCATTTTTCCCGGTCGCCCTTCATGGCGTGGGCGGTCATGGCGATGATGGGAACGCGGGACGCCGGGGCATCGGGTCCGAGCTCGCGGATCCGGCGGGTGGCTTCGAAGCCGTCCATCTCCGGCATCTGGCAGTCCATCAGCACGACATCGTAAGGTATGGTCCGTAGGGCTTCGACGGCCTCCCGGCCGTTGGCCACGGCTTCGGCCCGGTAGCCCAGCTTCTCCAGGATTTTCAAAGCGACGATCTGGTTGGTGGCGTTGTCCTCGGCCAGAAGGATGCGGCCGGACCTCTTGACTGCGGCCGGCGCCGGGCCGCCAGCCCTGGCGGCCGTTTCCGGGCTGCCCAGGACGCGGGCCAGGCTTTCCCGGAGCAGGGCAGGGCGCAGAGGCTTGGCCAGGCAGCGGGTGAAGCCTGCGCCGGCCAGAGGCCTGGACTCGCCCGGACCTCCCATGGAGGTCATCATGATCAGGTGCGTCCCGCGGAGCGCCGGGCTCTCGTTGATCCGGCGCCCCAATTCCCAGCCGTCCATGCCCGGCATGAGGGCGTCCACGAGGGCGGCCAGATAGGGGTCCCCCTCCTGAACGCCTTTTTCCAAAAGGGCCAGCGCCGCCGGACCGTCCACCGCCTCATCGAAGCGGCACCCCCATTTTTTCAACCAGGCTTTCACCAGCAGGCGGTTGGTGGCGTTGTCGTCGACGACCAGGATGCGCGCTCCGGCCGGGATGCCGGCGGCTTGCGGCTTCGCGGCCGGCGGGCCGGCCCGCTTTTCGAAGTCGGCGGTTAGCCAGAAGGAAGAGCCCCGGCCTTCCTCGCTGTCCAGAGCGATCGTCCCGCCCATCATTTCGGCGATCTGCTTGGAGATGGCCAGGCCCAGGCCCGTGCCGCCGTATTTGCGGGTCGTGGATCCGTCCACCTGGGTGAAGGGGGAGAACAGCTTGGCCTGCTTGTCCCGGGGAATGCCGATGCCCGTATCCGTCACGGCGAAGCGCACCAGGGCCCGCTTCTCGCTCTCGGATTGCAGGCTGACGCGGATCGAGACTTCGCCGCGGGCCGTGAACTTGATGGCGTTGTCGCCCAGGTTGGTGATGATCTGCCGGAGGCGCCCCGGATCGCCCCGCAGGAAGACGGGCACGTCGGGGTCGATCCGGCTGATGAGGTCCAGTCCCTTGGGGTGGGCTTTGACGGCCAACAGCTCGGCCGTGTCTTCCATGACGGCGCGGAGGTCGAAGTCGAGCGTCTCAAGCTCCATCTTGTGCGCCTCGATCTTGGAAAAATCGAGGATGTCGTTGATCAGCGCCAGCAAGGCCTCGCCGCTGCCGCGGACGATCTGGGCGAACTGGCGCTGCTCGGGGGTCAGGTCCGTGTCCAAAAGAAGGCCGGTCATGCCGATGATGCCGTTCATGGGGGTCCGGATCTCGTGACTCATGTTGGCCAGGAATTCGCTCTTGGCCCGGTTGGCGGCCTCGGCTTGGGCGGCCAGCTCCTTGGCCCGGGCCGTGGCCGCCTCCAGCCGGCGGTTGCTCTCGCGCAGGCCCTCTTCCGCCCGCTTGCGGTCGGTGATGTCGCGCAGGATGCCGATGGCGTTCCAGCCTTCGTTCTGGTGGACCGCCGAGAGAGACATCTGGACGTCGATCGTCCGGCCGTCTTTGCGGAGCGCCTCGAGGTCGAGGGTTTTCCCGACGATGGCACCCTGTCCCGTCTCGAGAAAGGCCGGATAGGCCGCCCGGTGCGTATCCCGAAAAGGATCTGGGACGATAAAATCATGAAGAACGCGGCCGATGGCCTCCTGCTTAGAGTAGCCCAGGATCCTTTCGGCGGCCGGGTTCCAGAAGGAAATACGGCCTTCCGGGTCCATCGTCATGATCGCGTCCTGGGCCGCATTGGTCAAGGCCCGCGTCCGCGACTCGTTCTCCTTGATCCGGACCAGGGCCGTTCCGAGCCGGCGCTCCGCCGCCGAGGTAATCGACCAGATCAGAGCCAGGACGCCGCCGAACAGCGCGATCATGAAACCCAGGTTCAGCATAAGGGAGCTGCTGGCCGCCCCGGCTTCGGCGGTCACATCGCCCATGACGATGAAGTCGGTCACGTTCCGGCCGGCTGCATCGTCCAGGCGGACCACACCGCAGGCCAGGCGCTTGTCGCCCAGCCGGGCGTCGAAGATCTCGATGGCGTCGGTCGCTCCGGAGTCCCGGTTCAGCCGCTGCGCGACTTCCGGCGGGATGTCCTTGGTCGTCCGATTGATCACGGCGAAGTCGGCGTAGGTGTCCCAGCTCTCGGTCAATCCGAGAAGACGGCGCTCCTCCTCATACTTTTCACGCGGCGTGAACCGTTTTCGGACGACGACCAGGAGATCCAGTCTCATGTCGCGGGCCAGGCGCTCGGCCAAGGAGCCGGCCTCCAAAACCAGCTCCAGGTATCCGAGCGTCCGATCCGCCTGTTTCCAAGGCTTCACGTAGCGGAGAGTGAAGACGCCGGCGGCGTCCGTTTCAATGCCCCAGGCGTCTTCATCCGTCCGGACGGCCGTGTTCAGCGTGGACCGGGCGATAACGTCGCCTTGGCGGCCGGGGCGATGAACCCGGAGGAACATGGTCCGGTCCAGGGCAATGAAGTTGAACTGGGTGATGTTGTAATCGAGATTCAGCCGGTCGAAGGAGGATCGGACCAGGTCGGTCAAGACGGTGCGGTTTTTATCCCGCCAAGCCCGCTGGAGATCAGGCCGGACGGAGATCGCGTCGATTTGAGCCTTGAGAAGCCGGGCTTCGTTGCGCAGGGTCCGGGACCATTCGGCCCGGAGCCGCTCGGCGCCGCCCCGCGCGGCTTGCCGGGCCCCCTGCCGGTACTGCTGGTACGCGCTCGCCGCGTAGATGGCCATGGCGGCCGCCACCGTCAAGGCGGCGGGTACGATGACCCAGGTCTTGAATTTGGTCGTGTCCGGCCGCGCCAGCCGGGTATAATGACGGTAGACGAAGACGCCTCCCGCCAGCAGAAGTGCCAGCAGTATGACGGCCGGGAGCGGGGCGCGCCGAACGGCGCGGAGCCGGGCCTGCCATTCGCCGGCCAGGATGTCCAGGCCGACCACCATCAGCACTTCGCCGCTGTGTGGGTCGAGGACGGGCGCCAGGGCCGAGATGAACGTTCCGTATTCGTCCGTCACCGGGCCCAGCGTCGTCGGACGCTTGTCCTGAAAAATCCGGAAATTTTCCGGCGAGGGCTGATCGTAGACCGTCCCCGGGGGGCTGGCCATGGGATCGCCTTTCGGGTAGTTCTCCGGCCCGAAGATGATCTTCCCGCCGCGCAGGGCCATGCTGTAGATGCCGCGCTGCCGGATGGAACGGCCGAAGGCGATCATCTGCTCACACAGGACCTCGTAAGCCGGCGTGTCCTTGTCCCACTCCGTGAAGGTGAGCCGCTTGGCGAGCTGGGAGTTGATGTTGCCGGCGATGTCCTGCACCTGGCGGAGCAGGTTCGCGCGCATCTGGGAATCCTCCCGCCGGGCGTTCGTCTTCCCGACCCACCAGCCCAAAGCCAGGAGGATCCCGCCGGCCGTCAGCAGGGCGGCCACCGTCCGCATTGGGATTCGACTCGGCTTCCTTCGTTCGTCCATGGGGTGTATCCCCCGGCTATAGAGATAAGCAAATGCTAGCTCGTTTTCCGGCGGGATACAAGGGCGAGGCGAGAGGCCGGAGCTTCAGAAGCCCGATTCTTCCAGCTTGGCCCGGAACTGCCGCGTGTTCATATGGCAGAGGGCGCAGGCCAGGGCGTCCGCGGCGTCCTCTTTCATGGCCGGGTCCTCGATCCGCAGCAGCGCCCGGATCATCACCCCGACCTGGTTCTTTTCCGCCTGCCCGTAGCCCGTCACGGCCTTTTTGATCTCCAGGGCGGAGTATTCGGCGAGCGGAAGTCTCGCTTCGGCGACCGCGACGAGGACCGCGCCCCGGACCTGGCCCAAGATGAGCGCGGTCCGGGCGTTGCGGGCGAAGAAGGGATTCTCTACGGCGACTTCGTCGGGGCGATGGCGGGCGATGATCTCGGCGACGCCGGTTCGAATGCGCAGGAGCTTGGCCGGGAGGCTTTCTTTGGGCGAGGGCTTGATGGCTCCGTAGGCGAGGACGACGGCGTCTCCGCCGTCGGATTCAATAAGGCCATAGCCCGTGGCTTGGCTGCTGGGGTCGAGGCCGAGGACCCGCATGGGAGGCGGTCCGGTCAGGAGTTCTCGTACTCGGCGATGTCCTTGGCGTCGATGTCGAAGTTGGCGGCGACGCTCTGGACGTCGTCGTGGTCCTCGAGCTCTTCAACCAGCTTGAGGGCCTGGTGGGCCTGCTTGCCCTCGACCTTGGTATAATCCAGCGGGATGTAGCCGACGCTGGAATCCGCGACTTCGATCCCCGCCCCCTTGATCGCCTCCAGGACGGCCTCGTACTTTTCCGGAGTCGTGATGACTTCCCAGGCATCGCCCTCGTCCTTGATGTCGTCGGCCCCGGCAGCCAGGGCCAGATCCATGAGCTTCTCTTCGTCGGCCTGCTCTTTGTCGATGTCGATGTAGGCGCCCCGTTTGAATCGGAAGGAGACGCAGCCTTGCGTCCCGATCTGGCCTCCGTTCTTCATGAAGATGTGCCGAACTTCGGAGACCGTCCGGTTTTTATTGTCCGAGAGGGCGGTGATGTAGATGGCGACGCCGCCGGGGCCGTAGCCTTCGTAGATGACTTCCTCGTACTGGGCGCCTTCGAGCTGGCCGGTGCCTTTCTGGATGGCCCGCTTGACGTTGTCGGCGGGCATGTTGGCGTTCTTGGCGCCCTGGATGGCCGTGCGCAGGCGGGGATTCATATCCGGATCGCCGCCGCCGGCTCGGGCCGCCACCGCGATCTCGCGGATGATCTTGGTGAAAATCTTGCCCCGCTTGGCGTCCGCGGCGCCCTTTTTATGCTTAATCGAGGCCCATTTAGAGTGTCCGGACATATGAGTGAGCTCCTTGGAGACGAGATAATGCCGCAAAATAGTAACACAAACCGCCTCCGGTCGCAATGCGCCGCGAGGCCGGCCGGCCCCGGTTCAGACGGCCTTTTCTCCCCGGGCCAGGCGGTCGAGGAATGCCCGCCGGTCTTCCGGGGCGGCCCGCGGGACGTCCCGCAGGACGGCCGTCCCTTCGCGGAGTGCCAGGACGCGGTCCGCCGCGGCGGCGAACGGTTCGAGGTCATGCGAGACGACGACGGCCACGGCTCCCTCCGCCTTCCGGCGCAGAATCCAGTCGATGATGAGATCGCGCGAGGCCCGGTCCATGGCCTCTAACGGCTCGTCGAGGAGAAGATGATCGGGCGAGCCGATGAGGGCGGCGGCGAAGGCGGCCCGCCTTTTTTGGCCCAGCGAAAGCTCGCGCACCGAGCGGCCGGCGAAGCGTTCCAGCCCCATCCGGGCCAGCGCCTCGTCGGCTTCCCCCGCCGGGCGGCGCCGGACCCGGCTCACGAGCCGCAGAATGTCCTCAATCGTGGCATAAGGCGTCAAGTCGGGCTGTTCGGAGACATAGGCCAGGCCGGCCCGGGCGGCCGCCTCCTCCCGCCACAAGTCCCGCCCGTCGATCAGGACGCGGCCCGCATCGGGAGGCTCCACCCCCGCCGCCAGCTTCAGCCAAGTGCTTTTGCCGGCCCCGTTCGGCCCCGCGACGAGGGTCAGCCCGGGGCCGATCCGCACGCTCACGCCGCGCAGGAAAGGGCGGCCCGGAAGGTAACCGAAGGACACCGATTCGAAAGCGATCATCGGGAGCTCCAGGTCAGGGAATCACCGTCGGCCGAGTATCGTCGTTCCAGCCATAATCCGGTCTTGAGCGAGCGCTCCCGCCGGGCGGCGATCGACCAGGCGGGGACGGCCAGGACGGCGAGAAGTCCGGCGGCCGCGGGGATTAAAGCGGTCATGATCGCGGCCAACAGCAGCTCCAAGACCAGACCGGGAATGGGGCTTCGCGGCGTCTCCATGGACGGCCGGGCGGCGGCCGCCGCCCGGAAGGCGGCGTAGGGGAGAAGTCCCGCCGCTGGGAGCGCGGCCGGGGAATAAAGGGCGAACGCCGCCAGCGCCGCGGCGCCCGGAACGGCCAGGAACAGGGCGTCCTGCAGCACGCGCTTGCGGGATCCGATCGGCAAGGATCGGCTCCAGGGCCAGACCGGCCGATGCTTTCCCAGGCTTGCGGCGGCCGCGGCCAGGGCGCCGGCTGCGGCTCCGCCGGCGGCCAGCCGAACGGCCGCCCGGATGGGTCCCGGCGCCAGGGGATTGTTGGCGAGGAAGACGACCAGCCAGCCGAAAAAGAGAGCCGGCGGGAGAAGAGACCAGAGTATGGAAAATCCGGCCGCCCGCAGGTTCAAGAGGAAACCGAAAAACGCCGGTTCGGAAGACGGACGGATCAGCCGTCTCTTCGGCCGGCCTCGTCCCAGGAACGGCCCCGTCGCCCTATCGGCCAGGAACGCGGCAGCCGCGGCCGCCGCCATAAGGAGCGGCCGTCCCGATCCCGCCAGGATGCAGGCGGCCAAGGTCAGGCCGGAAGCCCAGAGCGGCTGCCGCACGGGGAGAAGATAGAGGGCCATGAAAAAAGCCGAGGCGAAGAGGCCCGCGACCGAGGCCCAGACCTGGGCAGGGCTGTTTTTGTCGGGCAGAAGAAGGGCCGCGGCCGCGAGCGGAAGAAGGATCGGGATTTCGGCGATCAGGATGGAAACGGCCGCCATGCCCCGCTGGGAGCGCGAAGCGGCGGGAAGATGGCGGATCCACCCGCCCAAGCCGAGCGTCACCCTGGGCGCGATGACGGCTCCGATGAGCCCGTTGACGACGGCGAGGGATAGGCCGCGCCCGAAGGCGCCGCCCCTTTTGAGCAAGTGGTCGAGCAGCAGCAGGATCAGCTCGGGGCGGAGAAGGTAGTAGGCGGCGAAGAGGCCCGCCAGGATCGGGGCCAGGAGCCGGAGCCCTATCCGGACGCCGACCCGGAGATGAAAGCGGAAAAAGGCCGTGTGGCTCCCTTCCGGTCGGCTTGCCACGGGTGTGCCCGCCGCGTCAGAACACGATCCGGAAGCCCGCGGCGAAGCGGAAGAAGCTGGGCTTGATGACAAGGTCGCCGACCGGGATGATGTCGGTCTCGGGATCGAAGGCCACGATGACGGATTCGGATTCGACCGGCTCGAAGCTCAAGTCGGCCTGGCCGGACCCGGCCAAATAGTAACGGGCCTCGATCCAGAGCGACGCGTTGGTCGCCATGTGCCAGTTCAAAGTCGCGCCGGCGTTGCCTCCGATCCGGTTGAACGATTCGATGTCCATCAGCAGCTGGTATTGCTGGGCAAAGAGGACGGAATGTCCGCCCAGCCAGAATTTCCAATAGTCCAGAACCCCTATTTCGCCCTCGATGTTGAACCAGGTCAAGCCCGCCGACAAGTCCAGGCTGAACCAGCCCGGTAAGGCGACGCGGAAGATGCCGTCCAGGCTGATCGTCGTCTCGCGAAGCTCGCCGTTGGGATCCGCCATCTTGGTCGAGAAGTCCAAGGCGGCCGGAGTGGGGGTGTAGTCCGGCGGCTGCATGGCGGTGTAGCGGACGCTGACGGCGTCCGCCGAGCTCGTGCCGAAGATATCGGGGTTGAAGGCGAGGTACGTGACCATGACGCCGAAGTGGCCGGCGATCACGGCCGCGCTGAGGGATCCCCCGAAGATGGAATCGACTCCGAGAGTCAGTGTTTGCAGGCCCGAGGTGACGGCCGTCGAGTCATAGAGAAACGGCGGCGTATAAGCATGGCTGTAAGAGACGTCCTTCCAGGAGGAAACGCAGTTGCCGATCCCGACGGACAGCTCCAGGCGGGGCTGGGCGGCGGCCAGGCCGGCCAGGCTCATAACGGCGGCGGCGACGATTTCAAGGCGCGGCATTTTCATGGGGCTCCTCCCTGGCCGTGGTACAATGGCTGCCTACCTATAACGTCATGATAGCACAATCTGTTACGGCCTTCGAACGCGGCCCGGGCGGCGGCCCGGTCGCCGTGGCCATGAGCGGCGGCGTGGACTCTTCGGTTGCGGCGGCTCTGCTCCAGGAGGCGGGATTCGATGTCTTCGGCCTGACCATGGACTTGTTCCATCCGCCCGGCGGGCGGTGCGGAGAGGATGCCTCGCCGGGCTGCTGCGGGTCGGGGGCCCGGCGGGACGCGGGCGCGGTCGCCGCGACCTTGGGCATCCCGTTTTTCGTCGCCGACTTCCGGCGAACGTTCGAAAAAGCCGTGATCGAGGATTTCGTCGCCGAATACCGGCGGGGCCGGACCCCGAATCCCTGCCTGCGCTGCAACCGGTTCGTCAAGTTCGGGCCGCTCCTGCGGCGGGTGGGGAGGCTCGGCGCCGCGGCCTTGGCCACCGGGCACTACGCCCGGGTCGGGATGGACGCGGCCTCGGGCCGCTGGCTGCTGCGCAAGGCGTCCGATCCGGCCAAGGACCAGTCGTATTTCCTGTACTCCCTGCCGCAGGACGTCCTGGCCAGGACGATCTTCCCCCTGGGCGGCCTGCGCAAAACCGAGGTCCGGGCCCTGGCCGAAAAGATGCGCCTGCCCGTGGCCCGCAAACCGGAGAGCCAGGAAATCTGCTTCGTCCCCGACGACGACTACGTGGGATTCCTGAAGCCGCGGGCGCCCGAAGCCTTTCGGCCGGGCGACATCGCCGGTCCGGACGGCCGGACGATCGGCCGCCACGGCGGGATCGCCCGCTACACGGTCGGCCAGAGAAAGGGTCTCGGCATCGCGGCGCCGCGGCCGCTTTACGTCGTCGGCATCGACGCCGCGGCCAACCGGATCATGGTCGGGCCGAACGAAGCCTTGCTCCGCCGCCGTTTGCTCGTCGAAGGCGTGAACTGGTCGGCGATCGAGGAACTGAAGGCGCCCCGGACGGCCTCGGTCAAGATCCGTTCCCGCCATGCCGAAGCCCGGGCCGTCCTTCATCCGGAGGTGGGCGGCCGGATCGTGGTCGAGTTCGAGCGGGCCCAGCGCGCCGCGACGCCCGGGCAGGCGGCGGTCTTCTACGACGGCGACGTCATCCTGGGCGGCGGAACGATCGTTTAGCCCGTCTGGGCCCGGCCGACTTCCCCATCAGAACTTCGCTCCGGGTTTATGGCATATACCATGGGGGGGTATGGTATAATGGACGAGGAGGTGCCCGATGAGTGTTTCGCCCGAAAAACATGTCGACGAAGTGAGCCGGTTGCGAAAGATCGAGGGCCAGGTGCAGGGCGTCCGGCGGATGATCGAGGATGGCCGCTATTGCATCGACGTCCTGACCCAGCTCCAGTCCGTCGCCGGAGCGCTGCGGAAGGTCGAGGACAATATCCTGGCCCGGCATCTGCGGACCTGCGTCCGTGAGTCCCTGGCCGGGAGCAACCGCGTCGATCAGGACCGCAAGATCGCCGAGATCCTGGAGCTTTTGGGTCGCTCCCGGTTCCGGCGTTGAGGAGAAAGACGATGAACGAAACAAAACGAACCGGTCCGGCCCCGGTCAAGGCCGAGATCGCCATCCAGGGCCTTCACTGCGCCTCGTGCGTCCGCCGGGCCGAAACCGCCCTGCTCGGCGTTCCGGGCGTCGTGAGCGCCTCGGTCAACCTGGCTACGAACCGGGCCACGGTCGAGTACCTGACCGGCCGGGTCCGGCGGGCCGGGTTGGAAGCGGCCATCGAAGCGGCCGGGTACGGGGTCGTCCGCGTTTCCGAAGAGGAGGACGAGGAGGACGTCGAAGCGAGGCAGCGGGATCGCGACATAAGGCGCCTCCGGTCCCGCTTCTTCATCGGCCTGGCTTTGAGCGCCATGGTCATGGCCGGAAGCATGGGACGGCTCGTGTCGGGCTTTCCGGCCTTTCTGCACAATCCGTTTCTTCTCTGGGCCCTGGCCACTCCCGTGCAGTTCTGGATCGGAGCCCGTTTTTACCGGGGCGCCTGGTCCGCCTTGAGGCATCGAGCCGCCGACATGAACACCCTGGTCGCGGTCGGCACGACCGCCGCGTATGCCTACAGCGCCGCGGCCACCCTGGCCCCCGGACTTTTCGCCCGGGGCGGGCCGGCTCCCCATGTTTATTTCGACACTTCGGCCGTGATCATCACCTTGATCCTGCTCGGGCGGCTGCTCGAGGCCCGGGCCAAGGGGCGCGCCTCGGACGCCATCCGCGCGCTCATCGGGCTGCAGCCCAAGACGGCCCGCGTCCTGCGCGGCCCGAATGAAATCGAGATCCCGGTCCGCGAGGTCGCGGTCGGCGATGTCCTGGTGGTCCGTCCGGGCGAGCGCGTCCCCGTCGACGGCGTCATCGTGCGGGGAGGATCGGCCGTGGACGAGTCGATGATCACCGGCGAGAGCATGCCCGCGGCCAAGACGGCCGGCGATCCGGTCATCGGAGCGACGCTGAACAAGACGGGCGGCTTCGAAATGCGGGCCACCCGGGTCGGCCGGGACACCGCGCTGGCCCAGATCGTCAGGCTGGTCCGGGAGGCCCAGGGATCCAAGGCCCCCATCCAGCGCCTGGCCGACGCCATAGCCGGGGTCTTCGTCCCGGTCGTCCTGTCGATCGCCGTCCTGACCTTCGCGGCCTGGTGGGCTTTCGGCCCCCGTCCGTCCCTGACCATGGCGCTGCTCAATTTCGTGGCCGTCCTGATCATCGCCTGCCCTTGCGCCCTGGGTCTGGCCACTCCGACCGCGATCATGGTCGGGACCGGCAAAGGCGCCGAACTCGGCATCCTGATCAAGAACGGGGCCAGCCTGGAGACGGCCCACAAGATCACGACCGTCGTCTTCGACAAGACCGGCACCCTGACCAAAGGGGCGCCGGAAGTGACCGACGTTTGGCCGGCCGAAGGCTGGGACGAGGCGGGGCTTTTGGCCGTCGCGGCTTCGGCCGAGCGCCTGTCCGAGCATCCGCTGGCCGGAGCGGTCCTCGAAGCGGCCCGCTCCCGCGGCTTGGCGCCCGTTTCGGCCGCCGATTTTTCCGCCGTGGCGGGCCGGGGAGTGGCGGCTTCGGTCGGCGGCCGCTCCGTCCTGATCGGGAACCGCGCTCTTCTCGAAGAGCGGGGCATTGACGCCTCGGCTTGGGCGGCCCGGGCCGGGATCCTGGCCGGCGAGGGCAAGACTCCGATATACGCGGCCGTCGACGGCCGCGCGGCCGGTCTCCTGGCGATCGCGGATCCGCTCAAGGAAGGGGCGAAAGCCGCCGTGCGCAAGCTCCAGGGGCTCGGCCTGGATGTCATCATACTGACGGGCGACCATCGCGGGACGGCCGAGGCCGTGGCCCGGGCGGCGGGCGTCGAGCGCGTCCTGGCGGAGCTCCTCCCGGCCGACAAGACGGCCGAGATCCGCCGCCTGCAAGCCGAAGGCCGCCGGGTGGCCATGGTCGGGGACGGCATCAACGATGCCCCGGCCCTGGCCCAGGCCGACATCGGCATCGCCATCGGCACGGGAACGGACGTGGCCATGGACGCGGCCGACATCACCCTGATCCGGGGCGACCTGGCCGGCGTGGCCCGGGCCGTCGCCTTGAGCCGCCGGACGATGAGGACGATCAAGCAGAACCTCTTCTGGGCTTTCATCTACAACGTCGTGGGCATCCCCGTGGCGGCCGGAGCCCTGTACCCGTTTTTCGGCATCCTCCTCAATCCCATGCTGGCTTCGGCCGCCATGGCTTTCAGCTCGGTGTCGGTCGTCTCGAATTCCCTTCGCCTCAAGCGCTTCCGCCCGGGCGAATGACGGGAGCGGAGCCGGGTGAAGTTGATACATTCGCGGCGCTTATAACCCCGATTTTCAAATCGGGGTTATAAGCGCCGCTCAGTATTAACCCTGCCTTAAGCCCGGGGCATCGAACGGGTTTATTGTTCCTATCATTCCAATGTATAATCATCTTTCGGCGCCATCCCGTCAGGGAGACGGATTCAAACGGAGGTCTTCATGAAGAGAATGAATTGGTTGATTCTAGCCCTGCTGCTGATTGTCGCGGGCGGCGTTTGCCTGGGCGCGGCCCAAACGGCCGACAAGGCCAAGGACCCGGTTTGCGGCATGTCGGTGGACAAGGCCACGGCCAAGTGGACATATGACTACAAGGGCACGACGTATTATTTCTGCGGCGAAAGCTGCAAGACGAGGTTCGCCAAGGAGCCGGAAAAGTTCCTGGCGGCCGAGGCCAAGCCCGCCGCCGGTATGACCCACGAAGGCATGATGCACGGCCAGATGATGCCGGCCAAAACCGACGATCCGGCCAAGGCTAAGGATCCGGTCCGCGGCATGATGATCGACAAGGCCACGGCCAATGCGACGTACGAATACAAGGGGACCAAGTACTACTTCTGCTGCGAAGGCAGCAAGGCGGAGTTCGTCAAGGAGCCGGAAAAGTTCCTGGCGGCCGCGGCCAAGCCCGCTGAAGGCATGATCCACGGCCAGGGCATGATCCACGGCCAGGGCATGATGCACGGCCAGATGATGAAGGGACAAATGAAGGCCGGGAACAAGGCCGGCTGTCCGATGATGGGCGCGGACGTCGAGCGCAAGGTCGAGATCGTCAAGGACGGCGTCGTCATCACCGTGACCTCCAAGAACGCCGAGACGGTCAAGAAGATCCAGGAGCACGCGGCCAAGATGAAAGAGGCCAAGAAGGATTCCGCCGGCGGCCCGTCGGCTTGCGCCGAGGGAGCCTGCGCTTCCTGCGCGACCAAGAAGTAAGCCGTCAGGCCGTTTTCTCCGGCGATGAGACGCCGGCGGAAACGGCCTTTTTTTTCGCGGGCGGCCCCAAGGCGCGGCCGCGGCACAGGAGGATGACATGACCGATGCCCGAACCGTATGGCAGGACGTCGAGCGGATCCGCGCCGGCCGGCCGCTCATTCATAACATCACCAACTATGTGGTCATGAATCTGACGGCCAATGCCCTGCTGGCCCTGGGGGCCTCTCCGGTCATGGCCCAGGCTCCCGAGGAGGCAGCCGAGATGGCCGGGATCGCCCAAGCCCTGGTCCTCAACATCGGGACTCTCAGCCGGCCCTGGATCGAATCGATGCGGCTGGCCGCCGCTGCGGCCAAGGCCAAGAAAATACCGATCGTCATAGACCCGGTCGGAGCCGGCGCGACCCGCTTCCGTACGGAAACGGCCTTGAGCCTGATCGAGGCCTGCCGGCCCTGCATCGTCCGCGGCAACGCCTCGGAGATCCGGGCCCTGGTCCTGGCCGAAGCGGCGACCAAGGGCGTCGACAGCCGCCACGATTCCGCCGACGCCCTGGAAGCCGCCCGGGCCTTGGCCGGCTTCGGCGTCGTCGTCAGCGTCAGCGGCCCGGTCGATCTCATCGTCGGCGAAACCAGGCTGTTGCGGGTGGCCAACGGCCATCCCCTGATGCCCCGCGTGACGGGCCTGGGTTGCGCGGCTACGGCCCTCACCGCCGCCTTCGCCGCGGTCAATCCCTCTCCCGTCCAGGCCGCGGCCCATGCCATGGCCGTGATGGGCATCGCCGGCGAGATGGCCGCCGAAGGCGCGGCCGGGCCGGCTTCCCTGGAGGTCCGGTTCATCGACGCCCTCTATGCCTTGAAGGAAGACGACATCCGCTCCAGGCTGAAGGTGGAAGAGGCGTGAAACGGCTTTTCAATCCCCGGCTCTATCTGGTCACCGACCGGGATCTGGCCGGGGGGCGCGGCCTGGAGAATGTCGTCGCGGCGGCGGCGAGGGGCGGCGTGACGGCCGTGCAGCTCCGGGAAAAACGGCTGGAGACCGCCGCGTTCATCCAAGCCGCGGTCCGTTTGAAATCCCTCTTGATCCCTTTCGGGATTCCCCTTCTCATCAACGACCGCGTCGACATTGCGCTGGCCGCGGGAGCCGATGGAGTTCATCTCGGTCAAAGCGACGCTTCGCCGGAGGAAGCCCGCCGGCGGCTGGGGCCGGACGCCGTCATCGGCTTGTCCGTGGAAACCATGGCCCAAGCGCGCGCGGCCGCCGGCCGGGACATCGATTACCTGGGCGTGAGTCCGGTCTTTGCGACGCCGACCAAGCCGGAGGCCGGACCGGGCTGGGGATTGGAGGGCTTACGGGCGCTGCGGGTCTCGATCGCGCTTCCGTTGGTGGCCATCGGAGGCATCTCCGCCGCCAACGCCGCCGCCGTTCTGGAGGCGGGGGCGGACGGCCTGGCCGTCGTCTCGGCGATCATGGCCGCGGCGGACCCGGAAGGCGCCGCGCGCGGCCTGCGGATGCTCATCGATGGGACGGGGACTTCCGCTCAAGCGTAGCTGTGAAGGCCGGCCAGCAGGTAGTTGACGCCGAAGAAGGTGAATAGGGCGGCCAGGAAGCCGAGAACGGCGATGAACGCCGATCGCCGGCCCTTCCAGCCCATGACGATCCGGGTGTGAAGATAAAGGGCGAAGACGAACCAGGTGATCAGGCTCCAGACTTCCTTGGGATCCCAGCTCCAGTAGGTGCCCCAGGCCTTCTGGGCCCAGACCATGCCGAAGACGAGCCCGCCCAGGGTGAAGAGGGGAAAGCCGACCGAGATCGCGCGGTAGCTGACCGCGTCCAAGCGTTCCTTCTTCTCCGGATCCCGGGCCTTGAGGTACATCAGGCTGGTGACGAAGGCGATGGCGAAGAAGGCCTCGCCGAGCAGGGTCACCGAGACGTGAAGCCACAGCCAGTAGCTCTGCAGGGCCGGCACGAGCGGCGTCGCTTCCTTGGGCATCAGGGGAGAGGAGGCCAGGGCCATCAACCCGATGACGATCAGCAGGAGGTAGGGGCCGACACGGTGCATGCGGAAGCGCAGGGTGACCAGGACGAAGGCCAGAACCGAAGCCCAGGCCAGAAAGGACAGCGATTCGTACATGTTGGTGAAGGGGGCATGCCCGCTTTCGACCGTCCGCAGGATCAAGGCGCCGGTGTGGAGGACGAATCCGGCCACCGCCACGGCGAAGCCCGTCTTGGCCGACCGTTCCTTCCCGTTGAACAGGAAGAGCAGATAGAAGAAGGCGGCCGCGGCATAAACCGCGAGGGCGGCGGCGAAGAACGTCGATTCGGTCATGTTGGCCTCCGGAGCGATTCGACGAGGGCGGTGAATTCGGCCTGCAGGCGGTCCCGGCCTTTGGCGGCCGTTCCGCCCAAGCCGATGTCCGTCCGGCCGTTGGCCTCCTCCAGCCCGGCCCGTATCTCTCGGGCCGGCCAATAGAAAGCCAAAAAGAGCCCGGCCATGCCCAGCAGGCAGCCTATCCAGATGAGGGGGACGCCGGGATCCTTGGCCGCTTCCAGAACCGAGAAGCGAGGGGCGTCGAAGGCCTTGATCCCGACCTCCCAGCCGGATGCCTCGCGTCCGTGGGCTTGGGCGAAGCCGGGATAGTTGGCGAAGACCCAGCCCTCGAAGGCCGTCTCCCCGCCGCCGCGGATTTCAACCAGGGCGGCCGGATTGTCGGGCCGGTAGGACCGGTTTTCAGGCCGGTTCCCTTCGCCCAGGACGAAATCGGGCAGGAATCGCTTCAGCTCGATCTCCGATCCGGCCGCGTCGCCGAGAGCGAGCCGCCGGCCCGGATGAAGGATGATGGGGCGGGCGGGCGCCGGATCGTCCTTCTTGCGGACCGCCAGCGTCACGCGGGTCGCGTCCCAGTCGTCCCCGTAGCTCATCTGGTAGAAGGAATAGCCGCGGTGCGTGAGGGGATGGTTGACGGCGATGACCGCTTGCCGAACCGGCCGCTCCGCTTCCAGGACGGTCACGGAGCTTTTCCAGGCCTTGACGCTGCCGTCGGGATGGTATTCCGTATCGAACTTGTCCAGGCGCAGGGCGAAGCCCGCCTTCGGCACGTCGAGCGTCAGGCCTTCGCTCAGGGCCAGCTCGGTCCGGAATCCGGCCGCGGCCGTGACGATGCCGCCCGCCAGGAGGACGAGAAGGCCGAGGTGGACGATGTCCGAGCCGAACAAGCCGGCCGTCCGCTTGCGGGCCAGGATGTGGACGCGGTTTTCCCGTGATTCCGAACGGACCCGCCAGCCCGCTTCGCGCATGGCCGTCTCGAGCCGTTCCCTGACTTCGGCCAGGGGGGCGCTCCGCTTGAGGCGATCGTGGATCTTGAACCCGGCCAGGGCCTTGGCCTCCGTTTCCAGGCGCGGGCGGAAGGCCCGGCGGAGCTTGCCGGGAAGACGGGTCAGGGTGCAGACCGCGATGTTGAGTCCCAGCAGGATGAGAAGGGCGAGGAAGCCCGCGGCATGGTACAACCCGGTCAGCCCGGACTTGACCAGGATCCCGGCCGCCCCTCCGTAGCGAACGGCGTATTCCTCGAGCGTCCGTCCCTGGGGAATGAGCGTGCCGAGAACCGAGGCGGCGGCCAGGAGGATGATCAGGACGATGGCCAGCCGGAGGGAGCTGAAGAAGCGAATGAGGGAGCGCATGAGCCGAACCGGGGCCGGGCGGATGCGGCGGCGCCGGCCTACTTGGCCCGGCCCTTCTTGCGGGCGGAGGCCGCCTTCTTTTCGGCGATTTCGATGATATCCTGCAGGGAGACGTTGTCGAAGTAGTCTTTCATCAAATGCGTGGCCGTTTTCCATATCTCGTAGGTGCCGCAGGTGGACACCTTGGCGCAGACGCTCTCGTCCTCGACGCACTCGACCAGGCTGCAGGAGCCTTCCAGGGCGTGCAGGATGTCGCAGAGCTTGATGTCCTTGGGGGCCCGGGCCAGGGTGTAGCCGCCGCCGGCGCCGCGGATGCTCTTGACCAGTTTGTTGATCTTGAGCGGAATGATGATCTGCTCGAGATAGCGGATCGAAATGCCCTCTTCATCGGCCACGCTTTTGAGGATGACGGTATCCTGCGATTCGCGGTAATGGCGGGCCAGGCTGACCATCAGCCGGGTTCCGTAGCGGCCTTTCGTCGACAGCTTGATCATGCCGAACTCCTGCGCGGGAAGGAATGCCGGGCGTCGCGCCTTTTCATCATAGATCAAGCCCGGCCCGAATATCAACCTAATTTTATAGATTTTATCAGGATAAGCGCCCGACGCGCCTTGACACTCCGGCGGCGGGGAAGGTATCCTAACCGTTCCCGCAGCAACTCCAAAAGGATGGAATCATGAGCAAGGAAATTCTCTTGGGCGATGAAGCCATCGGTTTGGGAGCGGTCCACGCCGGTTTGAGCGGCGCCTATTCCTATCCCGGCACGCCGGCCTCCGAGATCATGGAGTATCTGATCAAGATCGGCCGCGGCGCCGCCTTCCGGGCGGCCTGGTCGGTCAACGAGAAGACCGCTTTCGAGGAGGCCTTGGGCTGCTCGTACGCCGGCAAGCGGGCTTTCGTCTCCTTCAAGCACGTCGGGCTCAACGTGGCCGCCGACCCGTTCATGAGCGCCTCCCTGACCGGGGCCAACGGCGGGCTCGTCGTCTGCTCGGCCGACGATCCCAGCATGCACAGCTCCCAGAACGAGCAAGACAGCCGGTTCTACGCCCAGTTCGCCATGATCCCCTGCTTCGAGCCGGCCGACCACCAGGAGTCCTACGACATGGTCCGGGAGGCCTTCGACCTTTCGGAGAGGCTCGACCTGCCGGTCATGATCCGGATGACCACCCGGCTGTCGCACAGCCGGGCCGGGGTCGAGACGCGTCCGGCGCGGCCCCAAAACGAGGTCCGGAAGGGGGAGCGGTCCTCGTGGACGCTTCTTCCCGGCAACGCCCGGCGCCGATTCAAACGGGTTCTCGAGCTTCAGCCCGAGCTGGCCCGCTATGCCTCCGCATCGCCCTTCAATCGGCTCGATCTCGCTCCCGGCGACCGCAAGCTGGGCATCATCGCCTCCGGCATCGGCTATAACTACGTCATGGAAAACCTGGAAGGCTCGGGGCTTAAACCGTCGATCCTTAAGATTTCGGTCTATCCGGTTCCCGAGGACCTGGTGCGCCGCCTGGCCGATCACTGCGACACGATCCTGGTGGCCGAGGAGGGCTATCCCCTCATCGAGCGCCAGATCCGGGGCCTGTTCGGAATCCCCGGCAAGACCGTGATCGGCCGGCTGTCGGGCCATCTGCCGGCCCAGGGCGAGCTCTCGCCCGAGTCCATCCGGGCCGCTTTGGGCCTGGCGCCGCTCGAGCGGCGGTCGATGGGCGATGTCCCGCTGGCCAATCGGCCGCCCCAGCTCTGCGTCGGCTGTCCCCACGCCGACACGTTCAAGGCCCTCAAGAAGGCCTTGGAAGATCAGCCCGGCGCCGTCGTCTTCTCGGACATCGGCTGTTACACCCTGGGCTACTTCCCGCCCCACAACGCCATCGATTCCTGCGTCTGCATGGGCGCCAGCATCGGCATGGCCCACGGCGCGGCCGAAGCGGGCCTCCATCCCGCCCTCGGCGTCATCGGGGACTCGACTTTCGGCCACTCGGGCATCACCGCCCTTTTGAGCGCCGCGGCCGTCGATGCCGACATGGTCCTGGTCGTCCTGGACAACGGCACCGTGGCCATGACCGGAACCCAGCCCTCCTTCTCGACCGGCGCCAGGCTGCTCGATATCATCCGGGGCGTCGGCGTCCCGGCCGAACGCATCCGGATCATCACCCCGCTGCCCAAGTTCCACGAGGATAACGTGAAAGTCTTTCGCGAGGAGATCGCCCGCCGCGGCTTGTCGGTCGTGGTGGCGGTCCGGGAATGCCTGGAAGAGGCCAAGAAAAAGAACAAGCTCGGAGGCGCCCGATGAGCGACAAGCGCAAGCAGGACATCATCCTGGCCGGCGTCGGCGGGCAGGGCATCCTGTCGATCGCCTTCGTCATCGACAGCGCCGCCCTCAAGGAGGGCTACCATGTCAAGCAGGCCGAGGTCCACGGCATGGCCCAGCGGGGCGGCGCGGTGACCTCCCACCTGCGGCTGTCGAGCGAACGGATCTGGAGCGATCTCATCCCGCGCGGCGGGGCCGATGTGATCTTGAGCGTCGAGCCCTTGGAAGCCCTGCGCTATCTCGACTACCTGGCACCCGGCGGCCGGATCGTGACCAGCAGCACCCCCTTCGTCAACATCCCCGACTATCCCGACAAAGCCGCCCTGCTGGGCCGCCTCAGGGCCCTGCCGGGGAGCGTCATCGTGGACAGCGAGGCCCTGGCCAAGGAAGCCGGCTCCGTTCGGGCCCAGAACACGGTCATGCTCGGCGCCGCGTCCCGGCATCTTCTGCCGGGCCGGGAAGCGCTGCTCGAATTCGTCCGCGTGCTCTTTGCCAAGCGGGGCGAAGCCATCCTGGAGGCCAACCTGAAAGCCTTCGAGTCGGGCCGGCGGGCGGCCGAATAGCATGGGCGCCGACTTCAAGGCCATCGACGCCATCTTCGCCGCCGCCGAAAAGGACGGCCGCTCCTCGCTCTTCGAGCACGAATTCTACGGTGTGCTGGCCGCGGCCGGGGTGCGGACGCCGGTCTTTTGTTTCGTGCCGCGGGGCGGTACGGTCGAAGCTTCCGACCTGGCGAAGTTTCATTCGTCCGAGGTCGTGTTGAAGATCATAGCGCCCCTCATCCAGCATAAGACCGACGTGGGCGGGGTGGCCTTCGTCCGGACGGAGACGGCCGCCGTGAAAGCCGGGATCCGGCTCATGGAAGCGGACGTTCCGGGCCGCTTCCTCTCCTGGCTGGCGGAGAAAAGCCCGGAAGAAGCGAAACGCCTGACTCCGGAAGCCGTGGCCAACGACCTGCGCGGCGTTTTGATCTGCGAGAAGGTCGCCTACGACAAAGTCGGCTTCGGGACCGAGCTCCTGCTCGGCGTCCGCCATTCGCGGGAGTTCGGCCCCGTCGTCTCCCTCGGCGCGGGCGGGATCGAGGTCGAATATCTCAACCAGAGGCTGAAGGAGGGGCAGGCCGTTTCCATGGCTTCCGCCCACCTGTTGACGCGGGACGCGATTGCGTCCCACCTGGCTCCGCTGGCCGTCTTCGACAAGCTGGTCAAGCCTTTCCGCGGCCGTCCCGCGCCCCTGACGGCCGAGGCGCTGGCCGGGACTTTCGCCGAATTCCTCGCCCTGGCTGCGCACTACTCGCCCTTCGCCAAGGGCGACGGCTTCGTCATCGAGGAAGCCGAGGTCAATCCTTTCGTCATGACCGGCGGCGCGCTCGTCCCCCTGGACGGGCTGTGCCGGTTCAGCCGCGCCCATGTGGACGTCCACGACCGTCCGGTCGCGGGCCTCGGGAGCCTGCTCAAACCCGCGTCCGCCGCCGTCATCGGCGTCTCCGAGAAAGTCAACCTGGGCCGGGTCATCCTGCGCAACATCCTGAAGATGGGCTTCGACCGGAGCCGTGTCTACGTCGTCAAGCCGGGCCCGTCCGAAATCGACGGCTGCCGCTGCGTCCCCACCGTGGCCGACTTGCCCGAGACGGTCGATCTCTTCGTCCTGACCCTGGGCGCGGAACAGTGCGAGGGCGTCCTGCGGGATCTCGTGGCCCACGGCAAGGCCCGCTCGGCCATCGTCATCGCCGGCGGCATGGGCGAAAAGCAGGGCACCCAGTCGATCGAGGGCCGCATCCAGGCGATCCTGGCGGAAGGCCGACGCGAGGGCAAGACGACCCCGGTCGTCAACGGCGGCAACTGCCTGGGCATCTACTCGCGGCCCGGCCTTTACGACACGACCTTCATCCCCGAGCATAAGCTTCGCTTCCCCCGGAACGAACGGCCGGAGCTCGTTCACATCAGCCAAAGCGGCGCCTTCATGATCAGCCGCATCAGCCGGATGGACGCCATCGAGCCGCTCTACGCCGTCTCGCTGGGGAACCAGATCGATCTGCGGTTCTCCGATTATCTGAACTATCTCAAGGACGAGCCTTCGGCCCGGGTCTTGGCCCTTTACGTCGAAGGCTTCAAGCCCGGCGACGGATACCTGACGGCCAAGGCGGCCCGCGACATCCTCAAGATGCCGGGCCGCTACGTCATCGCCTACAAGAGCGGGCGGACGCCCGAGGGCCGCATGGCCTCGGCCGGCCACACCGCCTCCGTGGCGGGCGAATACGGCGTCTGCCGGGCGGTCCTGGAAGACGCCGGCGTGATCGTGGCCGGCAGCCTGGCCGAGTTCGACGGCTTCGTCGCCGCCCTGCCTTCGCTCCACGGGCGCTTCGCCGCCGGCAACCGGGTCGGGCTGATCAGCAACGCCGGGTTCGAGTGCGTGATCATGTCGGACAGCCTGAAGAACGGCGCGCGGCTGGAGTTGGCCGCCTTCTCCGAGGCGACCAAGAAGCGCCTGGCGGAGATCCTGGCCCCGGCCGGGATCGACAAGCTGCAGGACATCAAGAATCCGATGGACACCACCCCGACGGCCGACGACGCGGCCTTCGGCGAATGCGCCCGGGCCATCCTGGACGATCCCGCCGTCGACTGCGCCGTCATCTCTCCCGTTCCCATGACCCGGGCCCTGCAGACGCTGGCTCCCGGCCAGGGACATACGGAATCGATCGAGGCTCCCGAGAGCACGCCCTCCCGGATGATCGCGATGTTCCGGGCCACGTCCAAGCCCGTGGTCGCCTGCATCGACGCCGGCGCCCTCTACGACCCGATGGCGGCCAAACTCGCGGCGGCCGGGATGCCCGTGTTCCGGCGCTCGGATGAAGCCGTCGCCTTCCTGCGCCGGCTGGCCGCGGCTCAGATCCGCCTGCGGACGCTCTACGGCCGAACGGAATAATGGAACGAATCGCCGCCGACATCGCCGTCCTGGGGGGCGGCGAAGCGGGCCTCGCCGCCGTCGTGCGGGCCTCCGAAATGGGAGCCCGGGTTGTCGTCGTCGAGCGGGCGGCCCAGCTCGGCGGCGCCTGCGTCTTCACCGGGACTTTGCCCAGCAAGGTCTTTTCGATTTCGGCCGGCGTCTACGAGCTTTTGCGGAAGATCGCGAATTTCGGGATCAAGGCCGAGGGCGGATTCGCGCTCGACTACAAGGAAGTCCTGGCCAGCCGGACCCGCATCACCCGCTGCGACCAGGGCGTCATCGGCGCCCACTTGCGCGGGCCGAACGTCCGGATCGTGCGCGGGGAGGCGAGCCTGCGCGACGAGCGGCATCTTCTCGTCCGGACGCCCACCGGCGCCGAGATCGAAGTCGAGGCGCCGCGTCTCGTCCTGGCGACGGGGTCGCGGCCTTTCCCGGTTCCCGGCCTGCCCACGGACGGCCGGGCCCTGCTTTCGACCGACGAACTGGTGGACATGCCCGAGCTCCCGGCCCGCATGGTCATCATCGGCGCGGGAGTCATCGGCTGTGAGTACGCCTTCATCTTCCGGACCTTCGGCGTCGAAATCACGCTGATCGAGAAGCTCGAGCATGCCCTGCCCGGGCAGGACGGGGACATCGTCGCGGTCATCGAGAAGGAGATGAAGCGGCGCGGCATCCGGTTCCTGCCGGGAACCATGGTCCGGAATTATGAGACGGGGCCGGACGGGCGGCCGGCCGTTACGACCGGTCAAGGCGAGCGCATAGCCTCGGACAAGGTCCTGGTCTGCGTCGGCCGCGCTCCGGCCACGGCCGGCTTGGGGCTCGAGGCGGCTGGGATCGCGCTGGGGGCGAAGGGTCAGGTTTTGGCCGATGACCGCCTGCGGACGTCCCTCCCCGGCGTCTACGCCGCCGGCGACGTCCTGGGCCGCTGGATGCTCTCCGCCACCGGCATTCTGGAAGGGGCGGTGGCGGCCGAAAACGCGCTCGGCGGGGACCGGCTCCTCGACGAGCGATTCGTTCCGAGCGGGATTTACACCCAGCCCGAAATCGGCTCCGTCGGGATGACCGAGGAAGCGGCCGTAGCGGGCGGGCGCGCCGTCATCGTCGGGACCTGCGCCTACTCGGGATTGGTCAAGGCCTGCGCCACCTATTCCTTCATGCCCGGGCTGATCAAGATGATCTTCGACCGGGGCTCGCACCGGCTTCTGGGCGCCCACCTGGTCGGGTCGGAGGCGGCCGAGCTCATCCATCAGCTTTCGCTGGCCCTGCGGCTGGGGGCTACGGCCGAGGACTTCGCCTTCTCGATCTACCACCATCCCAGCCTGTCGGAAGGCTTCCGCGAAGCGGCCCGCGACGCATTGGCTAAGATGAAGTAAGCCTCGGCCCGCGGCTTGACGATGGTTTGCAAGTTGGAGTACTAATGACCGACGGAATTGCACGCCGGGCGAGCTACTGATCTGGGGAGGGGCAACATGATCTACCAGCGCGAGCGCCGTATTGGTCGTCTGATTCCGAAGATTGGGGTTGCCGTCATTTTGGGGATATTGTGTTTGCCGTCGCCGCGGGCCGGAACGGCGGTTCAAGCCGTTGATCGATCCGATGCCGGGACGAGCGGCACGATCCTCGCCTTTACTTCGGGGGGGCACGCCCTGGGATTCGGCGAGAGCCGGGTCTTTATCGCTTCGGGCGATCATATGCTGCGCGTTGAGCTCGTGGGCGGCCGGAAGGTGGCTCCCGTCGCGGATAAAACCGGGACGGAATCCAGC
This sequence comes from Acidobacteriota bacterium, assembly GCA_028749235.1. Lineage (GTDB taxonomy): Bacteria > Acidobacteriota > Aminicenantia > Aminicenantales > UBA4085 > UBA4085. Next base: position 242 of record JAQULS010000001.1, on the reverse strand, counting down.
GCCATCGAGTCCAAGGATCTCAGGGATAAGGCCATACCCAATAATGTCGGGGGTTCGTCTTCAGACGCGCAAACCCCCGCGCTCGAGCGGGTCGCTTATCCCGATGTCTGGGACGGAGTGACGGTGGCCTACGAGAAGAGCGAGCGAGGAATTTACGAAAGCTCCTATATGATCGCGGCCGGAACCTCGGGCTGCCCTGCCGAGAACATCCGCTTGCGCTACAACCGCCCCGTGCGGATAGA
>JAQULS010000205.1 GCA_028749235.1 Acidobacteriota bacterium | reverse complement strand
TCCGGGTCTTTTGGTCCTTCTTTTCTTCGCTCATGCTCTTCCTCCTGCGCGCTCCGGGCGCAAAGTGTGCTCTTCCTTTTATTATACGAGATTCCGGCGGCGAGTGTTCAAAAAGGACTCCCGCTACTTCTTGGCGAGCCGGTCCGCCAGATCCTTGATCTCGGGCTGGTCCGGGTTGAGCTTGAGCGAAGCCCGCAGGACGGTCAGCGCCTCCTGGGTCCTGCCCATCCGGGCGTAGCACCGGCCCAGGTCGCCGAGCAGCGCCGTGTCGCTGTTGAAGACGCGGTTGGCCGATTCCAAGGCCGCCGCCGCCGCGTCCAGCCGGCCGAGAGCGAGAAGGGCCCGGCCCTTGATGTGGAAATAGCTGAATGGCAGCTTGGGATCGTCCTTGGCGGCCTCGATCAGGGTCAAGGCTTGTTCGGGCTTACCCCGTTGGATGAGAAAGGCGGCGTATTCCGGGATCTTGGCCGTGTAGCCGGGATTGAGGCTGCGGGCCTTGGCATAGAGCGCCTCGGCCCGCTCGGCGGCTCCGATCCGGGCGTACTGGCCGGCCAGGTCGTAAAAGTGGAGGAACTCGCCCGTCCGGGGCAAGGTCCTGGCATAGGCGATGGGATGGCTGATCGACTTCTCGGGCGAGACGACGAAATGGCCGGTTCGGACGTCCTTCGCCGCGCCGCCGCCGTCGAGGAGGGTCACGGTCAAGTCATAGTAGTCCGGCGAAAGTTCGGCGGCCGGGAAGGAGATCCCCAGGTTCTGGACGGCGCGCCGCGGCTGATCCTTGAGGAGGAGCGTCCATTCCTTCCGGACCGGGCTCTGGGGCCGCAGGCCCCGGACCTCGGCCCGGACCGATCCCGCCGTCCAGAGCGCCTCGGAAATCCCGATCGCCTGGACCAGGATCCGGATCTCGTCCGAGGCGGCGAAGGTCATCTTGGGATCGACGTGAAGCCTCGTCTCCCCCGCCTGGAAGGGCAGGAAAGCGTCCTTCCGGCCGGCCGTCTCGCCGTAGCCGAGGACGGGCCCGGCCAGCCGGGCCATGCCGGAAGGAACCTCGAGATCCTTTTCCAGGACCGCGAACTCCTTGCCGGCCGGATTGCGGAAGAGAACGGTCAGCTTGGTAGAGCCCTCGACGACCGGGAAGGTATCCTGGAGGACAATGCCTTTGTCCTCGGCGTCCGGTAGCCGATCGGCGGGCACATTGATCGGGATGTCCTTGGAGTATTGATAAATGATCTTGCCTCCGGCCCGGAGGCTGACGTCCATCTGGAAGACGCAGTAGTACTCGTTCTTGGGCTCGTAGTAGTCGAGCGACAGGCGCTGGGGAGCCATGGCGAAGTGGGCGTACGGCAGACCGCTCAGGGGATCGAAAAGGACGACGGCCTCGGACGCGCCTTCGAGGACATTGGTCAGGTACTCGGTGCTGACCACTCCCCTGTAGTTCAGGAAGTGGGTGGCGTAGCCGTCGTTGATGGCCCGCTTGGGCGATTCGAGGATGGCGGTCATCTGGGCCTGCGCCTCCATCGACGGCTGGAAGCCGAACGGGATCTGGCCGGGGACGAGCGACAGCGAGACCAGGGCCAGATCGGGCTGCAGCTCGTAGATCCGCTCGTACATCCCCTCGTAGTCGGTGACGTCGTACTTCGTGGCCGCCTGGACCAGCAGGCGCGACGGCCCGTCGTTCCAAGGATCATAGAGCCGGTATTCGCCGGCGCCGCCGCGCTGGTAGAAGACCAGGACGAAATGATTCGGCAGGCCCTTGGCCGGGTCGCCGTAGTAGGACCACAGCTCGGTCGGAACCAGCTCGGCCGAGCCGCCGATCGTCTCGACGGTGGCGGGCGTGCCCAGGATGATGAGCATCCGGCCGCGGTCGGTCATCCAGCCCTCGCGGGTCGAGCCGCCGCGGTATCTTCGGTTGGCCTCGGCGACGCGCCTGAGATGTTCCTCCTTGAACTCGTTGGCCGGGGTGCCCGGGGTCGGGTCCCGAATCCTCCAAAAGGCCTCGATGAAGATATCCCGCTCGCGGTCGTTGGCCAGCTCCAGGAAAACGGCCTTCTCCTTGTCGGTCATGACGTAGGTCGTGAGCTTGAGCCATTCCTGGTAGGCCGGGGCCAGGGATTCGGGCTTGACCTTCTGGCCGCCGGAGGCGGCCCCCAGGACGAGGAGCAGGGCCAGGATCGAAGCGGCCGGCGATGTTGACGGTTTGGGCACGAATCGTTCTCCTCGGATGCGGCGGGCGTCATTTATATATAGCACAGAACCGGACCGCGCGGCGCGCCCGCCGGACGCGCCGCGGACGGGATCCCTCATGAAGAACGGCGGCGGGCGGGAAACGGTTGCCGCGGGGCCGACCCTCCGTCGCGTTGACAATTCCGCCGGATTTTAATACTTTGGGGTTTCGATCTCACTCCCCCCAAGGAGGCCTGCATGTCCGTCAAGATCCGCCTCGGCGCCATGATGTTTTTCCAGTACGCCATATGGGGAGCCTGGGCTCCCGTCCTCTCGGCCTATCTCCAGAACAACCTCCACTTCAGCGGCTGGCAGCTCGGCTTCATCTTCAGCCTGCTGCCCTTGGCCACCATCGTTTCGCCTTTCATCGGCGGCCAGTTCGCCGACCGCTGGTTCCCGGCCCAGAAGGTCATCGCCGTACTCCAACTTCTGGGCGGCGTGCTCCTCATCTTCGCCGCCAACGTCACCGCCTACGCGCCGATGATGTGGCTGCTGCTCGCCTACTCCCTGCTCTACGCCCCGACCCTGGTCCTGACCAACTCCGTCGCCTTCGCCCACCTTAAAAGCTCGGAGAAGGAATTCGGCGCCATCCGGGTCTGGGGGACGATCGGCTGGATCGCGGCCGGCCTGGTTCTGACCGGTTGGCGGTTTATAGCCAAATCCCCGGACGGCATCGCCATGAAGGGCGACGTCCTCATCGTGGCGGGCGTCTTTTCCCTGATCATGGGCCTGATGTCCTTCGGCCTGCCCCACACCCCGCCCCAGAAATCCGGGAGCAAGCCCTGGGCCTTCCTGGAAGCCTTGAAGATGTTCAAGGACAAGAACTTCCTCATCTTCGCCATCATCTCCTTCGTGGTCGCGACCGAGCTCCAGTTCTATTACGTCCTGACCTCTCCCTTCCTGACCTCGCCGGTCATCGGCGTCAGCCAAAAGTCCATCGGCGCCGTCATGACCATCGCCCAGTTCGCCGAGATCTTCGTCATGGCCTTCATGCTGTCCTGGGCCCTGAAGAAATTCGGCATGCGGCGGACCATGACCCTGGGCATCCTGGCCTGGCCCATCCGCTATATCATCTTCGTCATCGGCAAACCGAGCTGGCTGGTCATCGCCTCGCTCGGCCTGCACGGCTTCTGCTATGTCTTCTTCTTCACCGCGGCCTACATCTACGTCGACAACATCGCGCCCAAGGACATCCGGGCCTCGGCCCAGGCGCTCATCTCCGTGGTCATCCTGGGATTGGGCAACTACGTCGGCAGCCTGTTCTGCGGCTGGATCCAGGGCCTCTTCCTCAAGGACACGACCGCGGCCTCGATCGAGGTGCTGCGGACCGGCTGGCGGAACACGTTCCTGGTGCCCACCGCCCTGACGCTCGTCTGCCTGATCGTCTTCCTGGCCTTCTTCCGCGAGAAGAAAGCCCAGCCGGCCGCGAATTGACCCGAAAGGAAAGCACATGAAAGCGACCGCGAAACCCCTCGGCGTCGGCATCATCGGCGGCGGCTTCATCGCCCGCTTCCACATCAAGGCCTGGGTCGGCGTCCGCGACGCCGACATTCTCGGCATCTTCGACACCAATCCGAAGCGGGCCGGGGAAGCCTGCGCCCTGGCCAAATCCCTCGGCGTCGGCGAGGCCAAGCCCTACGCCTCGATCACGGCCATGGCCGCCGATCCCCGCATCGGCGCCCTCTGGATCTGCGCCCCCAACTTCACCCGGGGCGAGGTCATGGAGGAGATCGCCCAAGCCGTCATCAGCGGCAAGGCGGAGCTTCGCGGCGTGACCTGCGAAAAGCCGCTCGGCCGCAACGTCAAGGAAGCCAAGGCCATGCTGTCCCTGGCGAAGAAAGCCGGCCTGCTCGACGGCTACCTCGAGAACCAGGTCTTCTCCCCCCCCGTCACCCGGGGCAAGGACATCATCTGGTCCCGCGGCGCGGCCATCTCCGGCCCGCCCTACCTGGCCCGGGCCTCCGAAGAGCACAGCGGCCCCCACATGCCCTGGTTCTGGGAAGGCACCCTGCAGGGCGGCGGCGTCCTCAACGACATGATGTGCCATTCCGTCGAGGAGGCCCGCTTCATGCTGACCCCGCCCGGCGCGGCCCGCGATGTCCTGACTCCGGTCAGCATCACCGCCTACGCCAACTGCCTCAAGTGGCAGGATCCCAAGTACGCCGCCATCCTGTCCAAGCAGAGCGGCGGCAAGACCGACTACCTCAAGCGGCCGTCCGAGGATTTCGCCCGCTCCCTGATCGAATACAAGAACGCCCAGGGCAAGACCCTGGTCGTCGAAACCACCACCTCGTGGTGCTACGTCGGCGCCGGACTGCGTTTGAGCCTGGAACTCCTCGGCCCCGAATACGCCCTCCAGATCAATTCCCTCGACGCCGGGCTCAAGGTCTTTTTCAGCCGGGAGGTCAAGGGCAAGGCGGGCGAAGA
>JAQULS010000204.1 GCA_028749235.1 Acidobacteriota bacterium | reverse complement strand
CCGTCCACATCAGCCCGCCGCCGGCGCCGCAGCAGAAGCTGTGCGCGCCGTGCCGGGGGAGCTCCCGGCATCCGTCTCCGGCCAGGCGGCCGAGAAGCGCGCGCGGCTCGTCAAAGACCCCGTTGTGACGGCCCAAGTAGCAGGGATCGTGGAAGACCCAGCCGCCCACGGGCCTCGTTTTTTCGATCTTGAGCCGGCCGTCCCTGACCAGGCCGGCCAGGAGCTCGGTATGGTGGACGACGGAGATCGCCCACAGTCCGGCGCGCTGCGCATCCGTCAGCCCGGGCACTTGATCGATGAGCCGGGGGTATTCATTCTTGAGGGTGTTGTAGCCGTGCGGGCAGGCCGTGACGATCCGGCGGACGCCGCGGGCCGCCAAGACGGACAGGTTGTCCAAGGCCAGGGTCTGGAAGAGGTATTCCTGTCCCAGGCGGCGGGCCGAGTCGCCGCAGCATTTCTCTTCCGCGCCCAGGATCGCGAAGTCGAGGCCGGCCCGGCGTAGAAGGCGGACCAGGGCGGCGGAGATTTTCCGGCCTTTTTCGTCGAATGACCCGGCGCATCCGACCCAATAGAGATAAGCCGCATCGGGGTGTTCGGCCAGCGTGGGGACGCCCATTTCCGCGGCCCAGTCACCGCGCTTGGCGAAGCCTATCCCCCAAGGATTGGCGTTGGACTCGAGCCCGCGGAAGAAGCCGTTGAGTTCCTCTGGGAAAGCGCTCTCCATGAGCACGCGGCTTCTCCGGGCGCCGACGATCTTGGGGATGTGTTCGATGGTGACCGGACAGACATGCATGCAGGCGCCGCAGGTCGTGCAGGCCCAGATCTCGCCTTCGGCATATACGCCGGGGACGAGAGGCGGCAGGGCCGCCCGGTCGCCCGCCTTCAGCGCGGCGGCCTGGGCCAGCAGGTGCTTTTCCTGGTTGAGGACGATCATCTTGGGCGAGAGCGGCTTGCCGCTGGCGAAAGCCGGGCAGGCGTCCTGGCAGCGGCCGCATTCCATGCAGGCCAAGGCGTCCAGGTTGTCCTTCCAGGTCCAATCGGCGGCCTTTTCCAGGCCGTAGACTTCGGAGCCTTCCAAATCCAGCGGCTCGAGCGCGCGACCGGCGCCGGGCTTGACGAAGACCAGGTTGATCGAGCCGGCGAACATGTGCAGGTACTTGGAATGGGGAACGTAAGCGATGAAGCCGAAAACGGTCAATATATGCGCCCACCAGCCGATCTTGAGGCAGCTCGCGATCGTCCCGGCGGTCAGGCCCGAGGCCAGGACGCCGCGGGCCAGCCGGGCGCCCAGGAAGGACCAACGCTGTGTCTCGGGATGGGCGGCCAGGGCGAAGGTCTCGAAATAAAAATAGGTCAGCGTGACCAGGATGAGAGCGGCGTAGATGACGGCCGAATCGCCCTTGGTCGTGGCGTAGGCGGCCGGGCGGACGATGAACCGGCGGATGAAAAAATAGACGACGCCGACCAGGACCAGGATCCCGAACAGGTCTACGGCGAAGGAGAAAAGCCGGCCCAGGCCCGAGGCCCCGAACAGGAAGAAGCCGTCGAAGAATCCCTCCAGGGTGTGGTTAACGGTCATCGTGTCGAAGATCAGGGCGCCGTAGAAAATAAAGACGTGCATTAGGCCGGTGAAGGGCCGCTCCGGCTTGAGGGTGCAGCGCTGGAAGAGGATTCTCGCCAGGGCCCGCCCGATCCGGCCCGCCAGGCGGTCGAAGCGGTTCTCGGGCCGGCCGGCCCGGACCAGCCGATAGCGGTGGAGCAACGGCGCCAGGAAAGCCGCGGCCGTGGCCGCGATGGCCAGGAGGAAAAGGATTTTTTCCGGCGTTGAGAGCATCGGCCCTCCTTAGAAGGAGATCTGAGCGCCGGCCCGGATGACGCGGGGCGACTGAATCTCCGTGGCGTAGCGAAGCGGAAACGTCGGGCTGGTCCATTCGCTTTCCTCGGTGGCCTGACTCTGGTTGAAGAGGTTGAAGACGTCGACGAGAAGACGGACGCTTCCTCCCCGCCCCAGGGCGAAGGACTTCTCCAGACGCGCGTCGACGGTCATGTTGAACTCATAGCGGGCGACGCCGCGGGCATGGGCCTGGACGGCCAGGAGCCCCTGGTTCAGGTCCTCCACCACGATCATCCGGGCGAACGGCTGGCCGTCGTAATATTTGGCCACCAGGCCGAAGCGGGTGCCGAAGGGGAGCGGCACGCTGCCGCCCAGCCGGATGGTGTAGGCCCGATCGAACCGCAGGCGGCCGCGGGCGTTGATGGCGGCGTTGGGATCGTCGTAGAGAGCGCCGATGACGCCGTCGTCGTTTTCAAGCTCGGTATTGCCGGGACTGGTCGTGCCGAGAATCTCCATGGCCGTCATCGACAGGTAGAAAAGGAAGCGGCCGTCCCAGGCCTTGAGCAGGGTCAAGTCCAGCCCGCGGTAGGTCGTCAAGCGGGTCGAGGCGTCGGGATTGGTCAAGAGATAATAGTCCTGGCCGAGGGCCGAGGCGTTGCGGTTATACAGGCTGAAGGTCAGGTCATCGGCGTTGCCGGGAATGCGGTCGTCGCCGGAGTCCTGCAGGATGTACGGGCTGTAATCCTTGTCGGTCACGCCGATGTTGATGGTCTCCAGCAGGCGGTTCGTCCGGCGCAGAAAGCCGCCCAGGGTGAACCGCCACCCCGAGCCGAAATCCCGGACGAAAATCAGGGCGAACTCGTCCAGCCGCGGCCGTTTCAGGTCGGCGTCGACGGCCGAGTAAGCCGGCCCCTCTCGCCGCAGAAGCGTTCCGCGCTCTCCTTCCTCGTAAACGCCGTCGCCGTTCGGATCGGCCCAGGCGTAGATCAAGGCGCCCGGGGCTCCCGCATCGCCCCACAGAAGGGTGCGCAAGGGAAGCTGGAGGTCGTAACGGGCCAGCGAAATTTTGAAGACCGACGTCTTGCGGCGGGATAGCGGGATGGTTAGTTCGGCCCGGGGCGAAAGGGACAGCCAGCGGATGGATGAAGTCCCGTTGCCGGCCGATAGCCAGGACGCGTTGAGGCCGGCGCGGATGGTGGCCAGCCCGGCGATGGTGACGGTGTCCTGCAGAAAAGCGTTGGCCTCGAACGAGGACAAGCTCGAATGGAAGGGGCCGGACGAGAGGGCGACTTCGGAAGCGGCCGTGCCGTAGTACCGGAGGACGGTATCCTGGGGGACGGTGGTGGTCAGGGAAATCGACGACCAGCGGGCCTGGGCTCCATACTCGACGAGGTGGTCCATGCCGGCCGCTTCGGGGAAAAGCCGTTCGGCTTCATAAGAGAAGACCATCTTCTGGCGGAAGCTGTCTTCCAGGGAGGCCGGAGAAGTCCCCGCCGCCGAGGTGAAGATATCGGCCCAGGGCTGGCCGGAGGCGCCGGTCTGGAGGTCGTCCTTGGTCTGGGCGGCCGACCAGCTCAAGCCGAGGCGGCTGTGGCGGAGGTTCTCCAGCCGCGTCTCATAGATCGCCTGCAGGGTGCCGGCCAGGACCTTGCGCCGGGTGGTGGCTTCCCAAGCCACGTCCCGATCCGAACCGTAGGAATTGTAGCCGGCCGATTGGCCGACCCAGACGAGCTTGATGAGGTTGCCCGCGGCGGGGATCTCGGCCGAGAAAAGCCCCGACAGAAGGGAGGACTTGTCCTCGGCGTCGAAGCGGGCGGCGTCTCGCCCGATCGAACGTTCCGACCAGGCGGTGAAGAAGGTCGCCCCGCCGCGGGAAAGCGGTCCGGAGAGATAGAAATCGTACTCGCTGGCCCGGCCGAAGGAGTCGGATTCGTAGAGGTTCTCGCCCTCCAGCGCGGGAGTGATGTTGTCGGAGCTCAAGGAGGCGTCGGTGTAGAACGTCCGGAGCCCGGCGTGGAATCCGCTGGTGCCGGACCGGGGCGTCAGCGAAAGCTGGCCGCCGGGTGAAAAGGACTGGATGGAGAGGATGGCGTTGGCGTGATCGATCGAGGCCAGGCTGAAGACGTCGGGCAGCCACAGACCTTGGCCGCCGTCATACGGATCGCTGACGTCCATCCCGTTGAGCAGGAAGACATTCTGGGTCCAGGAAACGCCGCCTCGGGCGCTGTACAGGGTCGGACGGGTGGCCCACAGGCCGCCCACGTCGATCCGGTTCGCGGTGGCCGAAAGGTCCTGATTCTCAATCAGCGAACCGAGGGAATTGCCGGAGGGAAGAAGGTCGATCTGGTCGGCGGTGAGAGTGGTCTGGGCCGCGCCGGCGGCGAAATCGATGACCCGGGCGGCCGCGTCGTCCATGGCGCCGCGGGCGTCGGGGGCCAGGGTGAATTCGACGTCGATATCCGATGTCCCGGCGACGGCCAGGCCGCGCTTCTCGGCTGCTCCCTCGCCTTCTTTCCAAGCCCGGAGATTATAGAGTCCGGGAGCGACGGACATGAAGCCGAAGCGGCCGCTCCGGTCGGTCGTCGTTTCGACCGAGGCGCCGCCCGTTCCGGGAAGAAGACTCAGCGCGGCTCCGGCGACGGGACGGCCTTGCCGGTCCAGGACGCGGCCCCAGATCTTGCCTGAAGCGGCGGCGGAAAGAGGGGAAGACAAGAGGACGGCGGCCGCCAGAAAGGGAAGAAGGATGCGGGATCGGGGAGCGATGCGCGTTGTCTTCTTCAGGGGTCTCTCCGGGGTAAAAATCGCCTTATTTTCCTTTTGTC
>JAQULS010000203.1 GCA_028749235.1 Acidobacteriota bacterium | reverse complement strand
CGAAGGCGATCCCGCCCAAGCGGATGGGATCGGCGCTGCGGGCGACGATCTTGCGGACGACGGCCCGGCGGCCGACCGGACAAGCCCCTTCGGCCACCACGACCAGGCTGAAGGCCTTGCCCCGGCGGCGCCGCTCCTTCACCTTGGCCGCCACGGCCTCGAGCCGGTAGGGAATCTCCGGGATGAGGATGACGTCACCTCCCCCGGCCACTCCGGTATGGAGGGCGATCCAGCCGGCCCGCCGGCCCATGACCTCGACGATCATGACCCGATGGTGCGACTGGGCGGTCGTATGCAGGCGGTCGACGGCTTCGGTGGCGATGGCCACGGCGGTATCGAACCCGAAGGTGACGTCGGTTCCGCACAGGTCGTTGTCGATGGTCTTGGGGACGCCGATGACGGGCAGGCCGTCGTGATGCAGCCGGGCCGCCGAGGCCAGGGTGCCGTCGCCGCCGATCAGGATCAGCGCGTCCAGTCCGGCCTTGCGGGCGTTGCTTATCACGCGCCGCGAGATATTCCGTAAAGTCACTTTTCCGTTCCGGACGGTTGCGTAGGCATAGGGATCGGAGGTGTTGGACGTCCCCAGGATGGTTCCGCCCAGCGTCAGGATGCCGGAGACGTCCGCGGGGTGCAGCCGGCTCCAGCGGCCTTTGATCAGGCCTTCGTACCCGTCCTTGATGCCGATGACGTTCCAGCCGTGTTCGAGGAGGGCGGCTTTGGCCACAGCCCGGATGACGGCGTTGATGCCGGGGCAGTCGCCGCCGCCGGACAGGATGCCGATCGTTTTGGGATGATGAGGCATGAACCGACTATAGGGATCGCCGGCCGGGATGTCAACCGCGGGCCCGTTCTGGTATCATCGCTGCGACCGCAATCGATAGGGAGGAACCCCATGAACTTGCGCCGGCTCATTCCCGCCCTCGCCCTGGCCGCGGCCCTGACCATGTCCGCCTTCGCCGCGACCGGGCTGAAGTTCGACAAATCGGAGTACGCGGCCCGCCGGACCGCGCTCCTGGAGAAGATCCCTGACGGAACGGCCATCCTCTTCGGCGCCCAGGCCATCTCCAGCTACTATCCCTACTCCCAGGCCAACGATTTCGTCTACCTTACGGGCGTGGAGCTGCCCAACGCCGTCCTGATCCTGGACGGAAGGTCGAAGACAAGCACGCTCCTCCTGACCGCTACCGAGACGGCGGCCCGCGCCGAGGGCCTCGATCCGGCCCTGGCCCGCGATCCCAAGGCCTTTACCGGCATCGAACGCGTCATGCCGGCCGAAAGCCTGACGTCGATGATTGCGATGGCCGCCTCCCGCGGCCCGGTCTACGCCCCCTTCTCGCCCGAGGAGCTCTACCGCGAGGCGAGCACGGAGAAGCAGTTCGCTTTCCTGCGCGCCACGACCCTTAATCCCTGGGACGGCCGATTGAGCCGGGAGCTGCAGTTCGTCCGCGTGCTCAAGGAGCGCTTTCCCCAGGTCGAGGTCCGCAATCTCTCGCCTCTCATCTGGGAGCTGCGGACGATCAAGACGCCGGCCGAGATCGCCGTCCTGCGGCGGGCGGCGGCGATCGGAGTCAAGGCCCACACCGAAATCCTGAAAGCCTGCCGGCCCGGAATGCGAGAGAACGAGCTCTCGGCCGTGTTCAACTACGTCTGCGAGCGGGAGGGTGCGCAGGAAAGCGCTTACGGCGTCATCATCTGCTCGGGCGAAAACCACCCCTTCGTCCACTACGCCAAGCACGACAGGGTCCTGAAGGATGGCGACTTCCTGGTCGTCGACGCCGGGCCCGACCTGGACGGCTACGATATCGACATCACCACGTCCTTCCCGGCCGGCGCGGCTTTCACGCCCCGCCAGAAGGAAATCTACGAAGCCTGCCTGGCCGTTCATGAGGCCAGCCTCGCGGTCTACCGGCCCGGCTTGACCATGGCCCAATGCCGGCAGGAGGTTGATGAGATCCTCAAGAAGAAGGGCTTCGACTTGAACAAGGACTATTTCCGTCGGATGCGGGGCGAATTCGGCCACTTCGTCGGCCTGGCCACCCACGACGTGGGGGGCGCCCCGATGACGCTCAAGCCCGGCATGGTCTTTGCCAACGAACCGATGACCATCCTGGCGGCGGAAGAAATCGGCGTCCGGGTCGAGGATACCGTCCTGATCACGGAAACCGGCTGCGAGAACCTGACCGCCGGCATTCCCCGCACGGCCAAGGAGATCGAAGCGGCCAAGAAGGCGGACGGCATCCCCCAGATCCTCAAAAAGGCCGGCCGCTGATTCCGGTCAGGAGACCTTGCGCGCTTCCAGCCGAAAGTCCTTCTGCCACAGGACCAGCCCGTCGACCTTTCCGCGCGGGTCGCGGAAGAACTGGATCCGGATGTATGGATCGGTCGAATAGAACAGGGTCTGGCCTTCGGCGTAGAATCGCGTCGCAGCCTGGCCGGTCGGGGTGATGACCAGGAAGTAGTCCTCGGCCCGGACGTCCAGCGCGTACCCAGCATCGACCTCGAAGCGGCCCGAAAACTCGGCGTAGGTTTCGGGAGCGAGGCGCAGGACGGGCTTCTCGACCGGCTTGAAGTCCGGCCAGCCGTAAGCGCCCGAGAATCCGGCCAGGATCTCCTCGATCAGCACGTCCCCGTTGTCGCTGTTGGTCATGATCACGGCCCCCTGTCCGGCGGCCGGGTACACGACCATGGCGCAGGCGAAGCCCCGGGTCGTCCCCGCGGACCGAAAATGAAGGGACCCGCCTCGGCCTGCCACGAAGAAGCCGAAGCCGAAGTTTCCCACTTGAGCCCGGAGAAGCAGGCGGGCAGCGTCCGGTGCCAGGAGCTTGGCCGGACGTCCTTCGGCCGCCGCCAGCAGGTCGAGGATGAGGACGGCGTATGCCGAAGGAGTCGTCCAGAGCCCCTTGGCCGCATCTTCCGGAATCCGGGCCGAGCCGCCCGGCACCGCCTTGCCGTCGCGCAGGAAGCCGACGGCCGCCGTCGGCCGGATATCGTCGGCCAAATCCGAATCGAAGCCCGTCCGGGTGAGACCGAGCGGCCGGAAGATCTTCTCGTCCGCCAAGGCCGCGAAGGCCCGTCCGGTCAGGTCTTCCAGGAGGACCTGGACGACGACATAGCCCGCTTCCGAAGGCCAGGCCTCGAGCCGGGCGCTCCGCCGCGGCGGCACCCAGAGCGGCCCGTTTTTGGCCGGCTTGACGCCCGCCAAGACTTGAACAAGGCTCGGCCGCGGCTCGTCCGGGCCGTATCCGGCCAGGACCTGATCGGACAGGCCCGCCGATTGGGAAAGCAGGGACCGCAAGGTGACGCCGCCGGGACCGGGCTCAAACTCGTCCGGAAATTTCCACGAACGGAGCCGCGGCCGGACGTCTTCGTCCAGGCCGATAAGCCCCTCCCCCGCCAGCCGCAGGGCCAGGACGGACGTCACCAGCGGAGTGAGCCCGCCGGCCTGAAACATCGTCTCGATGGTCAGGGGGGCTTCGACCCGGAGATCGCGGCGACCGTAAGCCCGGGTCCACTCCAGCCGGCCCTGATCGAACGCGGCCAGGCTGACGCCGGGGACCTTGTAGAAGGCCATCCGGTCTTCCAAGCGAAGGGGCTCGGGCTGCAAGCCTTTCAAATAGACGGCCCGGGTCAAACCCTTGGCCACCGCCTTGGACCTCGTGCGGGCCAGGCTGGAGCGCGCGTCGCAAGCCGCCATAGTACCCAGCACACCGATGAGGAGAAGCGCCGCCGCCGAAATCCGCAGGGCGCCGCGAATAGGCCTCATATTCAGCTCCTTCCGGTATTCCGCTCGCCGGAATCCGGCCATGGGCATTGTAGCGGAGAAGACGTCCCGAGGCCAGCCGCGGAGCGGAGGGCTAGGCCCGCTGGCTCGTACCGTTGATCAGGTATTCCGCCAGGTGGAAGATGACGATGGCGGTCGAAGCGCCGAGCAGGACGTAGATGCCGAGATCGACCCGGCCGGCGATGCCGAAAACGGCAATCAGGGCCATCAGCCAGGCCCGGTTTTCCGCCGCGTCGGCGCGCCGGAGATCGCGGCGAACGGATTTGATCAGGTAGAACAAAGACAGCTCCAGAAAATAGATCGCGATCGCCAGAAGCCCCAGTCCCAGCCAGAGAACGCGGCCGGAGCGCATGTACAGCCCGGCCGTCGCGGCCGACAGGAGGAAAAATTCCCCGATCCGGTCGAGGATGAGGTCGAGACCCGCGCCGAACTCGCTCTCCTGGCCCCGGGCCCGGGCCAGCATGCCGTCGGCGCAATCGATGATCGAGGAGAGCTGGGCCAGGGCGCCGCCCACGGCGATCGCTCCGCGCGTCCCGACCAGGAAAAAGCCCGCCCCGGCCGCGCCGACGACGAAACCGGTGATCGTGACCTGGTTGGGCGTTATCGAGGTCCGATAGAGAGTCCGGACAAGGAGGGAGGCCAGGGGCCGGTTCAGATAGCGGTTGATTCGGAGGGCCTTGAGCGTCCAGCGGCTCTCCTCCTTGGCCACGGCCCGGCCGTAGTCGAACTCAGTCGTGGAGGAGCGGGGCAATGTCTCGTCGCGCATGTTCGTAGTCCTCCGGAGTGTCGATCTCGATCCAGGGGCGGCCGCCGGTCGGGACGAGGCCGAAAACGTGTCGGCCGCCGTCTTCGGCGACCAGGCGGTCGAATCCAGCCTCGAAGAAATGGCTCCGCTCGCCGCGGGC
>JAQULS010000065.1 GCA_028749235.1 Acidobacteriota bacterium | reverse complement strand
TTTCCGGGGCAGGGATCCCAGGCCGTCGGCATGGGGAAAAGCCTCTACGACTCCTCCGAGGAGGCCAAGCGCCTCTTCCAAGCCGCGGATGACGTCCTCGGCTACCCGCTGTCGCGCTTGTGCTTCGAAGGCCCGGAGGAGGAGCTCCGCCTGACTCAAAACACCCAGCCGGCGCTGCTTGTCGTCAGCACCATGGCTTACCGCCTGCTTGACCGCGAGCCCGCGGTCGCGGCCGGCCACAGCTTGGGCGAATACTCGGCCCTGGTCGCGGCCGGAGCCTTGGGCTTCGAGGCCGCCGTCTCTCTCGTCCACAAGCGCGGCCGTTACATGCAGGAAGCCGTCCCGGTCGGGACCGGCGCCATGGCCGCCGTGCTGGGCCTGCCCTATGAGGAACTGGCCAAGGCCCTGGCTCAAGTCTCCGGCGGCGTCGTCCAGATCGCCAATTGGAACAGCCCCGACCAGATCGTTATCTCGGGCGATAAAGCCGCCGTCGAGGAAGCCCTCCGACTGGCCAAACCGCTCAAGTCGGTGATGCTGCCGGTCAGCGCCGCCTTTCATTCGCCGCTGATGAAACCGGCCGAGGACCGCCTGGCCATGGACCTGGACGCGGCCGCGTTCGCCGATCCGCGCTTTCCCATCATCAACAACGTCGAGGCCCGCCGGATCACCACGGCGGCCGAGGCCCGCGAAGGCTTGAAACGCCAGGTCAGCCGCCCGGTCCTTTGGAACAAGGCCATGGAGACTCTGCGGGATGAGGGAATCGAAGTCTTCGTCGAAGTCGGAACGGGGAAGGTGCTGTCCGGGCTGATGAAGCGGATCGGCCGCGGCTGGCCGCATCCCTTCGTCCTGGCCAACGTCGAGGACGGGGAATCCTTGGCGAGGGCCGCCGCCGTCCTCTGACCGTTATCGGGCCGGTCAGGCCCGGCCGGATTCGGGACGGATGAGACGAGAGCCGTACTTGATGAAGACCTCGACGGCCGACAGGACCGCGACCGTCATGGCCAGCCAGAGGATGATGCGGGGTGCTTGGGCGAAGCTTCCCAAACGCTTCGGCTCGATCAAGAGAAGGACGATGGCCGCGCTCTCGAACCAGACTTTCATTTTGCCCGGCCAGTTCGCGGCGATGACGACTCCCTTGGATGCGGCGATGGCCCGGAAGCCAGTCACCGCCAGCTCCCGGCCGATGATGACCACGGCCATCCAGGCCGGAACCGATCCCGCTTCGACCAGGCAGACGAAGGCCGCGGTCAACAGGAGCTTGTCGGCGATGGGATCGAGAAGCTTGCCCAGCTCGGTCACGGTGCCGGTCAAACGGGCCAGGACGCCGTCCACCGCGTCGGTCAGCATGGCCAGGAGGAAGATGCCCAGGGCGGCCAGCTCGTGACCCCGGAAATCGGTCAGGAGAAAAACCATGAGCACGGGTACGAGCAGGATGCGGAAGACGGTCAGGGTGTTGGGAGCGTTCATGGAAGCCCGCCTAGCCTAACCCAGACGCCGGGGCCCGGTCAAACCACGCGGGTTGCCAAGCCGCCGCGGCGGCATTAAAATCCGACCTTAACCGGCTCCAAACGGCCGTCCGTTCGGGAAGGAGATTTTGCCATGCGACGGATTGCTAAGCTGGTCCTGATCGCGGGCCTGGCCGCGGCTTTGCCGGCCGCGGCGGAGGATTCGGTCATCCGGGAGGCCCTGGTCCTACGCCTGCCGCGCGGCCTTCAACGTTCGGTTTGGGCGCTGGATCCGGTCGAGGCGGCGCTGGCGACGGGAGTCTGGAAGGCGCCCAGGGCAGGGGACAAGATCGCTTTTTCGGCTTCCGCATCCGCTTCTTGGGAAGCCCTGCGGGCCGACGAAAACGGATGGTTCGGCGAGCTCGGCGAGGCTTATGTCTATGCCCGCGTGGCGAGCGGGCAAACCCGGACCGCGATCCTCAACGGGCTGGGCGACTCCTATGTCTTCGTCAACGGTGAGCCCCGCATGGGCGCCAAGTACGCCGTCAAGGAAACCTACGAAGCCTGGGAGCCGCGCTTCGACTATGGGCAGGTCCCGGTCCGGCTCCGGAAAGGGGACAACCATCTTCTCTTCCGCTGTCAGCGGGGCCGGTTCAAGGCGGTCCTCTCGGAGGCGCCGGCGCCGCTTCTCTTCAACGAGCGGGATATGACGCTCCCGGACGTCCTGGCCGGCGAGCCCGTCGATGCCTGGGGCGCGGTCGTGGTCATGAACGCCTCGGGCGAAACGCGCCGCGGTTTGACCCTGACCGCCTCCGGCCCCGGCCTGGAGCCGGTCACCACCGCGATCGGCGACCTTCAACCCTACCGCGTCCGCAAAGTCCCCTTTCGGATGAAAGGGAAGGGCCCCGTCTCTTCCGGGACGTCGACCGTCACCCTGGTCCTCAACGGCGGGCCGTCCCCGGCCGCGCCTTCCCTGTCCTTTCCGCTCGTCGGCAAGACGCCGGGGCAAAATCATAAGCGGACGTATCTGAGCGCTATCGACGGCAGCGTCCAATACTATGCCGTCAATCCGGCCCGAAGCACGGAAGCCGGATTCAAGCCGGGGCTCGTCCTTTCCGTCCACGGGGCCTCGGTCGAGGCGACCAACCAGGTCGGAGCCTACGAGCCCAAGACGTGGGCGCATATCGTCGCGGCCACGAACCGCCGGCCCTACGGCTTCGACTGGGAGGACTGGGGCCGGATGGACACGCTCGAGGCGATGGCCGATTTCACCTCGCGCTATCCCGTCGATCCGTCCCGGGTGTATCTGACGGGGCACTCCATGGGCGGCCACGGAGCCTGGATCCTGGGGGCGCTCTTCCCGGATCGCTTTGCGGCCGTCGGCCCCTCGGCCGGATGGATCAGCTTCAAGACGTACTCTTCGCGGCAAAAGGACGAAGGCCGCACGCCGGCCGAAAAGCTCGCCTCCCGGCCTCTTTTGCAGGGCGATACCCTGGCCCTGGTCCGGAATTTCGTCGATCTGGGCGTTTACATCCTGCACGGCGACAAGGATGACAGCGTGCCCGTGGACCAGGCCCGCCAGATGGCCCAGACCCTAGCCGGATTCCATAAGGATTTCGTCTACTGGGAGGAGAAGGGCGCCTCGCACTGGTGGGACAAATCGGATGAGCCGGGCACGGACTGCGTCGATTGGGCGCCCTTGTTCGACTTCTTCGCCCGTCATGCCCGGCCGTTTCCGGGAACGGTGCGCGACGTCGAGTTCACGACACCCAACCCGGGCGTCTCGGCCTCCCGGCATTGGGCCCGGATCGAGGCCCAGACCGTGCCGCTGGCGGCCAGCACCGTCCGGCTGCGGGTCGATCCCGGCGCCCGCCGCTTTTCCGGGACGACCGATAACGTCGCCCGCCTGGCCTTGGACGTCTCCATGATGGCCGAGCCCGGGAACATCGCCGTCGAGATCGACGGTCAAACGCTTCAGGCGGCGCCGCTCGACGGCACGCTGTGGCTTTACCGGACGGCGGGGACATGGCAAGCCGGGGGCCGCCCCTCGCCTTCGCTCAAGGGACCGCGCCGCAACGGGCCGTTCAAGGACGCCTTCCGCAACCGGATGCTGTTCGTCTATGGGACCCAGGGCGGCGCCGAAGAGAACGATTGGGCGTACGCCAAGGCCCGCTTCGACGCGGAGCTTTTCCAGTACCAGGGCAACGGCTCGGTCGAGCTGCGGCCGGACCGGGACTTCGATCCCGGCCTGGAGCCCGACCGCAACGTGATCCTTTACGGCAACGCCGCGACCAACGGCGCCTGGAAGGCTTTGCTCGGCGACTCGCCCGTCCAGGTCGGACGGGGCTTCATCCAGGCCGGGCCGAACCGATTCGACGGCCGCGGCCTGGCGGCCCTCTTCCTGCGGCCCCGGCCCGGAAGCGACACGGCCTGCGTCGGCGTCGTGGCCGGAACCGGGATCCGGGGCATGCGCCTGACGAATGCCCGGCCCTATCTCCTGGCCGGTTACGCCCTGCCGGACCTTGTCGTCTTTGATGCGGGTGCGGCCAAGCCCGGGGACGGCGGGCTCCGGCTGGCCGGCTTCTTCGGGCCGGACTGGGGTTTCCCGACGGGCGAATTTGCCCGCGACTGAAATTGCTTTTCCGTTTTTGCCGGTGATACAATCGGTCCCCGACACCGCTGGGTGCCAGAGCGCCCAACGGTGCCATCCGCGCGAAAGGAGTCCTCCCATGAAGCGATTCGTCATCCTGGGCGTGATCGTCGGCCTCTCCGTCCTGGTCACCGCCTGTAAGAAGACCGCACCCCAACCCGAGCCGAAGGCCCAAGCCGAGGCTTTCCAGTGGCAGGTCGACCAGTTCGCCGACGTCAAGATCCTGCGCTACCAGGTCAAGGACTTCGAAACCCTGACGCCGCTCCAGAAGGAGCTCGTTTATTATTTAAGCCAGGCGACGCTCTGCGGGCGGGACATCACCTTCGCCCAGAACTACAAGCACAACCTGGTCATCCGCAAGACCCTGGACGCCATCGTGGAAGGCTACAAAGGGGACCGGAACGACCCGCAATGGCAGACCTTCATGATCTACGTCAAGCGCGTCTGGTACGCCAACGGCATCCACCACGACTACTCCTCCGACAAATTCGAGCCGGGCTTCACGGCCGACTACTTCGCCGCGCTGGTCAAGGGCTCAGAGGGCGTGAAGTTCCCGCTGGCCGAGGGCCAGACGGTCGACGGCCTGCTGGCCTTTCTGAAGCCGATCCTGTTCGATCCGTCCGTGGACGCCAAGAAGGTGTCCCAGGATTCGACTAAGGACTTGGTCAAGAGCTCGGCCGTCAACTTCTACGAGGGTGTGACCCAGGCCGAGGCCGAGACATTCTACGCCGGGATGGCGAAAAAGGACGATCCGACGCCGGTCTCCTACGGGCTGAACTCGCGGCTGATCAAGAAGGACGGCAAGATCGTCGAGCAGGTCGCCTCGATCAACGGCCTTTATGGCCCGGCCATCGCCAAGATCGTCTTCTGGCTGGAAAAGGCCGCCGGGGTGGCGGAAAACGAGGTCCAGAAGCGGGTCATCGAGCAGCTCATCGCGTACTACAAGAGCGGCGACCTGAAGGACTTCGACGCGTACAACATCCTCTGGGTAGCCGACACCCAGTCCCGCATCGACTTCGTCAACGGCTTCATCGAAGTCTACAACGACCCGCTGGGCCGGAAGGCGATGTGGGAATCCAACGTCAACTTCAAGGATCTCGAAGCCACCAAGCGGGCCGACACGATTTCGGCCAACGCCCAGTGGTTCGAGGACAACTCGCCGATCGACCCCAAGTTCAAGAAGAAAGAGGTCAAGGGCGTCTCGGCCAAGGTCATCACCGCGGCCATGCTGGGCGGCGACTGCTACCCGGCGACGCCCATCGGAATCAACCTGCCCAACGCCAACTGGATCCGGACCCAGCATGGGTCCAAGTCGGTGACCCTGGAGAACATCACCTACGCCAGCTCCCAGTCCTCGCTCCTGTCCGGGTTCGGCCCCGAGTTCTGCGCCTCGCCCGAGGAGCTCGAGCGGTCGCGGACCTACGGCGCCTACGCGGGCAACATCCACACCGACCTGCATGAAGTCTTGGGCCACGGCTCCGGCCGGCTCCTGCCGGGCGTCACCAACGAGGCCCTCAAGAACTACCACTCACCGGTCGAAGAAGCCCGGGCCGACTTGTTCGCCCTTTACTACATCATGGACCCCAAGATGATCGAGCTCGGCCTTCTGCCCTCGGTCGAATCGGCCAAGGCCCAATACGACGGCAGCATCCGCAACGGCCTGCTGACCCAGATGGTCCGCATCCAGCCGGGCAAGACGATCGAGCAGGCCCATATGCGCTGCCGGGCCATGGTCTCCCATTGGGTATACGAGAAGGGCCTGCCCGAGAACGTGATCGTCAAGGAAGTTCGGGACGGCAAGACCTACTTCGTGATCAAGGATTACCAGAAACTGCGGGCCCTGTACGGCAAGCTCCTGGCCGAAGTCCAGCGCATCACTTCCGAGGGCGACTACGAAGCGGCCAAGGCGCTCATCGAGACCTACGGCGTTAAGCTGGACCAGGACCTGCACAAGGAAGTCCTGGACCGCTACGCCAAGCTCAAGCTGGCCCCCTATACCGGCTTCATGAACGCGCTTTATGTCCCGGTCGTGGAGAACGGCAAGATCATCGACGTCAAGGTCGAATACCCGTCGGACTACGTCCAGCAGATGCTCTGGTACGGCAAGGAGTATTCGTACCTCTAAGTCCGGGCCGGGCGGCCTAGCGCGGGCCGGCCAGCAGGCGGATCGAGAATCCGCCCGTGATCGCATCGCCCTTGGCTAAGGGCTTGTCGTCCGTCCTGTGATGCGGGGCGTAGAAGGCATCGCCGCCTCCGGTCGAGAATCCGGCGACGAGCCACCCCGTCCGGTTGCCGTCGAGGAAGGCCCGGGCGGCCGTCGGCCCGTTCGAGTGAAGCAGCACGCCGTATCCTTTGGCCGAGGTCAGGGCGGCCCAATCCAGGCCGGTCTTGGTCGAACGGAAGTCGTTCGATCCGAGTCCTGTCTGATCGTCCTTCCAAGCCCACTCCGGCGCCATCCGGAAACGGAAGTCGCGGCCGGCCGTAAGCGCCTTGGCCGTGCCCCGGAGGCGGCCGATATGATCGCCGGGATAGACCGACCAAAGGCCCCTTCGGTTCCAATCCAGGATGTCCATTTCCCGAGGCAGATAGAGGACGAGACCCCACTGCCGGGGATTCATGGCCTCCTCCAGGGTGAAGGCGTACTCGATGTCCGCCCGCCCCGCGCCGTCGATCCGGATCCGGTATCCGCCCCGGGCTTCCTTGAACCGGCCCTTCACGGCCAGAACCACCGCTCCCTCTTCCTGTGTCGCCTGAACCGATTCCGCCGTCCAGCCCGAACAGGTCTCGTTCAAGGGCTTGACGTCGTAAGCGAAGTCCGGGGCGCAAGGGCTTGAGGTCAGGGGCAGAAGCATCAGGACGGGGCCCCCGGCGAGGACCGGGATACCGTCCGCTTCGGCGCCGAGGAGCGTTCCCGTCAATTGGTCGAACGCCCAGCGGATGGACGGTCCGGCGGCGATGAAGCGGCCGGCTTCTTCCTTGAGCTTGATCGATCCGGGGACGGCCGGCGCGAAGGGGGGATCGGGAACGGTCCTGCCGCCGACCGGGATCTCGACCTCTTCGGCCGCGAAGCCGCGCGGGCTCCAGAACTCGAGACGCAGGGTCCGGCCTTCCGCTTTTCCGACCGGAGCCGGAACGGCCAGCACGCCGCTCCGCCGGGGCGGCAGGTCCAGGCGGACGGTCCCGTGCGCTTCCCCCAGCCGCCATTCGATCCGCATCTCGGAAAGATTCGTGAAGTCGTGGCGGTTTTCGACCTCGACCTTGATCGGCCGGCCGGGGGCCGGGAGGGGGATGGTCTCGGGTTTGACCCGGACGGGAGAGTAGCTTTTCCTGATGTGCCAATACTCGGGCTTAGGCCGGCGCCAGCCGTCCAGCGGCCCCCATTCGCCGTAGCCGGCGGCCCGGCCCGAGGGGAGCTGGAAGACATCGTCGAGGCCCGACCAGACGGCGCCGCCGATGACGACGGCCGAGCCGAAGATCCTCTCCCACTGCCGGTGCAGGCCGCGGCCCCACTCGTCGCGAACGCCCGGGTCGGTTTGGATCTCGGCCCGATTGTAGCAATTCAGGTGGACGTACTCGCCGTAGAGAAGCGGCCGGGCGAAATCCAGGGCCAGCTCGGGGCCCTGCGGACCCGGATAGTGGAAATTGGCCACGGCCATGTCCTTGGACCCGAAGTTGTTGTAAGCCCCGTAGGCCTGGTCGTGGAACGTCTTGGGCCGGGTCGGATCGAGCGCGTCGGCGTAGGCCTTGGCCCGGGCCCAGTTGGGCCCCCAGGCGGACTCGTTGGCCAGCGACCAGAGGATGACCGAGGGATGGCGCTCGTGGAAGGCGATCATTTCGCCGATGGCCCGTTCGAGGAAGGGATAGAGCTTGGGCTCGTCGGACACATGGGACTTCCAGCGGGCGTTGGCGCCGTGGCCGATCCACACCAGCGGCGCTTCGCACTCGACGAACAGCCCCAGCTCGTCGCAGGCGTCGAGAAACTCCTCGGCCGGGGGATAGTGCGAGGTGCGGATGTAGTTGACGTTGGCGTCCCGGAAAAGCTCGGCGTCCCGGCGCTCGAGATCGGGCGTCAGGCTGCGGCCGAGAAGGGGATGGGTCTCGTGGCGGTTCACGCCGCGCAGCTTGACCGGCATGCCGTTGACATAGAGCCGCGTCCCGGCCGCCTCGACTTCCCGGAAGCCGAAGCGGCGGCGGACGGTTTCGATGATCCGGCCCTCGACTTTCAGGCTGACGACCAGCGTATGAAGGCGGGGATGCTCGGCGTCCCAAAGCAGGGGAGCGGGGACGTCGGCCTCGATGGACTTGTTTTCCGCCGCGCCCGGCGCCAGGTCCCAGGCGTCCAGCTTCGGCGCGGCCAGGGGCACGGCGTTCCCGGACGGGTCGAGCAGGGCGATTCCGACCTCGGCTTGGCGGGCCGTCTTCGATCCGGCGTTGGCCAAAGTCAAGCCGACTTTCAGACGGGCGTCGCGGTGGGATCCGTCCAAGCCGGTCTCGATCCGCAGGCGGGACAGATGGATCTCGGGCACGGCCATCAGGCCGGCCTTGCGAGTGATGCCGCCGATTTGGTAGGCGGCGTACTGGGTCGCGCTGGCCAGCTCGTCGGCGAGCGACTCGTTCCGCACGGAAACGGCGATAGTCGCGGCCGCGCCGGGGCGGACGAGGGCCGAGATGTCGAGCTCGAAGGCGTTGAATCCGCCCGCGTGCGATCCGGCCAGGCGCCCGTTGACCCAGACCTTGGCCTCGCTCTGAACGCCGTCGAAACGGAGGAGGATGCGGCATCCGGCCCAGGATTTGGGGATGGTCACGGTTTTGATATAGCCGGCGGCGGTCCCCGGCTTGACCGAGAAGCCCTGCATCGTCCAGTCGCCGGGAATGCGGATGACCGGCCAAGAGGCGGCCGCTCGCTCGTTGAGGGCCCAGAATCCCTGCGGCGGCGCGGGCCGGAACTTCCAGGCCCCCTCGAGCGGCAAAACGGGCGGTTCGAGGCCGCGGACGGCCTCCGGCCGGGGGGTAAAACCGTAGTCGGCCGCGGCCAGGGCCAAGCCGGTCAGGGCCGGCGAGAGGACCGCCAGGGTCAGCAGGTTGACGAGGGCCGGGCGCTTCAGGTTCATCGGTCTCTCTCCTTGGCTCCCAGTTTATTCGAGGCGGAGGAAAATTCAATCCCTTTCCGGTATAATCCCTGCCGTGGAAAAGACCGCCTTGACCCCGATGATGGAGCAATATTTCCGGGTCAAGGCGCTTCATCCCGACGCTCTGCTTTTTTTCCGGCTGGGCGATTTTTACGAAATGTTCTACGAGGACGCCCGGACGGGCTCCCGGGTGCTCGAGATCGCCCTGACCTCCCGCCAGAACGTGCCGATGTGCGGCGTCCCCTTCCACGCCGTCAATTCCTACCTGACCCGATTGCTGCGGCAGGGATTCAAGGTCGCCATCTGCGAGCAGGTCGAGGATCCCAAGGCGGCCAAGGGAGTCGTTCGGCGCGAAATCGTCAAGGTCCTGACGCCCGGCACGGCGGTGGAGATCGACCTGGCGGACGGCAAGGAGGGCCTCTTCGTGGCCGCCCTCCATTCAGGGCCCTCCGGCTGGGGCCTGGCCCTGGCCGACCTGGCCGCCGGGGAGATCAGGGTCCTGGAAGGCGCGGCGTCCGACCTCAAGCCGCTGGCCGACGAGCTCTACAAGGCCGCGCCGCGCGAGGTCGTGGTGCCGGAAGGGGAGGAGGCGGAGATCGGCGATGTCCTGGAGCGCAGCGGGCTGGGCCGGGTTCTGCGGAGTCCGGTCGAAGCCTGGACCTTCGAGGCCGGCCACGCCCGCCATACCCTGACCGATCATTTCGGGACGATCGGCCTGCACGGCTTCGACCTCGAAGATAAACCGCGGGCCGTGTCCGCGGCGGGAGCGCTCCTCCATTACCTCAAGCAGGTCCGCAAGGATTCGGTCCTGCTCGTCGGCCGCTTGAGCCTGGTTCGGCCCTCGGACCGGATGATCCTGGACGCGGCCACCATCCGCAATCTCGAGCTCGTCCGCAACGCCCGCGACGGCCGGAGCGAAAATTCCCTGCTCGACGTCATCGACCTGACCATCACGGCCATGGGCGGCCGGATGATGCGCGATTGGCTTCTGCGTCCGCTCACCGACCGGGCGGCGATCGAAGCCCGGCTCGACGCCGTGGCGGCCTTTATAGCGGCGCCCATGGCCCGCGGCGAGCTGCGCGAGATCCTCAAGGGAGTGCTCGATCTGGAGCGGCTGACCGGCCGCATCAGCCTCGGCGCCGCCCATCCCCGCGATTGCGTGGCCCTGCGCAAGTCGCTGCTTCCGTTGCCGGCGGCCCGGGCGGCCATCGAATCCGTCCCGGGAGCCCTCTTGGACGGAATCCGCGCGGACTGGGACGACGCGGCCGACATCGCGGACCTCATCGGCCGGGCCATCCTGGACGAGCCCGCGTTCCTTTTGACCGAGGGCGGGATCATCCGGGACGGGTACGCCCCGGAGCTCGACGACCTGCGGGCGGTCAGCCGGTCCGGCAAGGCCTTCATCATCGAGCTGGAGAAGCGGGAGCGGGAGCGGACCGGGATCGGCTCGCTCAAGGTCCGCTACAATCGCGTGGCGGGCTATTACATCGAGGTGACCAAGCCGAACCTGCCCCAGGTCCCGGCCGACTACATCCGCAAGCAGACGCTCGTCTCCTGCGAGCGGTTCCTGACCCCCGAGCTCAAAAGCTACGAGGAGAAGGTCCTGCACGCCGAGGAGCGCATCGCCGAGATCGAGGCGCGCCTCTTCCAGGCCGTCCGGGAATCGATCGCGGCCGAGACCAGGCGCCTGCAGGACGCGGCGGCCGTGGTCGCCCGGCTCGACGTCCTGTCGGCCCTGGCCGAGCTGGCCGCCCGCCGCGGCTACACCCGTCCCGCGATCGACGACGGCGACGCCGTCGAGATCAGCGGCGGCCGCCACCCCGTGGTCGAGGCGGTCTCGCCCGAGCCTTTCATCCCCAACGACCTGCGCCTCGATCGCGCTTCCGACCAGATCCTGATCATCACCGGGCCGAACATGGGCGGCAAGTCCACGTACCTGCGGCAGACGGCCCTGATCGCCATCCTGGCCCAGATGGGCTCCTTCGTCCCGGCCGTCTCGGCTTCGATCGGCCTCCTGGATCGCGTCTTCACCCGCATCGGAGCGACGGACTTTTTAAGCGCGGGCCAATCGACGTTCATGGTCGAGATGCTGGAAACGGCGGCCATCCTCCACAACGCGACGCCGCGCAGCCTCATCCTCCTGGACGAGATCGGCCGCGGCACCAGCACCTTCGACGGCTTGAGCATCGCCTGGGCCGTGGCCGAGCACCTGCACGAGAGCGACCGCGTCCGGGCCAAGACGCTTTTCGCCACCCACTACCATGAGCTGACCGAGCTGGCCTTGACCCTGCCCCGGATCAAGAATTTTCACGTCGCCGTCGAGGAGCGGGGCGGGGACGTCGTCTTCCTGCGGCGGATCGTGCCCGGCCCCTCGGATCGGAGCTACGGCATTCATGTCGCCCAATTGGCCGGGCTGCCCCGCGACGTGATCGGCCGGGCCCGGGAGATCCTGTTCAACCTTGAAAACCAGGAGCTCGACGACGCCGGGGCGCCGCGGCTGGCCTACGCCAAAGGCCGGGGCCGGGCCCTCGACAAGCATCAGATGTGGCTGTTCGGGGAGGATCGTCAAGATGCCGCCCTGGAAGAGATCCGGGAAGCCCTGGCGGGCTGCGATGTCGGCGCCCTGACGCCGGTCGAGGCGCTCAACCTGCTCAACCGGCTGGTCGAGAGGCTGCGTCAGTAGTCGTCGTCTTCGGCATCGGCTTCGAGGACGTCGTCTTCGTCTTTGTCGTCGTCTTCGTCCTCTTCGCACTCGCGGTCTTCGTCGTAGGCCGCCTCGCCGTCCTCCTC
Organism: Acidobacteriota bacterium; assembly: GCA_028749235.1. Lineage (GTDB taxonomy): Bacteria > Acidobacteriota > Aminicenantia > Aminicenantales > UBA4085 > UBA4085. The sequence continues at coordinate 5,784 of JAQULS010000065.1, read as the reverse complement.
CTTGCGCTGCTCGATGGCCGACTCGAACTCGTCCTTGTCCTCGTAGCGGCGGAGGCTGTTGGCGGTGGCATCCGTGTAGACGAGTTCGAGGTAGTCGTCTTCAATCTGGCAGAAAACCGACATGCTGTGGCCGGTCTGAAGATTGCCGACGGTTTCGGCCAGATCGGCCTTCTTCTTCAGCGCGTCCAACGTCAGCCAGCTTGAGATTTCGATCTCTTCCATGACCTGCTCCCTCGAATTTGTCCACGTCCATAAATAACCATTTCGAGGTAAATGTCAAGCCGGCTCCGCGCCGTTCCGGCTTGACATTTCAGCCCTAAAAACCTATCTAAATAGTCAAGACTCATCGAGGAGAAAATCATGCACTGGGAACGCTACACGGTCATGTCCCAGGAGGCTTTCCAAGCCGCCGAGCGCAAAGCCTCGGACTCCGGCCACGCCGAAATCCGCGACGTCCATCTGCTGTCCGCCCTGCTTGAACAGGAAGGCGGCGTCGCGGCCGCGGCCTTGGACAAGCTGGGGACGGACCGGGCCCGGCTCCAGACCGAGTTGGCAAGCCTCTTGGCCCGGATGCCGAGCGCGCAGGGCGGGACGGTGTCCATGTCGGCATCGCTGGCCGCGCTGGCGGTCGCCGCGGAGAAAGAGGCGGAGGCCCTCAAGGACGAGTATGTCTCGGCCGAGCATCTCCTCCTGGCCATGCTCAAGGCCGGATCCTCCGAGGCCGGCCGCCTGCTCGGCCGCTTCGGCGTCACTTCCGAGGGAATTCTGCAGGCCCTGACCGCGATCCGCGGCAGCCAGCGGATCACCGATCCCCAGCCCGAAGCCAAGTATCAGGCCTTGGACAAGTACACCCGCGATTTCACCGCCCTGGCCCGGCAGGGCAAGCTGGACCCGGTCATCGGCCGCGAGGAGGAGATCCGCCGGGTCATCCAGGTCCTGTCCCGGCGGACCAAGAACAATCCCGTGCTCATCGGCGAAGCCGGCGTCGGCAAGACGGCCGTGGTCGAGGGGTTGGCCCAGAGGATCGTCGACGGCGATGTGCCCCAGACGATCAAGGACAAGCGCCTGATCGCCCTGGACATGGGCGCGCTTCTGGCCGGGACCAAGTACCGGGGCGAATTTGAGGACCGGCTCAAGGCCATCCTCAAGGAGATCAAGGACTCCGCCGGCGGCATCATCCTGTTCATCGACGAGCTCCACACCATCGTCGGTGCGGGCGCGGCCGAGGGCGCCATGGACGCCTCGAACATGCTCAAACCGGCCCTGGCCCGGGGGGAGCTGCGCTGCGTCGGAGCCACGACCCTCAACGAGTACCACAAGCATATCGAGAAGGACGCGGCCCTGGAGCGGCGCTTCCAGCCCGTCCTGGTCGGCGAGCCGTCGGTCGAGGACACCATCTCCATCCTGCGGGGTCTGAAGGAGAAGTACGAGCTCCACCACGGCGTCCGCATCCGCGACGCGGCCCTGGTCGCGGCGGCGACGCTTTCGAACCGCTATATCACCAGCCGCTTCCTGCCGGACAAGGCCATCGACCTGGTCGACGAGGCCGCCTCCCATATCCGGATCGCCGTGGAAAGCATGCCCGAGGAGATCGACGAGCTCGACCGCCGCATCCGCCAGATCGAGATCGAGCGCCAGGCGCTGAAAAAGGAAAAAGACACCGGGTCCAAGGACCGGCTGACCGGCCTGGGCAAGGAACTGGCCGGCCTGAAGGAGAAAGCCGATGGACTGAAGGCCCAATGGCGGCGGGAAAAGGAGCTCATCGACGCGGCCAAAGCCGTCAAGGCCCGACAGGACACCCTCAAGGCCGAGGAGCAATCGGCCGAGCGGCGGGGCGACCTGGAGAAAGTGGCCGAGATCCGCTACGGCAAGATGATCGAGGCCCAGCACGAATCGGAAAAGATCGCCGCCGATCTGGCCGTCGTCCAGAAGACCCACAAGATGCTCAAGGAGGAGGTCGACGAGGAGGACGTGGCCGAGATCGTTTCCCGTTGGACCGGCATCCCCGTGGCCAAGATGATGGAGGGGGACGTCGAGCGCCTGATCAAGATGGAGGATCGTCTGGCCCAGCGGGTCGTCGGCCAGGAGGAAGCCCTGCGGGCCGTGTCGGATACGATCCGTCGGGCCCGGGCCGGGCTGCAGGACGCAGCCCGGCCGCTGGGCTCGTTCATCTTCCTGGGCCCGACGGGAGTCGGCAAGACCGAACTGGCCCGGGCCTTGGCCGAGTTCCTGTTCGACTCCGAGAAGGCCCTGGTCCGGCTGGACATGTCCGAGTACATGGAGAAGCACACCGTGTCGCGGCTGATCGGCGCCCCTCCGGGCTACGTCGGCTACGAGGAAGGCGGTCAGTTGACCGAGGCGGTCAAGCGGCGGCCGTACTGCATCATCCTGCTGGATGAAATCGAGAAGGCCCATCCCGACGTCTTCAACATCCTGCTCCAGATCCTGGACGACGGCCGCCTGACCGACGGCCAAGGCCGGACCGTGGATTTCCGAAACGCCCTGGTCATCATGACCTCCAACCTGGGCGGCCAGGCGATCAAGGAGCTGAACCGCGACTACAAGGCCATGGAACGGGAAGTCAAGCGCGTCCTGGAGGGCCATTTCCGGCCGGAGTTCCTGAACCGGGTCGACGAGATCATCATTTTCAAACCGCTGGCCAAGGAGGCCATCCTGCGGATCGTCGATCTGCAGGCGGAGCTTCTGCGGCGGCGGCTGGCCGACCGGAAGATCGGCCTGGAGCTGACGGACAAAGCCAAAGAGCTCCTGGCGGAGCGGGGCTACGACCCGGTCTACGGGGCCAGGCCGCTCAAGCGCACGATCCAGCAGGACGTCCAGAACCCGCTGGCCATGAAGATCCTGGCCGGGGAGTTCCGGTCCGGCGAAACCGTGCGGGTCGACGCCGACGGCCGGGGCGGCTTCGTTTTCCGGCGGGCCTGACGCCCGGCCGGATTGACAAAGAGGGAGCCGTCCGTTAGAGTCAACGGATTCGCCGGCAGGAGGTTTCCGCATGAGGATCCGCAAGTCATTGACGGCCGCAACTCTATGCCTGGCGGCCTGCGCCCTGGTTTTTGAAGGCGGGCTGAACGCCCAGGGGAGCCGTGCCGCAGCCATGGGCGGCGCTTACGTCGGTTTGGTTGACGATTTCAGCGCGTTCTACTGGAACCCGGCCGGACTGGCTCGGATCACCGGCAAGACCTTCGGATTCTACGGGGCCGACATCCTGCCGACCGGCTCCTACAAATACTCCCGAACCTATCCGGCTCCGATCGGGACGGTGACCCTGGCCGACGCCAAGACCCTGACCAAGAACTACATAGGCGGTCTGGCCGGCTATGTCCAGCCGTTGACTGAGAACCTGGTCGTCGGCCTGGGCATCTACACGCCCCCGGGCCTGGGAGCCGCATGGGACGGCGAAGCCTTGGCCGCCCTCTCCGGCGGCGCGACGGACCTGGATTGGAAAAGCCGGATGGGCTTGATCACGTTCGCTCCGACGATCGCATACCGGCTGAACGACATACTCTCGTTCGGGGCGTCGCTCAACATCAATGTCGGGACGTTCGCCCTGTCGTCCTACACCGGCGCGTACGGAGATCTCATCGACCTCAGCCAGTACACCGAGAGCGAAACCGGCCTCGGGCTGGGCGCGACGCTCGGCCTCCAGTTTCAGCCTCACCGGATGGTCCGCCTGGGGCTCGTCTACCGAACCGCGAGCAAGGTCGGCCTTTCGGGAACGGCGGAGATATCCCGGCTTACGTACTTGGGCCTGGCGAGCCAATCGGACGTCGATCGCACGATCACCTGGCCGGCCTCGCTGGCCGGGGGCTTGGCCTTCATGCCGACCGGACGGCTGACGATCAGCGCCGACGTTCAATATACGAACTGGGGAAGGATCCAGTCCCTCGACGCGGATTACGCCGATTCCGCCTGGTCGCAGATCATGGCCGCAACGGGCCGGGATACGATCCCGATGCGCTGGCGGGATACCGTCCAGGTCCGGCTGGGGGGGGAATACAAAGTCTCGTCCGCGCTGGCCGTCCGGGCCGGCTGGCACAACGATCCGTCGCCCGCGCCCGACGAGACCATGAACCTGCTCCTGCCCACCTTCGACTTCAATGCCCTGACCCTCGGCCTCGGCTACCGGGTCGCGGATTTGAGCCTGGATTTCGGGCTGGAGTACCTGATGGGCGCGGAACGGACGATTTCCGCCGACAGCGCGGACGCCGTTCCCGGCGTCTATAATATGAAAATCCTCGTTCCGACGATGTCGGTCCATTACAAATTCTGAAGGATGATGCGAGCCGTCCGAAAAGTTCTTATTCCGGCCGCGGGCTTCGGCACGCGGTCTCTTCCCGCTTCCAAGGCCGTGCCCAAGGAGATGCTCCCGCTGGTCGACAAGCCCCTCATCCAGGTGGCGGTCGAAGAGGCCATCGCGGCGGGCTTCGACCAGATCGGCATCATCATCGCTCCCTGGAAGACCGCGATCCGCGACCACTTCGGCCCAAGCCCCGAGCTGGAGGCCTTTCTGGCCAGGAAAGGCCGGACGGACCTTCTCGAAAGCCTCCGCCGCATCCGGTCCCTGGCCGCCATCACCTTTCTTGAACAGCGCGAGCAGCTCGGCCTCGGCCACGCCGTTTCGATGGGGGAGGGCTTCGCCGCGGGCGAGCCCGTGGCGGTGATGAATCCCGACACGGTCTATGACGGCCGGAAGCCCTGCTTGGGCCAGTTGAAGGCGGCCTTCGAGGCGACCGGCGAGACGACGGTCGTCCTGGGCCGGATCGGGCGCGAGGAAACGCGCAAATACGGCGTCGCCCGGGTCGAAGCGGCGGGCGGCGGCCTCTTTCGCATCCTCGACGTGGTCGAAAAGCCGGGCCCCGAAAGCGCGCCCTCGGACCTGGGCGTGCTGGGCCGGTACGTCTTCACCTCGGCCGTGTTCGATGCCATCCGGGAGACCCGCCCGGGGTACGGCGGCGAGATCCAGATCACGGACGCCATACGGATTCTCTTAGGCCGGGAACCCGTCCGGGGAGTCCTGTTCGAGGGGCGCCGGTTCGACGCCGGGACTCCGGAGGGTTACATCGACGCCTTCGCGGCCTTTGCGGCCAAGCGGCTTCGGGGGGGCGGAGAAGGGGAGGGGACTACTCGGTCTTAGGCTCGGTCATCACGGCCGCGATCTTCTGCTGGATTTCGGCGGTCTTGGTATCGAAGGCTTTGACCAGGGCTTCGTCCTTCGCCGTCCGCTTCCCTTCCAGACACAGGATCAGAGCCCGTTCCATGAAAGTGATCTTGCCCGGACGCCGGGGAATCCCGTCGGCCCTGCTCATGGCCTCATCGACCTGCTCCATGACCCGATTGCGCAGGATGCGCTCCTTCTCGTCGCGGTAGAAGATTTTGAGGTCGGAGGGGGTCGAGGGGGCGATATCGGGCAGGTCGAAGTGTTCGGCCAGAGCGGAGAGCTTTTCAGCGTGATCCCGGATGACGTCGAAATGGGCCGAGATCACGGCCGGGCTGCGGGATGTGTCGATCGCCTTGCGGCTGGCCTCGATGATCTGGGCTTGCCGCCGGGCGCTTTCCTCGGCCTCTTCCCGGCGTTTGCGCGCGGCGGCGCGTTTGCGGAGGTGCCGGCGGACGGCGCGAGCCAGGAGGGCGCCCGGAATCAGGACATAGCCGACCGCCAGGATGGAAACCGCCGCCCCGATGACCCAGATGTTCATGAATATAAGCTCGCGCCTGAGTGCCCGCCATTATGAGCGTTTTTAGCGGAAATAACAAGTATTCGGGCAG
>JAQULS010000202.1 GCA_028749235.1 Acidobacteriota bacterium | reverse complement strand
CTTCCGACACGTCCGGCGGCCAGCCCGTCGGATTGATCGTCGTTACCCTTTTCAATGATTTGACCGTCGACATCAACAAGGACCATTTCGTCGATATGAAGTTGGCCGGGGAGGAGCTCCGTCGGCTGTATTCGACCCGCGCCGACAAGACCATTTTCCTTAAGGCCAGCGCCAAGTGCCCCTTCTCCAAAGTCGTCGAGTTTATCGACGTCTGCAAGGGTTCGGGAGCCGAGACCCTAGGCTTGGTCCCCGAATACTTCGAATAACCCCCCACCACCGGCGGATCGTCCGCCGCGAGTCTCGCCCAAGCAAAAGGGGACGCTCGAAAGAGCGTCCCCTTTTTTTTGTCTCCCACCGTCAGGGAAACGGGGCGACAAGGAGCCGCAGGCATGAACATTCTGATCATCGTGGCGGGCGCGGCAGTCGTGTTTCTCGCCGCTTATCGAATCTACGGCGGCTTCCTGGCCAAGAGAGTCTTCGACCTCAACGATGCGCGGCCGACGCCGGCCGTAACCATGAACGACGGCCTCGACTATATTCCCACCAGCTCCAAGTTTTTGAGCGGGCAGCATTTCTCGGCCATCGCCGCCGCCGGCCCGATCACCGGTCCCATCATCGCCGGGATCGCCTTCGGCTGGGCGCCGGCCCTGATCTGGATCCTGGTCGGCTCGGTGCTGATCGGCGGCGTGCACGACATGGGCGCCCTCGTCGCCTCGATCCGCCACCAGGCCCGGTCCATCACCGAGATCGTCAAGGAGCACGTTTCGCGCCGGGCCTGGATGCTGTTCATGATCTTCATCTGGATCACCCTGGTCTACGTCATCGTGGCCTTCACCGATATCACCTCGTCCTCGTTCGTCGGGACGGTGACCATCGAAAACGGCCGGCGGATAGGCGGCGGCGCCATCGCCACGTCTTCCCTGCTCTACCTAGCCCTGCCCCTGGTCATGGGCTGGCTGCTGAAGACCAAGAAATTGAACCTGACCTGGGCGACGATCATCTTCCTGCCCCTGGTCGGAGTGGCCATCTGGGCCGGACCGCACATCCCGCTCGACCTGACCTCGATTCTCGGCCTGTCCGCCGGGACGGCCCAGAAGTTCTGGAGCCTATTCATCTTGGCCTATTGCTTCGTGGCCTCGATCATCCCGGTCTGGATGCTGCTGCAGCCGCGCGGCCATCTGGGCGGCTATTTCCTGTACGCCGCCCTGATCACCTGCGCCATCGGCCTGATCGGCGGCGGCTTCAAGGTCGCTTATCCGGCCTTCACTCATCTCCCGCCGGGCGCGTCTTCCTTCTGGTTCCCTATGTTTCCGATCCTGTTCATCACCGTGGCCTGCGGCGCCTGTTCGGGGTTCCACGCCCTGGTCGGCTCGGGCACGACCTCCAAGCAGCTGGCCCGGGAGAGGGACGCCAAGCCCGTCGGCTACGGCATGATGCTGATGGAAGGGCTGGTCGCGGTCATCAGCCTGGCCTGCGTCATGATCCTGGCCGTGGACAATCCGCTGATCAAGGCTTCCCCCAACTTCATCTACGCCTCGGGCATCGGCCGCTTTCTCGATCTCATCGGCATCCCGGCCGCTTACGGCATCTCCTTCGGCCTGATGGCTTTCGCCACCTTCGTCTACGACACCCTGGACGTTTGCACGCGGCTCGGACGGTACATCATCCACGAGATCACCGGCTGGAAGGGCCTGCCCGGACGCGCCTTCGCCACGCTCCTGACCATCGGCGTCCCGGCCGTTTTCGTCACCGCCACCCTGAAAGACGCGGCCGGAAATCCCGTCCCGGCCTGGAGGCTCTTCTGGAGCATCTTCGGCGCCTCGAACCAGCTGCTGGCGGCCTTGGCGCTCATGGCGATCAGCATCTGGCTCTACCGGACGGCCCGTTACCGGAAAGCCTGGCTGGTCGCGTTCGTCCCCGCTCTCTGGATGTTCCTGATGTCCAACTGGGCCTTGATCGTCCTGATCCGGGACGGTTGGTTCAAGGAAGGCGTGTTCCGGCTGACCGGCGACCCCGTCGCCATCGTCGCTCTGATCCTCTTCCTTCTCGCCGCGACGATGGCGGGCGAGACGGTCCGAGCCCTCCTGTCATCCAAGGGCCGGACTCAGCCGAATCCCGCCTAATTCTTGACCGGGCCGATCACCTCGTGGGCGATGACGAGGCGCTGAATTTCGTTCGTCCCCTCGTAGATCTGGAGAAGCTTGGCGTCGCGCCAGAGCTTCTCGACCGGGTAGTCCCTCATGTAGCCGTAGCCGCCATGGATCTGGATGGCCTCGTTGGCCGCGGCGACGGCGACGTCCGAGGCGAAGCACTTGGCCATGGCCGACTCCTTGCCGTTGGGACGGCCCTGATCGGCGAGCCAGGCCGCGTGCCGGACCAGATGGCGGGCCGCCTCGAGCTCCATGGCCATCTGGGCGATCTTCATCTGGGTCGCTTGCAGGAGGGCGATCGGCTTGCCGAACGTTCGCCGGGTTTTGGCGTAAGCGACCGAATGCTCCAGGGCGGCCCGGGCGATGCCGAGAGCGGCCGCCCCGACCGAAGCCCGAGTCATGTCGAACGTCCGCATGGCGATGAGGAAACCCAGCCCCTCCCGCCCGATCAGGTCGGCGGCCGGAACCCGGACGTCCTCGAAGTACACCTCGGCCGTATTGGAGGCCCGCTGGCCCATCTTGTCCTCGACTTTGCCGACGGCGAGCCCCGGCGTGTCGCGCGGAACGATGAAGGCGCTGATGCCGCGGGCCCCTTTATGGGGGGCGGTATTGGCAAAAACGGTGTACAAGCCGGCCACGCCGCCGTTGGTTATGAAGCACTTGGCCCCGTTGAGGATGTAGGCGTCGCCGTCCTTGACGGCTCGGGTCTTCACGGCGCCCGCATCCGATCCCGCTTCGCGCTCGGTCAGGGCGTAGGCGCCCAGAGTCAAGGTCCGGCTCATCTCTCCCAGGTACTTCTTCTTCTGCTCCTCGCTGCCATACAGGATGATCGGGGTCGTGGCCAGCGAGCAGGCCATCATGCTGGTGAAAAGCCCGGCGCATCCCCAGGCCAGTTCCTCGCTCATGATGGTCAAGTCCAGGCTGGAGAGGCCGCCGCCGCCATAGGCTTCGGGAATGTTGCAGGTCAGGAAGCCGGCCTGGAAGGCCTTTTGCATGACCTCGTAAGCAAAGTCATGGCTCTGGTCATAGCGGGCGGCGACGGGCCGCATCTCGTTCTGGGCAAACTCGTGGGCCATGTCCCGGAGGGCTTTCTGTTCTTCGGTCAAGGTATAGTCGATCATGCCCGTATCTCCTTTTTCCCTATGCTTCCCCGCCGGATAAACTCGTTTTTTTATACAGGATTCCGATGAAGACTGTCAAACCGGGGCCAAGACGAACGTCTCCCGGGTCATGCCGAAGGACGGCCGCTCCCAGCCCAGGGCCAGGCGCACCAGGTCCTGCGGCCGGGGAATCTTTCCGTTCCGAAAGGCGACCTTCAACAGGAGACGGCCGTTTCCCGCATCCTCGACGCCTTCCAGCCAGTCGAACGCGGCGTCGGCCGCGGCGGCTTCCCGAATCCGGACCGCCGCGTCCGACAGCGCGGCCGAATCGGCGATGGCCGGATCCTGAAGATCCACGGCGTATACGGCTCCCCGGACGCGCTCTTGGCAGGAAGGCTCCGCCGGCCCGCGCCGCCGCAGGGAGAGGAAGTTCAAGCCCGCCGGCGCCGCGGCGTTGGCCGCGGCCAGAAAATCGGCTTCGGTGATGTCCCGGCCCGATTTGAATTCCATCCATTCGTCGCGGGCGGCCATCCCGAGCGGAAGGGCCGGCCCGAAGGACATGACCGGCTTGGGGTGGAAGCCCGCGCTGTGGAGGGTTTCGATCCCCGCCCGCCGAAAGACGCGCTGCAGCGCGTTGACGAGGTCATTGTGGCCGAGAAACCGGGCCGGACCCTCCTTGGCATAGCGGACGATGTACCGGACCGGATCGTCCGAGATCCGGCCGCGAAGCGGCGGCCCCGGCTCCCCTCCCGCCCCGACCGGATCGCCGCCGATAGGGCCCTTGTCCAGACACGTTTCGCAGCCTCGGCAGGCACCGCAGTCCTGGTCCTCGCAGGAGGGCGTCCGTTCGGCCCGCAGGGCACGCTCCAGCTCGCGGCGCAGAAACGCGGGCTTCATGCCCGTCGAGACGGCGTCCCAGGGCAGGGCGGCGCCGGGCTCGATGGCCCGCAGGTAAGCCTCCGGTTCGATCCCGGTCTCGGCGAAAGCGGTCTGCCAGAGATCCGGCTTGAACTGGTCGCTCCAGCCGTCGAAACGGGCGCCCGCCCGCCAAGCCGCGAGAAGGACTTCGGACAGGCGCCTGTCGCCGCGCGAAAAAACAGCCTCCAGGACCGATTGCCGGACGTCGTGGGTCTTGATCTCGATCGAACGCTCCCGGGCCAGACCGTTCCGGACGCGGGCCTGCTTGTCCCACAGCATCTCCGGTTCCGCCATGGCCGCCCACTGAAAGGGCGTATGGGGCTTGGGAATGAAGCTGGCCAGGCTGACGTGGATGCGCGGGGGGCCGCCCAGGATCGCCCGTCCGCGGGCCGAGAGCTCGCGCACCAGATCGACGACGGCGTCCACGTCCTCGTTCGTTTCGGTCGGCAGGCCGATCATGAAATAGAGCTTGAGAAGCCGCCAGCCGCGGCGGAAGGCGCTCTCGGCCGCCTCCCAGAGGTCCTTGTCGTCGATGGCCTTGTTGATGACCCGGCGCAGCCTTTCC
>JAQULS010000064.1 GCA_028749235.1 Acidobacteriota bacterium | reverse complement strand
GCCGTCGAGCTTGACGGCCGTGAGCGGGACGTCCGCGACGGGGTAGTCGGAAACGGGCTTGGAAACGCAGGCGGCGGCCAGCCAAACGGCCGCGCTCAGGATCAGGAGGGAAACGGCGAAGCGACGGATCATGGCGACTCCTCGATCGTTGAAAGTTCTTCCTACTATAGCCGAAACCATTGAAAAATCAATTTGGCGGCCGGCCGGCGGCTTGACACGATCTTCGGGGCGGCTTACGATGAAGATATTCGGGGAGTGTTTTTGAAATCATCCTCGGAGCTTAAGGAGCAAATGATGACCCACGCGCGGCGTGTCTCTTTATCCATCCTGCTGGTCGTCCTGGCCGTCTTCGCTCTGTCCCTTCCCTCTTCGGCCCAGGTCAAGTTCCGCGGCCGTTACCTGACCGGCGTCATGACCGAACCCGTCGTGACCGTCAACATCGAAATCCTGTCCTATTCGACCGTCGAGGAGATCGCCGAACTCGCCAAAGCCTACAACGAAAGGGGCGAAGCCGGCTTCCACGCGGCCTTCCGATCGATGAAGAAGGGCTCGCTGCAGGTGACCAGCGGCCGCGGCTTGAGGATCGAATTCCACGCCGCGCACGAATACAAGACCGAAAAAGGCCTTAAAATCGAGCTCATAGCCGAAAACGAGCGCCTCGAACTGGGCTCGATGCAGCGGCCCTCCTCGGGCGTGGAGGTCATGGTCTGCATCCTGGAGATCAACGATAAGGGCCGGGGCGAGGCCAGGATCTACGAGGACGCCAGCTTCAAGATCCTGCCCTCGGGCGAGATGGCCATGAACGAGCACAAGCGGGCGCCCAAGATCATCGCCGGCCTAACCCAGATGGTGAACAAAAAAGCCAAGGATTAATTCAGGAGCGCGGCGGCCCGGCGCGGCACGAACCAGAAGCGGGGATCGGCCGCCGTCGGCCCGCCGAAGGCGCCCGTGCAGATCACGACGCCGCCCAGTTCGACCGGGAGGCCGTCCAGGAGGGCGACGCTCTTGTTGGCCGGCAAACGAAGTGTTCGCCCGTTCATGGAAACGACGAGGACCGGATTGTTCGGATCCGCGGCATCCACGGACGTCGCCGCGCCTGAGGCCCGAAAAGCCCCGGCGGCCCGGATGAACCGCTCGGCCGTCTGCCCTTTGAGGTCGAGACCCAGGCAGTCCTGGATATAGAGCGCGATGTCGGAGTTCTGGACGACGCCGCCGAGCCTGCGGCCGCGGGGATGGAAGCCGTAAAGGGCGACATCCTCGCCGCCGTGTCCGGTGAACACCCAACCGAGGCCCGCCCGCCGCGAAAGGGCCCGGGCCAGAAACAGCTCCAGCTTCTTGACGTTCTTCTCCGCCGTGAGCGCTTCAAGTTCGGCGGTTTCGGCCGGCGTCCAGTCGTCGATCCCGAGCAGCCCGGCGGCGATCCGCTTGGCTCCCTCAAGATCCGGCCGCGGATCCTCCAGGATCACGGCCGCGGCCTTGGTCGCCGTCGCCTTGGGCCGGCGCATCACTTGGGCGAACCGCTCCAGGGGCAGGTCGCCCACGTCGGGATTGCCGATGCTCATGCCGCCCGTGCTGTGGTCGGCCGCGATGAGAACCGCCGTGCGGCCGTCCCGCCGGGCGAAATCGAGGACGGCGGAGACCGCCTTCTCGAAAGCCAGGATCTCGGTGGCCGTGCCGATCGGATCATTGGCGTGAGCCGCCCAGTCCACCTGGCTGCCCTCGACCATCAGGAAAAATCCCTTTTTATGACGGGAAAGAACGTCCAGGGCCTTTCTCGTCATCGCCTCGAGCGAAGGCTCTTCGGCCGGATGGCGGTCGAAGTCGCGCGCCAGACCCGCCGCCGCGAAAGCGCCCCATAGCCGGCCGGGCGGCGCCGCGGCAAGCGCCGCCGGGTCCGTCAGGTATCGATAGCCGCGGTCTTCCAGGATTCGGACCAGATCCTCCTTGTCCTTGCGGATCTTGGGATCGAGGTATTTGCGGCCGCCCCCCAGAACGACGTCCAGCCCAAGGTAGACCTGCTGTTCGGCCAGGATTTCCATGGCGTTTCTCTGGACGTAGTGGCTCGAGAACCCGGCCGGAGTGGCGTGGGGAAGCTCGCACGTCACAACCAGGCCGGTGGCGAGGCCGCGGGCCTGGGCCGCCTCCAAGACGGTGGCGACGGGCGTAGCGGCCTCCCCTTCGCCCAAAGGCGGGACGCCGGGCATGGTGACCGAGACCGGGCGCAGGGAGACCGCGCCGGCCGAGGTTTTAAAACCCGTGGCCATGGCCGAGGCTGCGGGCGCCGAATCCGTGATCAAGCCGGTCGCCCAATACGTCCGGACGAAGCCGCAGGCCAAGTCGTCGAACGCCAGGCGGTTCTCGCCCGTCATGACGTACTTGTACCAGCGCCCAAGGGTCGTTTGGGCGACGCCCATGCCGTCGGGGATCATCAGGATGAAGTTGTCGACGCGAAGGTCCTTGGCCTGAAGGGGAATCGGACCCGCCGCCGCGAATGAACCGCCCCGCCCGGAAAGGCACGAGCCGGCCGCCGCCGTCAGCAGCAGCGCGACCAGGCAGACAATCCCACGGGCGGGGAAAGCTTTTATTCTCACGCGGGGGCTCCTCTAAAGAGCCCGATCATAGACGATACGACCCGCCTCTTACAAGAGGGAGTAAGTCCGTCCCGCCCCTTCTCGCCCGGAAGGGGGAGAAAGAGCGGGACGGACGAATCCGCACCGAATGCGGTCGTCAGAAGAGGCCGATCTTGATGCCGAAGGTCGCCGTTAAGCCGCCCAAGTCGAACTTGGCCTTCTTCACGGTGTCGTACCCCGTGGGCTGAGTATCCGAGAACACGAGCCAGTCACCATCCGAATCATGGCCCGACCAAAGGGTTATATCCTCCCATACATCGTCGACATCCCATAACAGAATCCAACCTTTTTCCGTGAGGGTTCCTTGGACATTGCCCCAAGGCGCCAAGCGGTAGAGGATGTCGAAGACCAGCGAGATCTTGCTCGCCAGCTGGATGTCGAAGCCCAATCCCGTCTGGAAGCCGAAAGCGGTGCCCTTCGCTTTAAAAGTATCGCTGTAGTCCCAAAGAAGCCAGGCATCCGAATACCCATACGAGAACGAGCCAAAGGCCAGGACCGGCCCGGCATAGATGTCCAGTTTCATCCGGCTGCCTATCGGCAGGAAATAGTGGAAGTTCATGAAGATCGAAAACGCGGACAGCTTGGGCTCGTAGGTGAGCTCATCGGTGACGAGAGCCATATAGCTCATCGCATCGCTGCGGCTCGCCGAGAAATAGCTGGCCCCGAATCCCACGCCCAGGGACGGCCTGAAGCTGAAGATCATTTCGCCCTGGAAGAAAACGGGGGTGAACGACAGCTTCCCCATATCTCCCACGACATCGGAGTAATTGTCGTTGACATACTTCATGAAAGAGTCGGCGGACTTGTTGTAGTCGCTCCCGTTGAGGCCGATCATGGAGACACCGTAGCTGACCTTAAAGGACAGCTGGGATGGATACGCCGCGACGACGACGAAAAGCAGAAGGACGGCCACGCCTACGAATTTCTTCACTTTCTAACTCCTTCCCGCAAAGACTTGATTGTAAGATAGGCGAAGGAATGGAAGCTGTCAAGCGGGGCCGCTTTAACCCTTGACAACTCGGCCCGATTGGAGAGAATCAGAAAGAGGGAGTTTTATTCGTGCGCTTTCACACCCCGGGCAGGATGGGGGGAATCCTACTCGTGGTCGCGGTCTTTATGAGCGTGTTCTCCGCCGCGCTGCCCCCCGGCGAGGACCGGGACGAGGTGGCGGAAATCATCCGCAATCGCTTGTCCGCCGCTCCCCGCGGCGAAGGATTGGTCTGCAACGGGGAGCGCCTGGCCGGATCGGATGCGCTGCGCCGGTTCTACGAGCGGAGGCTGTACGAGCCGGCCTGGACCCGGGAAGGAATGCCGCTGTCGATCGTCGACGAAATGATCCAGGTCCTGGCCGGAATCTGGACGGATGGGCTGGACGCCGGCATCTATCATCTCGAGCCCATCCGATCGGCCTTGGAAGCCGTGCAATCGGAACGGCGCGGAGCGGCCAGCGACACGGCCCTTCGGCTGGCCGACCTCGACCTCCTCTTGAGCGATGCCTTCATCCAGTTGGCCGTGCACCTCGCCGCCGGCTCCGTCGAGCCAGCGATGATCGAATCGGAATGGTTCATCCAAGTGGTCCGCCCCGACGCGGCGGCGATCCTGCGGCAGGCCTTGAACATGAGCGCCGTGGCGGGCGCCTTGGACGCGCTGCGGCCCGCCCGGCCGGAATACGCGAGCCTGCGGGAGGCGCTCCGGGACTACCGTGACATCGTAGCCCGGGGAGGCTGGCCGGCTGTTCCCGCCGGCCCGCCGATCCGGCCCGGAGACGTCGGCTCCCGCGTCCAAGCGCTTCGGGAGAGGCTGGCCGCAAGCGACGACCTGGCCGCGGGAGCGACCGCCGCGGGCCCGGTTACGGCGGATGTCTATGATGATGCCGTCGCGGCGGCGGTCCGCCGCTACCAAACCCGCCTTGGCTTCCGGCCGGATGGAGTTGTAGGCCAGGAGACGCTGGCTTCGCTCAACGTATCGGCCGAAGAGCGCCTGGCCCAGATCAAGGTCAACCTGGAGCGCTGGCGCTGGCTGCCCCGCGATATCGGTTCCCGCTACATCATGGTCAACACGGCATCCTTCCACCTCGATCTGGTTGAAGCCGGGACAACCGTGCTCGATATGCGGGTGGTTGTCGGGGCCGCGGCCACTCGGACTCCGGTCTTCGAAGATCTGATGACCACGATCGAAATTAACCCGGTCTGGAACGTCCCGGCCACGATCGCGGCCAAGGAAGTCCTGACCAACGTCCGCCGCGACCCCAACTATCTCCGCCGCTTGGGTTACCGGCTCTTCGACGGTTGGAACACGGGCGCGGCCGAGGTCGATCCGGCGACCGTGGACTGGAACTCGCTTAATGAAACGAACTTCCGCTACAGAGTTCTTCAGGAACCGGGCCCGATCAATTCGCTCGGTCGGCTGGCCTTCCTGTTCCCCAATCCCTGGGCCGTCTACCTGCACGACACGCCTCAAAGGGACCTTTTTCAACAGTCCTCGCGTTCCTTCAGCCACGGCTGCATCCGGATCGCGTGGCCGCTCGACCTGGCGGCCGAGCTTATGCGCAACGATCCCGCTTGGACCAAAGAAAACATCCTGGCCGCCATCGCAGCGGGCGCGAACAAGATGCTTCCCATCCCCGACCCCATCCCGGTCTATATCGTCTATTTGACGGCCTGGCGCGAAAAGGACGGCACCGTTCATTTCCGTAATGATATCTACGGCCGGGACATCATTCTCGCCCACGCCCTGGAGGGCGAAGTTCGCCCGGCCGTTATGCCCAGAACGGTGCGTTGAGTTGAACGGGGGAATTTATCCGGATGACGGCGGCCAAGCCGCCGGTCACCAAGCGCGGACCGTGCCCACGTCGACGTGGATGAAGCCGGACCTCGGATAGTACCCGACTCCTCCGGCCTTCATATCCCGCGCGGCCTTGCAGAGAGCCGCGAGAGGGACTCCCGGAAGGCGGATGTCGACGGCTTTCCCTTCCATGTGAAGGCTTTGCTCGGCCACGCCCGGATTGCGTCTCCGCATGGCGGCGTTCGTGCCGGGGGAACGGTAACCGCAGAGGACCGTGAAGGGCCCGGTCGCGCCGATTTTGGCCCGCAGCTCGTAAAGCAGATCGAGGAGCTTGGGATCGATGGCCTTGATGTCGCCGTTGAAGGGGTCCCGAAGGAGGCGGTCGATGACCAACAAGGCCTCGGGGTCATAGACTCCATCCTGGCAGTATTCGATCTCGACCCCCTCCCCGTTTCTTTGGTTGTACAGGGCGAGCTTGCGGTCTAGGGGAAGCGCCGGCGAATCGGCGATTGCGGCGTGGCAAACCAACAGAACCGCCAAAACGGACAAGATCGTCGCCGTAAGGGTTCGTTTGGACCCTGCGGAGCGGTTAATCTTGTTTAGTTCAATCATAATGATATATCGTATTGTTTCAAAAGACACCAGATAATACTCGGTTTTAAAGTCGGGAGTAAAGCGATAAAATAATTGCGATATATCATATTTAATATAGGCATAATTCATAAACGATCCCCGCCTCCCCGGCGTTGCGGGGCTGAATACGCCCGTGAATCGGGGAATATCCTGGATACTTCCATATTCGGTGGACGCCGCCGGGGTCTCCGTTCTACAATAGATGCCCGGGGCGGCGGATCCGCCTCCCCGCGCGAACGCCCACTCTCACACCGGAGGCCGTCATGTCCAAGACCCGGATCAAATGGCTCGCCGTCATCGGACTCGTTCTGCTCGTCGCCTTTCTCGGACGGGCCGACGAGGGCATGTGGATGCCCCATCAGATGAAAGATCTCAACCTTAAAGCCCTCGGCCTGCAGATGAACCCCGAGGACCTTTTCAAGAAAGACGGCACCGGCCTGATGAGCGCCGTCGTCAACCTGGGCGGCGGCACGGGCGAGTTCGTCTCGGCCCAGGGCCTCATCCTGACCAACCACCACGTCGCCTACGGCGCCATCCAGCGGGCCTCGAGCAAGGAAAACGACTATATCCAGAACGGCTTCCTGGCCCCCGCGCGGGAGAACGAGATCCAGGCCCAAGGCTACACGGCGGGCGTTCTGCTCGGCTATGAGGACGTCACGGCCAAGGTCAACGCCTGCTTCAAGCCCAAGATGACCCCGCGCCAGCGCTACGACGCCTTGGACAAGGTCCAGAAGGATCTCATCGCCGCCGGCGAGAAGGGCGGCCGGGACCTGCGCTGCACGCTCGCCTCGATGTACAGCGGCAACGCCTACTATCTCTACACCTTCAAGCAGATCCGCGATATCCGCCTGGTCTACGCCCCGCCGCAGGCCTTGGGCAACTTCGGCGGCGAAGTCGACAACTGGATGTGGCCGCGCCATACCTGCGACTTCTCCTTCCTGCGGGCCTACGTCGCGCCGGACGGCACGGCGGCCGACTTCAGCCCGGCCAACGTCCCCTACCAGCCCAAGGTCTGGCTGAAGCCCTCGCTTGACGGCTACAAGGAAGGCGACTTCACCTTCGTCATGGGCTATCCCGGACGGACCTATCGCAACTACGCCCTGGGCGAGCTCAAGAGCGACATGGACGCGATGGGCCAGCGGATCAAGGACACCCAGGATACGATCGCCTTCTATGAGGCGGCCGGCAAAACCGACAAGGAAGTCGAGATCCGTTACGCCTCGCGGGTTAAAGGCCTCTACAACGGCCTCAAGAACACCCAGGGCAAGCTCGAGGGCCTCCAGAAGTTCGACCTGATCGCCCGCAAGGCGGAACAGGAAAAGACGCTCCTCGACTGGATCGCCGCCGATCCGGCCCGGACGGCCAAGTACGGCAAGGTCGTTGCCGACCTGAACGCCTACCTCGAACGGCAGAAGGCCTTCGCCGCCCGAAGCACGGCGCTGAACGGCGTCCTGGGCGGGTCAACCATCCTGAACCAGGCGTACACCCTGGTCCGGGCGGTTCCGGAACTGCAGAAAATGGACAAGGACCGCGAAGCGGCCTACCAGGATCGCAATCTCCCCTCCCTACGCCAGAATATCGGCCTGGTCGAGCGCGGCTATGTCTTCGGGACCGACCGCGAGCTTATGAAATGGACCCTCAAGCGGCTGAAGGCGACGCGGCCCGACGCGGCCCAGTGGCCGCCCAGCCTGCGGGCCCTGGTGGCCGGCACGAACGCCGACATTGCCGCCCGGATCGACGCCATGTACGCCGCGACCAAGTTGGGCGACGCCCAGAAGCGGCTCGAGGTTCTCGGCTGGAAGCCGGCCCAGCTCGCGGCGGCCGACGACCCGTTCCTCAAGCTGGCGGCGGCCATGGAAACGGAGGCCAAGGTCATCCGCGAGGAGAGCAAGGGCTTCGGGCGCGAGGGCGCCGACCTCAAGATGGCCTATGAAGGCGCCATCCTGGAGATGAAGAAGGGCACCTATCCGCCGGACGCCAACGGCACCATCCGCTTCACCTACGGTCCGGTCATGGGCTATTCGCCCAGGGACGCCGTCCAGTACACGCCCATGACCACCCTCAAGGGCGTCATCGACAAGGATACGGGGACGTTCCCGTTCGCGGTCCCGGCCAAGGTCAAGGCGATGTGGAAGGCCAAGGACTTCGGCCGCTACGGCGACAAGGCCCTGGGCGACGTCGTGGCCTGCTTCATGAACACGACCAACGTCACCGGCGGCAATTCCGGCTCCCCGACCTTCAATGCCAAGGGCGAACAGATCGGGATCATCTTCGACATGTCCTATGAGAGCGTCGTCGGCGATTACTACATCATCCCCGAGTATCAGCGCTCGATCAGCGTCGACATCCGGTACGTGCTGTGGGTGACGGACAAGTTCTCCGGCGCCACGAACATCATCAAGGAGATGGGGCTGTAACCGGAAACGGCTGATCCGGCCGGCGGATCTAACCTTTTCCCGCCGGCCGATATATAGAGAGTGTGAAGACCGAACTCATAGCGGGGGGAATTGCCGTTTCCGCCGCGCCGTCCGGCACGGCGAACCCGGAGTTCGGATTCCCCTCTTTTTGGGACCGCCTGGCTCCCCTTAAATCCAATCTTTACAGCTATATCCTTAAAGCCCTGAATTTTTCCCAGGACGCCGATGACGTTTTTCAAGAGACGGTCCTGTGCGGTTATCGGTATTTCCGCTCATTTCGCCGGGACGGGGAATTCGGGGCCTGGATTTTCGGCATCGCCCACAACCAGATCCGTTCCCAATGGAAGCGGGACAACCGGCGCCAGGCCATGGCGGATGCCGCGACGGCGGCCGTCGTCTCCCCCGAGTCCGAAAACGAGCTGGTCAGGGAAATCTATCGGTTTGCCTCCGGGCTCGCACCCCGGGAACGAAGCGTTTTTTTCCTGTTCTATGAGAGCGGATTCTCGATCGCCGAGATCGCCGGAATAGCGGGGCTGAAAGAAGGGCACGTCAAGTGGATTCTCTTCCAGGCGCGGGCCTCCGTAAGGAAGATCATGGGTGCATCCGATGAAGAATGACGAAGAGCTCGATCAAAGAATCGCCGGGCTCGTCCGGAGTGTCGGGCGCGAGGCCGCACCCGGCTTGGAGAAAAGGATTTTCGAAGCCGCGCAGCGGATCCGGCCGCGGAAGAAGCGGGCCCGCAAGAGGCGGCTTTGGCTCCTGGCGCTCGTGTCGACCGCGGCAGCCGCGGCCATGGCGGCTGTCGTGCTGTTGCCGCCGCGCGGGGAACTGCCGCCGCCCATCACCGAGATTCGAACGGAATTCACAATCGCCGGCACGGATATCAAGGTCGTTTTCTTTCAAAAGCCCGATTTTCATTTCTTCGAGGAGGAATAAAATGCGAAAGACTAGACGGTTTTCGATTGGCGGCGCCCTGCTGATAACGGCGTTTCTGGCGGCCGTGACGGCCTTCCCTCTGTTCGCCCAACCGAACGGCGAGCCTCCGGCCGGGCAGGAAGCGGCAGCCACCGGACCGCAAGTCTACCAAAACCTCACTGAAGCGCAACGAGCAGCCATAGAATATGACAACAAAACGTTCGTGAAGACCTACGAGCTGAAATATATCCGGGCCTCTGAGTTCATGCGCTCGGCCAAGTTCTATGTCCTGGATTCCACGGGGACGGAAAACTCCTTGACGGTCAGGATCCAAGGCCGGCAGATCGCGGCCTTCGAAGCGCTGATGAAAAAACTGGATGTGGAAAAGAAGAGCATCCAATTTCGCGTCTATGCCATAACCGCCTGCAAAGAGCTTCCGACCGGGGAAGCCGCGTCGGCATCCAAGTCTTACTTGCAAATGGAAACGAAGGAAATCACGGATAAAAATTTAAAAAAGGTCCTCGACGAAATGAAAGGACTCTGGAACTTCGAACATTTTTGGATAAATAGCCCGTCCTTTCTCGTGGTCAAGGATGGATCCGGACTGAATCGTTCGAAATTGGTCGCCAATTCCAGCCTTGAATTGTATATGCGCGACATCACGCTGAGGGGAGACGAGCCGAATAAGCGGATGATTTCCGTCGGCGAGATTTCGCTTGCGCAGAGTTGGGGGGACAAGACGGAAAGCCTTATTAACACCAGCGACATCACCTTCAAGGAAAACGGTTACCTGGTTGTCGGCGTCAGCGGTATGAACATCGGCATAACGGGCATGGCGGTTATCCTGATCATCAACGCCGAGATCAGGTGACCATAAAGATCCCTTTCTTCCTTACGTGACGGATTCTTTGCTGCTATTCCCCTATTCTCCCAGGGGAAAAAGGTAACTGTACCCTATTTGGTGCGTTCGACGACGTAGTCCAGGAGGGAATAGAAGCGGCGGCGGGAGGCGGGCGGGACGTCCAGGGCATCGATCATCCGGCCGGCCCGGGCCCGCAGCCGGCTCATCTCGAGCCGGAGCGCTTCACGGGCGCCGCTGCGCTCGGCGATAGCCCGGACTTCGCGGATCATCGCGGCGTCCAAGCCGGGATTTCCGAAGATACGGGCCAGCCGCCGGCGATCCGCCGGCCCGGCTCCGTCGAAGAGCTTGCGCATGAAAAGCGTCAGCTTGGCCTCGCGGATATCCGAGCCGACGGGCTTGCCGAGATCGGCGGATCGTCCGTAAAGCCCGAGCTCGTCGTCGCGCATCTGGAAGAGGAGGCCGAGGATCTCGCCCAGCCCGGCCAAGCGGTCCTTCAGCCCGGGCTCGGCGCCGCCGAGAATGGCGCCGGTCCGAAGCGGCGCGGAGAACGTATAACGGCCGGTCTTGTTGATGTAAAGGCGGCGGATCTCCGCTTCGGAAGCGTCGGGGGACGTCTGGCCGAAGTTCAGATCCTGCATCTGGGCCAGTCCGACCCGGCAGAGATCGTCCGACCAGAGCCCCAGGATTTCCGCCCGCGGGCCGGAAGCCGCCGGCAACCCGGCCAGGATCTCGAAGCCCATGAACAGGGCGATGTCGCCCAGGCAGATGCCCATCCCCTCGCCGAAATGGCCCGCGTCCAAGGCGCCGGATTTCCGGCCCAGCCGGGCGTACTGGACGTGGAGGGAAGGGCCGCCGCGCCGGACGAGATCGCGGTCGATGATGTCGTCGTGAATGAGCAGTCCCGCCTGGATGAGCTCCACGGCCGCGCCCGCCCGCATGGTCGCGACGCCCGGCCGGCGGCCGGCTGCTACGAAGCCGACGACGACCATGCCCGCCCGCAGCATCTTGCCCGTCCGGACGAAGGCGCGCATGCGGCCGGCCGCATCCGGCCCCCAGACGTTGACGGCCCGGTACTGGCGAGCGGCGACGGTCAGGTAGCGGTCGAGGATGTTCGAGACCTCGGCTTTGACGCCGGCCAGAAAATCCGGAAAGACGGATGCCTCAGCCATGCTTCTCCCCTTCCGGATCCTTTCGCCGTTCCAGGAGCTCGACCACCCTCTCCACGGCGGACATGGGAGTCGAGGCGCCCGAAGCCACGAAGACCGAGGCGTCCGGCCGGATGGGCAGGCCGTTCACCTGCTCGGGATCGTCCACGAAATGGACGCAGGCGTTCTCGCCGCAGGCCAGGTCGAAGAGATGGCGGGTGTTGGCGCTGCGGCGCGAGCCGACGATCAGCACGCAGTCGTGACGGGCGGCCATCCGCCGGACCTCCTCCTGGCGCTCGGACGTCGGCCGGCAGATCGTATCCTCGAAAACGACTTCGGGGACGACGGCCCGGATCGCGTCCAGGATGGCCAGGGCTTCCTCCCGGATGAAGGTCGACTGGACGACGACCCCGGCCCGGCGGATTCCCGCCAGGGCCGCCGCATCGACGTCGGCCGGGTGCCGGAAGACCAGGGCCCGTCCGACATGGCCGGCGATGCCGCGGACCTCGTCGTGGAGGGGATCGCCGATGATGACCACGTCCGCGCCTTCGGCCTCGAGGCGGCGGGCCTTCTCGTGGATCAAGCGGACCATCGGACAGGTGGCGTCGATGATGTCGACCCCGCGGGCCCGCAGGTCCTCGAAGACCCTCAGCGGCGCGCCGTGGCTGGGAATAATGACGCTGCCGGTCGGGCCGATCTGGGACAAGTCGCGGATGATGCTCAAGCCCTTGCCCCGCAGGTCGCGGATGACGAGCTCGTTGTGGACGATCTCGCCGTACATGTAGTAAGTCCGGTCCGGATTGCGGGCCAGGAGATCCTCGACCAAGGTCAGAGTTTTGCGGACGCCGAAGCAGTAGCTCAGGTTGCCGGAGAGGGTGATGCGCATGGCCGACGCCTGCTTTATAGCATACTCCCCGCCGCCCCGCCAGACGGGGCGGGCCTTCCCCCGCGCCCCGGGCTGTCCTATAATGCTGACCGGCTCTTGCCCATCCTGTGCGGATCAACCCGGCATCGGGGTGTTCGGCCGACGGCGAAATCGCGACGGTTCAGCTTTTTCCCACCGCTCTCCGAGGGCACGTGGCTCCCGCCACGCGCCGCCGGGACGAACATCCTGACGCAGTCCGCGCAGGAGGAAAGATCGCCGGCCGCATTGAGGTAAGGAGACATCCATGGACAAGCGGTTCACCGATCATCTGGAGGCCGAGCTGGCCCGGATCCGGGCCGAGGGCCTGTATAAAAACGAGCGCGTCCTGACCACGTCCCAAGGCGTTGAGATCAAGACCGAGGGCGGGCTCAAGGTCCTCAACTTCTGCGCCAATAATTACCTCGGGCTGTGCAACGAGCCCCGGGTCATGGCCGCCGCCAACTATGCCTTCTTCCGCTGGGGCTACGGCATGGCCTCGGTCCGGTTCATCTGCGGCACCCAGCAGGTCCACAAGGACCTGGAGCGCGGCATGGCCGACTTCCTGGGCATGGACGACGCCCTGCTCTACTCTTCGGCTTTCGACGCCAACGGCGGCGTCTTTGAGCCGCTTCTCGACGAGCGCTCGGCCATCATCTCCGACGAGCTCAACCACGCCTCGATCATCGACGGCGTGAGGCTCTGCCGGGCCCAACGCTTCGTCTACAAAAACAACGACATGGACGCTCTCGAGGCGCGGCTCAAGGAAGCCGAGGGCGCCAAGTTCAAGCTGATCGTCACCGACGGCGTCTTTTCCATGGACGGCATCATCGCCCAGGTCGACAAGATCTGCGCCCTGGCCAAGAAGTACCAGGCCCTGGTCATGGTCGACGACTCGCACGCCACCGGGTTTATCGGCCCGACCGGACGCGGCACCCACGAGCATTGCGGGGTGATGGGCAAGGTCGATCTCATCGTCACGACCTTCGGCAAGGCCATGGGCGGGGCCTCCGGGGGCTGCATCGCCGGCCGGCGGCCGATCATCGAGTTTCTCCGCCAGCGCTCGCGGCCCTACATCTTTTCCAACTCGCTGACGCCCGGCATCTCCGGCGCCACGCTCGAGGTCCTCAAGATCGTCACCGAGTCGACCGAGCTTCGCGACCGGCTGATGTCGAACACCGCCTTCTTCCGGCGGGGCATGGAGGAGGCCGGATTCAAGATCGTGCCGGGCATCCACCCCATCGTCCCCGTCCTGTTCGGCCACCTGCCCGACGACGCCCAGCTCTCCCAGCGCTTCGCCGACGAGCTGCTCAAGGAAGGCATCTACGTCATCGGCTTCTACTTCCCGGTCGTGCCCAGGGGCAAGTCGCGCATCCGGGTCCAGATCAGCGCCGCCCACACCCTGGAGCAGATCGGGTTCGCCATCGACAAGTTCAAAAAGGTGGCCAAGAAGCTCATCGGCTGAAGGGCGGGCCCGGACACCGGGCCTCTTTATTCTTCCCCTCGGCCTGGATTATGATGGGCGGGAATCGCGGGGGCCCCGTCCCCCCTTGAGGAGAGCTTCATGCCCAAGCTTCCGCCCCGCTATGCTCTCGGGCTCGATTTCGGGACGAATTCCGTCCGGGCTCTGCTGGCCGATATCCGCAACGGCCGCGAGGTCGCGACCTCCGTCTTCGCCTACCCCACCGGCAAGGCCGGCATCGTCCTGGATGCCCGCCGGCCCGATTTGGCCCGCCAACACCCCGCCGATTACCTCCGCGGCATCGAGGTCGTCGTCCGGCGGGTGCTGGCCCAGGCGCGGAAAAAGGACCGCTCCTTCCGGCCCGACCGGGTCGTCGGCATCGGCGTCGACACCACGGGCTCGACGCCCATCCCGGTGGACAAGGACGGCATGCCGCTCTGCTTCGACAAAAAATTCGCCCGCAACCCCAACGCCATGGCCTGGTTGTGGAAGGACCACACCGGCTTCGCCGAGGCGGCCGAAATCACCGCCCTGGCCGCCCGCGAACATCCCGAATACCTGGCCAAGTGCGGCGGAACCTACTCCTCCGAGTGGTTCTTCAGCAAGATCCTGCATTGCCTGCGCGTCGATCCGGCCGTCTTCGCCGCGGCCGCGAGCTGGGTGGAATGCTGCGACTGGATCCCCGCCGCCCTGGTCGGCGAGACGCGGCCCGACCGGCTCAAAAGGAGCCGTTGCGCCGCCGGCCACAAGGCCATGTTCAACGCGGCCTGGGACGGACTGCCGGCGGCCGAGTTCCTGGCCAAGCTCGATCCCAAGCTGGGCGATCTTCGCCCCCGGCTCTACGACAGGACCTGGACGGTGGAGACCGTCGCCGGCGGACTGTCGCCGGCCTGGGCTCAAGCCCTCGGCCTGCCCGAGGAGACTCCCGTCGCGGTCGGCGCCTTCGATGCCCACCTCGGCGCGGTCGGCTCGGGGATCGTTCCCGGCACGCTGGTCAAGATCGTCGGCACGAGCACGTGCGACATCGGCGTTTGGCCGAGCGACAAGCCCCTGGCCGACATTCCCGGACTTTGCGGCATCGTCGACGGCTCGGTCCTGCCCGGCTTTTTCGGGCTGGAAGCCGGCCAGTCGGCCGTGGGCGACATCTTCAACTGGTTCGTGGACGTCCTCCAGCCGGGCGGCCGCGGGGCCGGCTCGCACGAGGCCCTGACCGCGGGCGCGGCCCGCTTGAAGCCCGGGCAGTCGGGCCTGCTGGCCCTGGACTGGAACAACGGCAACCGGACCATCCTGGTCGACCAGCGGCTGACCGGCCTGCTCGTCGGGCAGACGCTCCATACCCAGCCGGCCGAAATCTACCGGGCCCTCATCGAGGCGACGGCTTTCGGCGCCCGGACCATCATCGAGCGGCTCCGGGCTTACGGCG
This sequence comes from Acidobacteriota bacterium, assembly GCA_028749235.1. Lineage (GTDB taxonomy): Bacteria > Acidobacteriota > Aminicenantia > Aminicenantales > UBA4085 > UBA4085. The sequence continues at coordinate 2,816 of JAQULS010000064.1, read as the reverse complement.
TTCAGATCGACCGGGTCATCAACTGCGGCGGCATCGCCGAGAAGAACCCCCTGGTCATGCGGATCTACGCCGACGTTATCGGCCTGGAGATGAAAGTCGCCCGTTCCTCCCAAACCTGCGCCCTTGGCTCGGCCATCGCCGGAGCCGTGGCGGCGGGCGCCGCGGCCGGCGGTCACCAAGACTTCGCCTCGGCCCAGGCCGCCATGTGCGGCGTCAAGGCCCGCTCCTACAAGCCGGACCCCGCCAAGCGCGCCGTCTACGACGAGCTTTATCCCCTCTACAAGGCGCTCCACGACGCCTTCGGGACCCGGGAAGCCGGCGGCTCCCTTTTTCCCGTGATGAAGAGCCTTCTCGCCATCCGGGACCGTGTCCTGGCCGGGAAGTAACATGCTCGACAAGCTACGCCGGGATGTCTGGAAGGCCAATCGCGACCTGGCGCGCCGGGGGCTCGTCGTCCTGACCTTCGGCAACGCCAGCGGCATCGACCGCAAACGGGGGCTCGTGGCCATCAAGCCCAGCGGCGTCGAATACGACGAGATGAAGCCGGCGGACATCGTCCTGGTCGACCCGCGGGGGCGGGTCGTCGAGGGCAAGCTGCGGCCGTCCTCGGACACGCCCACCCACTTGGCCCTCTACCGCGCCTTTCCCGGAATCGGAGGCATCGTCCACGCCCACAGCCCGGCGGCCACGATCTTCGCCCAGGCCCGCCGGCCCATTCCTTGCCTGGGAACGACCCATGCCGACCACTTCGCCGGCCCGGTTCCCGTCACCCGGATGCTGCGGAAAGCCGAGGTCGAGGCCGATTACGAGGCCGAAACCGGAAAGGTCATCGTCGAGCGCTTCGCCAAGCTCGATCCGGGGGCGATGCCCGCCGTCCTCGTGGCCGGCCATGGACCGTTCGTCTGGGGCCGCACGCCGGATGAAGCCGTCCGCAACGCCGTCGCCCTGGAGCTCGTAGCAAGCCTGGCCTTGGCCACCCGGCACCTCGACCCGCGCGTCCCCGAGCTGCCGGCCTACATTCTCAGCAAGCATCATAAGCGAAAGCACGGCCCCAAGGCTTATTACGGACAGACAAAGGAGAAGCCATGAACAACATTCCCGCCGTCAAGCTCGGCCTCGTCGCCGTGAGCCGTGACTGCTTCCCGATCGAGCTCTCCCGCCGCCGCCGCCGGGCGCTTGCCGAAGCCTGCCGCGCCCGGGGCCTGAAAATCGCCGAGATCCCGACCATCATCGAAAATGAGGCCCATGCCCTGGAGGCCCTGGACAAGCTCCGGGCGGCGGGCGTCAACGCCCTGGTTCTCTACCTGGGCAACTTCGGGCCCGAGGGGCCGACGACCATCCTGGCCCAGCGCTTCGATGGCCCGGTCATGTTCGCGGCCGCCGCCGAAGAGACGGGCAAGGATCTCGTCGACGGCCGGGGCGATGCCTACTGCGGCATGCTCAACGCCTCCTACAACATCGGTCTGCGCAAGCTCCGCCCCTACATCCCCGAGTATCCCGTGGGGACGGCCGAGGAGGTCGCCGGCATGATCGCCGATTTCCTGCCGGTGGCCCGGGTCCAGCTGGGCCTCAAGGGGCTCAAGATCTTCGCCTTCGGCCCGCGGCCGCAGGATTTTCTGGCCTGCAATGCCCCGATCAAGCCGCTCTACGACCTCGGGGTCGAGGTCATGGAGAACTCCGAGCTCGATCTTTACGACATCTTCCTTAAAGCCAAGGGCGCGCGGGAGATCAAGGCCGTGGCCAAGGACATGGCCAAGGAGCTGGGCGCCGGGAACGCCTATCCCGACCTGCTGGAGAAGCTGGCCCAATACGAAGTCGCTCTGATTCGCTTCCTGAAGGCCAACCTGGGCGCTTCCCGGTACGGTATCTTCGCCGACAAGTGCTGGCCGGCCTTCGAGTCCTTCTTCGGCTTCGTCCCCTGCTACGTCAACTCGCGGCTGGCCGGGCGCGGCATCCCGGTGGCCTGCGAGGTGGATATCTACGGCGCCTTGAGCGAGTACATGGCCGTTTGCGCCACGGAGCTTCCGGCCACCCTGCTCGACATCAACAACACCGTCCCCGCCGACATGGTCAAGACCGCCGGCAAGGCCCTGCGCGGCTACAAGCCGACCGATCTGTTCATGGGCTTCCACTGCGGCAACACGCCTTCCTCCTGTCTGATCGACGCCGGGCTCAAGTACCAGCTCATCATGCACCGGCTGCAGGAGCCGGGGAAAGCGCCCGATGTCACCCGCGGCACGCTCGAGGGCCGGATCAAGACCGGCGGTGTGACCATCTTCCGCCTGCAGTCCACGGCCGACGCGATCCTGCGCTCCTACGTGGCCGAGGGCGAGGTCCTGGACATCGATCCCAAGTCGTTCGGCGGCATCGGCGTCGTCGCCGTCAAGGAGATGGGCCGCTTCTACCGCCACGTCCTGATCGAGAAGCGCTTCCCGCACCACACCGCGATGGCCTTCGCCCCGGCCGGCAAGGCGTTCTTCTCCGCCGTTCGCATGCTGGGGGTGGAGGACATCGGCGTCAATCGCCCCGCCGGCCTGCCCTATCCGACGGAGAATCCCTTTTGAACCATGACGCGAAGCCGGCCCCGGTGCCGGCCCCCGGCCCGGTCGGGACGGCCAAATCGCCGTTCACGAGCGAAGGCGTGCGGGACTACGAGCGCCAGCGATACAAGAGCTGGGACCAGCGCCTGGTCCAGTCCCGCGAGCGGAAGCTGACGCGGCGACTCTTCCGGGCGGCCGGTCCGGCCGCGACCGCGGGGCTGGTCCTTGACCTGCCCTGCGGCTACGGCCGCTTCGCGCCGCTTCTGGCCGGACTCG
>JAQULS010000063.1 GCA_028749235.1 Acidobacteriota bacterium | reverse complement strand
CGGGACGCCTGGCCGGTCTACTTCTCAACCTTCCACTGGAAAAACCTGGTCAACGGATACAGCGGATATGCGCCGCCCGCCTATCGCATCGTCCGCGAGGCCATGCAGCAACTGCCGTCCAAGGCGTCTTTCGATCTATTGGAAGGACTCCAGGTCGGATATGTCCTGGCTCATGTCGGCTCGATGCCGGCAAGGGAGCGGCAGGATTTCCTCTTCCGCATGGCCCGGCACCGTCACCGGGCGGATCCGGTGGCCGAGGCCGACGGATCGATTCTCTACCGCGTCCTGCCGTGGGCGGATTCGCATGCGGCGGCGGAGCCCTCCCTGCGGCCGGTCGGCGACAAGCGCCTGTGGCAAGGCCGGGCCAGCGTGAATCCGGACTCCATCAAGCTGGCCTTCGACGGCCGACCGGAAACGTTCTGGACGACGGGGTATCCGCAGCAGAAAGGGGATTTCGTCCAGATCGACCTGGGGCGGGTGGAGCGGTTCAGCCGCGTCATCCTGGCCCAGGGAGGGCGGCCTCTCTCGTATCCGAGGAGCTTCCTGGTCGAAGCGTCGCTTGACGGGCGGACATGGATGGTTCTCGACTCGGGCCGCGGCTATTTCCCGGCGGTGAAGAAGACGGAGGCGGAAAATTGGACCTCCTTCCGTTCCGTGGTCTCCCGGGTTCCGGGCTCGGCCCGGTATCTGAAGATCACCTTGACGGAAGCGCATCCCGGGAGATATCACTGGAGCATCGCCGAAATCGGCCTTTACGGCGAGTGACGGGAAGGTCCCGATCTCGTCCGGACGGGCGTCCGAAAAAGAGGTGAACCATGATGAACATCCGCACCATCGGATGGATCGCCTTGCTGGCCGGAATCGCCGGCGGTCCGGGCCTCTCGGGCCCCCGGAACGGCGGGCCGGACGGATGGGACGCCGAAGCCCTGGGAAACCACCGGGCCGTGGTCCGCGTGGCGGCCGCCTGCGACGCGGTCCGGGTCCGCATTCCGTGGCGGCGGCGGGATCTCGAGCCGGAGAAGAAGGCGGTCATCGTCACCGATGCCGCGGGGGCGAGAATCGCGAACGTCTGGCCGGTTTCGGTCGAGCGCACGGCCGGGGTCTTCATCTTCCAGCCCGCGGCGGGGGCCGGGACTTACTATTTCTATTATCTGCCCTATCGGCTGACCGGCAGCCGGAACTATCCGAACGCCCGCTACCTGGAGCCTGCGAAGACGGCCGAGAGCGCCTGGTTGGCCCGCCACGGCCTGCCGGCCGCCGCGGCGGAGACGGCCCGCTTGCCCGAAGCCCAAGCGGACGGCTTCGAGTCTTCCTCGGCCTTCGATTCGTTCGAACCCATGGAGCTCATTGCTTCGCCCGAAGAAACGAAATCTTTGCGCGAGCGGTTCGCCGGCAGGCCGTTTCTCCTCTTTCCGGAGGATCGGAGGAACTCCATCCGAATGACAGGCGATCTGCCGTTCAAATGGATCCAGGAAGGGCCGCGGCCGGATTTCTCGGGCGACGCGGCCCGGGGCGAATTCTACGCCTTCCAGGTGGGCGTCTGGGCCTGCGGTTCCCGGCTGGATGACGTCACGGTGGAGTTCTCGCCGCTTCGCTCGGCCGAGGGCGAAAGCATTCCCGAGTCCGCTCTGCGCTGCCTCAACACGGGCGGCACGAATTGGGATGGAACGCCGCTGCGGAAGGCCGTCGTCGTGGAGGCGGATAAAGTCCAGGCCCTTTGGTGCGGCATCCAGGTTCCCTTGGCTTGCCGTCCGGGACGCTACGAGGGCCAAGTGTTCGTCCGGGCCGCAGGCCTGCCGGTGCAAAGCGTCCACTTGATCCTGGCCGTTCGATCGGATCTTATGGCTGACGGGGGAGATTCCGATCCGGCGCGGCTCTCGCGCCTCCGCTGGCTTGATTCGACCCTGGCCATGGACGATGAAGTCGTCAAGCCGTTCACCCCCCTGACCGTCGACGGTCAAGTGCTGGGCTGTCTCGGCCGGACCGTCAGCCTGGGCCCCGGCGGCCTGCCGGCGGAAATCCGAAGCGCCTTCGCTTCCGACGTCACCGGCCTCACGAAGCGCGGCCGGGACGTGCTGGCCGCGCCCATGACGCTCATCGTCGAGGACGCCGTCGGCCGCCCGTTGGCCTGGAAAACGGAGGGCGCGTCTTTCACCAGACGGTCGCCCGGACGCGTGGACTGGACGTTCAAGAGCTCGTCGGGCGGCATCAGCCTGGACGGACGGGCCTGGATGGAGATGGACGGCTATCTCGAGTTCCGGGTCCGATTGTCTTCCTCGGCGGCCCTGGCCGTGAAGGACGTCCGTTTGGAGATACCCTGGGCGGCGGCTTCGGCCAAGTACATGATGGGCCTCGGCGCCAAAGGCGGCCTGCGCCCGGCCGTCTTCCAATGGACCTGGGACCAAAAGAAGAACCAGGATTCGCTCTGGCTGGGCGACGTCAACGCCGGGATGCAGGTCGGGCTGCGGGCCGAGAACTACAGCCGCCCGTTGAACACGAACTTCTACCTGAGCAAACCGCTCAACCTGCCGCCGTCCTGGTGGAACGGCGGCCGCGGGAGTGTGACGGTCCGGGAGACGAAGCCGGGGGTCGTCCTTTACGCGGCTTCCAGCGGCGAGCGGACGCTCGAGCCGGGCCGCGACCTCCATTTCGATTTCATCCTGCATCTGACTCCCTTCAAACCCATCGATCCCCGGTCCCATTTCGCCACCCGTTTCATGCACGCCTACAAGCCCCTGGACGAGGTCGCGGCGGCCGGGGCCAATGTCGTCAACGTCCACCACGCCACGGCCATCAATCCCTATATCAACTACCCCTTTCTGCGGCCGGCCGAAATGAAGGCCTATATCGACGAAGCCCGCCGGCGCGGCTTCCGGGTCAAGATCTACGATACGATCCGGGAGCTTTCCAACCGGGCGCCCGAGATCTTCGCCCTGCGCAGCCTGGGACATGAGATCTTCACGCCCGGACCCGGCGGGGGCTGCGCCTGGCTGCAGGAGCACCTGGGCTCCGACTACATCCCGGCCTGGTTCGTTCCCGACCTCAAGGACGCCGCCGTCATCAACAGCGGCATGTCGCGCTGGCACAATTATTACATCGAGGGCCTGGATTGGCTGGCCCGCGTCATCGGCATCGACGGGCTCTACCTCGACGACGTGGCCTTCGACCGGACCACGATGAAGCGGGTCCGCAAGGTCCTCGACCGCCACCGGCCCGACGCCCTGATCGACCTCCATTCGGCCAACCAGTACAACCCGCGGGACGGCTTCGTCTCCAGCGCCACGCTTTACATGGAGCATTTTCCCTATCTCAACCGGCTCTGGTTCGGCGAGTACTTCGACTACGAGGGCTCGCCGGCCGACTACTGGCTGGTCGAGGTCTCGGGCATTCCCTTTGGGCTGATGGGGGAGATGCTGCAGGACGGCGGGAATCCCTGGCGGGGGATGGTCTTCGGCATGACCAACCGCCTGCCCTGGTCGGGTCGGGATCCGTCCCGGTTATGGAAGGTCTGGGACGCTTTCGGCCTCGGCGAGGCGAAGATGACCGGCTGGTGGGCGGACGACTGTCCGGTGCGGGCGGACGAGCCGGACGTCCGGGCGACGGTCTACCGCAAGAGCGGGAAGGCCATGATCGCCCTGGCCAGCTGGGCCAAGGGACCTGTCCGGACGCGGCTCCAGGTCGATTGGCGAGCCCTCGGCCTTGATCCCCGGCGGGCGAAGATCACGGCGCCGGAGATCCCCGACTTCCAAATGGCCGCTTCCTTCGCCGCGAACGAGCCGATCCCGTTTGAACCGGCTAAAGGGTGGATTCTGATCGTGGAGTGAGAGGGTGTCCTCAGAAGACAATAAACCCGTTCGATACCCCGGGCTGAAGCCCGGGGTATTTATAGGATTAATACTGAGCGGCGCTTATAACCCCGATTTGAAAATCGGGGTTTGGCGCCGCGAATGTATCAAATTTCGTTTGTTTTACATATAGAGAAATCTTCAGCTAGGGAGACGCCACGGCATAAAAATTTCCGCCAGAGCGAACCCCGATACGCCGAGCCCTTCTAGTCTTTCTTCTCCGCCTTGTCCTCGAAGTATTCCTTCGAGGCCCGCGCCAGCTCGGTCAGGGCCTTGTCGACGCGGGCGTAGACCGAGTCGGGCTCGAAGATTCCCTCCTCGCTCGTTCGTCCGGCCGCGACGCCGGTCAGATGTTCGATGCCTTCATCGACCGTGTGGACGGTGAAGATGTGGAATCGCCCTTCGGTCGCCGCCTGGACGACATCGGGCCGCAGCATCAGGTTCTGGACGTTCTGGTGGGGAATGAGCACGCCCTGGGCGCCGGTCAGCCCCTTGGCCCGGCAAACGTCGAAGAATCCCTCGATCTTCTCGTTGACGCCGCCGATCGGCTGGATCTCGCCTTTCTGGTTGACCGATCCGGTGACCGCGAGATCCTGCCGCAGGGGCAGGCCGGCCAGGGCGGAGAGCAGGGCGTAGGCTTCCGTCGAGGAGGCGCTGTCGCCGTCGATTCCGGAATAGCTCTGTTCGAAGGCGATCGAAGCCGAGAGAGCGAAAGGCTTGCGGCGGGCGAACAGGCCGCGCAGGAAACCGCCCAGGATCAGGACGCCCTTGTTGTGGGTTGACCCGCTCATGTCGGCTTCCCGCTCGATGTTGATGATGCCGGCCCGGCCGACCGAGATCCGGGCCGTGATCCGGGCGGGCTTGCCGAAGGAGAACTGGCCCATGTTGTAGACGGCCAGCCCGTTGACCTGGCCGACGACGGCGCCGTCCGTGTCGATGAGAATGGAGCCGTCCTCGATCATTTCCTGGATCTTATCCTCGATCAGCGAGACCCGCTCGAACCGTTCCTCCACGGCCTGGTCGACGTGGCGGCGGGCCACGACGGTTTCGCCGGCCTTGGCGGCCCAGAAGCTCGACTCGCGGATGACGTCGGCGATGACGTTGAACCGGGTGCTGAGCTTTTTGTGCTGGCCGGCGATCCGGGTCCCGTACTCGATGATCCCGGCCATGCCGGTGCGGTCGAAGGGCAGGAGGGCGTCTTCCTCCGCGATCTTCCGGATGAATCGGATGTAGTCCTTGACGGCGTCGTCGGTCTTGGCCATCTCCGAGTCGAATTCGGCCTTGATCTTGAAAACCTTGCGGAAGTCCTCGTCCATGGCATAGAGCAGGTTGTAGATCTCTTCGTCTCCGATCATGACCAGCTTGACGTTGATCTTGATCGGCTGCGGCTTGAGCCGGGCCGAGGAGAAAAGAAACAAGCCGGCGTAGTTCTGGAGCTCGAAGACCTGGTTTCGGAGCGTCCTTTTCAGGGTGGCCCAGACGCCCTGCTCGACCAGGGCGTCCAGGGCGTTGACCACCAGGTAGCCGCCGTTGGCCTTGAGGAAGGAGCCGGCTTTGATCTTGGTGAAGTCGGTCTGCAGGACGCCGAAGCGGTTCATGGTCGACTCCATCGATCCGAACAGGTTGAGGTAGTTCGGGTTGGTCTCCATGATCACCGGCGAGTGCTTGAGATCGCCGTTGTCGACCAGCAGGTTGACCCGGTATTCGAGCAGGGGATCGGCGGGCGGGGCCTCTTTCTTGTCCTCGTCCTTCTTCTGGTTCTTGAACAGGTCGATGTTGTCGGCCAGGCTGCACTCGGCCTCGGCCAGGAACTCGGCGACGCCCGGGTGGGGGAAGCGGCCGGCGATTTCGGACACGGCCGTCTTGATGATCGGCGCGATCGATTCGTCGTCCCAGTTCTTGAGCCGGACGCGGGTCTCCTCTTCGATCTCCCGCAGGCGCTCAAAGATGCCCTCCATCTTCTGGGACAGGGTCTCGTAGGAGGATTTGAGGGCCTCGAATCGCTCGGCGGGGAACTTCTTCTCCTTGACCAGGGCTTCGATCTTGGGGAAAGGCGTCGGCTGGTCGTCGATGACCGGGATCAGGTCCGGCTTGACGAAAAGGCCCATCTGGACCTGAATGACCGAGAAGCCCTGTTTGGCGGTCTCTTCCTCGAAGCCCTGCAGGATGGATTTTTGATGGGCCTGCTGCTCCTCGACGATGGCGTCGCGTTTGTCGGTGTAGTAGCCGCTCTTCAGAAGAGCCGGTATGTTCGTCTTGAGAACCTCCAGCAGATCGTCCATGGCGGCGACGAAGAGCTTGCCGGCGCCGGGCGGGAGAAAGAGCAGCGCCGGCTCGTCGGGATGCTTGAAGTTGTTGACGTAGAGGATGTCATCGGGCGGCCGGTCTCCTTTCTCCAGCCGTTCCAGGAGCTGCTTGATCGTGGTCGTACGGCCGGTTCCGGCCATCCCGGTGATGAAAATGTTGTAGCCCAGGCTCTTGATGTCCAGGCCGGTCAGGAGGGCTTTCAAGGCCCGGTCCTGCCCGATGATGTCCTCGCAGACCGGGCAGAGGGCGCTCGAGTCGTAGGGCAGCCCGTCGGGATCGCACCGCCAACGCAGTTTTTCCAGCGGGACGCGGGAATCGTGCGGGGTGGAACTCATGGCCGGACCTCCTGAAGATGGGAATGATTCATCCGCGGTCCAGGTATTAGCATATCCCTTCGGCATTTACAAGCCGGCCGCAACCCTGTAAAATAGGCGGACTCGCATAGGATCGGAGGAGCGGCCATGAAAATCCACGAAGGCATGTTGCAGGCCAAGGGCTTCAAGATCGCCATCGTCGCCAGCCGGTTCAACCAGTTCGTCGCCGGCCGTCTGCTCGAAGGCGCCTTGGACGCTCTGAAGAAGCTGGGGGCCGAGGAGTCGGACCTGGCCGTCTACAAGGTCCCCGGGGCGTTTGAAATTCCCCTGGCGGCCGAAAAGCTGGCCGCCTGCGGCCAGTTCGACGGCATCCTCTGCATCGGCGCGCTGATCCGCGGCGAAACCCCCCACTTCGACTACCTGAGCGCGGAAGTGACCAAGGGGCTGGCCCAAATCGCCATGCAGCACGGGCGCCCGGTCGCTTTCGGCGTCCTGACCGTGGACACCCTGGAACAGGGTATCGAGCGGGCCGGAACCAAGGCCGGCAACAAGGGTTGGGATGCGGCCTTTGCCCTGATCGAGACGCTCAACCTGTACAAGGACGCTGGCCTGTAGGCGGCCATGGGGAAACGCCGGACGGCCCGCGAACGGGCGCTGCAGGCCCTCTACGAGATCGAGTTCAACGGGGAGGGGCCGGAAGAGGCCCTGTCCGTCTCGAGCCCCGCCGGGCGGGCGCCCGATGATGCGGCTGAATACGCGGCCTGGCTCGTCCGCGGCGTCGTGGCCCGGAAAGACGAGCTCGATGCCCTGATTCAAACGACTTCCCGCAACTGGCGGGTGACCCGGATGACTCCGGTCGACCGCAACCTCTTGCGGTTGGCCGTCCTGGAGCTGCTGGAGGAAGGCACGACCATGGCCCCGGCGATCATCATCAACGAAGCCATCGAAATCGCCAAGCGCTTCAGCGGCGAGGAGTCCGCCGACTTCATCAACGGCGTCCTGGACGCCGTTCGCCGCGGCTTGGCCGCGAAGGAATCCACCGAGAAAGCCGACGACCATGAGCCCAAACGAAAAATCGAACCCCCCGCAGCCCGACCCGGCCGCGTCCCCCGAACCGGCCGAGGGGCGAACAACCGATCAGGAGCTGGCCCGGGCCGAAAAGCTTAAAAAGCTCGTCGCCGCAGGAGTCGATCCTTTTCCACACAAGATCGAGCGGACCCATGCCGCGGCCGATGTGGCGGCCGAGTTCGGAGCCCGAAGCAAGGAGGATCTCGAGGCGGCCAAGCCCAGGGTTCGCGTCCCGGGGCGCATCCTCTCCGTCCGCCAAATGGGACGGGCCACCTTCTTCCACATCTCGGACGGCAGGGTCAAGATCCAGGTCTACATCCGGGAAGACGCGGTGGGCCGGGAAGCCTATGAGCGCTTCTTTCTCTTCGACATCGGCGACTGGATCGCCGTCGAGGGAACCCTCTTCCGGACGAGGACGGGCGAACTGACGGTGATGGTCGAGTCGTTTCAATTCGTGGCCAAGTGCCATCGGCCTCTGCCGGAGAAATGGCACGGCCTGCAGGACGTCGAGATCCGCTACCGGCGCCGTTACCTGGACCTGATCATGAACCCCGAGGCGGCCGCGGTCTTCCGCCTGCGGAGCGCCGTCGTCGCTTATCTGCGGCGATATTTCGACGAGCGCGGCTACATCGAGGTCGAAACGCCGATGATGCAGGCCGTCCCCGGCGGCGCCCTGGCCCGGCCTTTCGTCACCCACCACAACGCCCTGGACACCGATCTCTACCTGCGGGTCGCCCCCGAGCTCTATCTCAAGCGCCTGGTCGTGGGCGGGATGGAGCGGGTCTACGAGATCAACCGCAGCTTCCGGAACGAAGGCATCGATGCCGAGCACAATCCCGAGTTCACGATGCTGGAGTTCTACCAGGCCTACAGCGATTACAACGACATGATGGACTTGACCGAGGATCTCCTCGGCGGCCTGGTCCGGGACCTCCTGGGCGGGGACGCGTTTCCTTACGGCGACGACGTCATCTCGGTGAAGCGGCCCTTCCAGAGGCTCAAGTTCCGGGACGCCCTCGAGCGCTACGGCGGCCTGGACGCGCGCGCTTTCGACGATCGCGCCGGCGTGATCCGGCTGGGCGAGGAGATGGCTCCGGACAAGAAGCCCTTGACGTACGGCCGGGCTCTCGACGTCATCTTCGACAAGCGGGTCAAGCGCCACCTCGTCCAGCCGACGTTCCTGATCAATCCGCCCAAGGAGGTTTCGCCCCTGGCCAAGGCCGCCCTGGGTTCGACCGACGAGGCGGCCCGTTTCGAGCTTTTCGTCTCGGGCATGGAGCTGGCCAACGCCTTCTCGGAGCTCACCGATCCGGTCGAGCAGCGCCTGCGCTTCGAGCAGCAGGCGGGCGAGAGGGCCAAGGGCGACGACGAGAGCCACCCCATCGACCTGGACTACGTCCAGGCCCTGGAATACGGCCTGCCGCCGACGGGCGGGGAGGGCATCGGCGTCGACCGCCTGGCCATGCTGCTCGGAAACCGCCGCAACATCCGCGAGGTCATCCTCTTCCCGCTGCTGCGGCCGAGGGAATAGGGGATTCATCCGCCATGGGCTTTGAAGGCTTTGTCGCCCGGCGCTACCTGACGGCGCGCCGCAAGCAGGCGTTTGTGTCCGTCATCACCTTCATCTCGGCCCTCGGCATCACCATCGGCGTCGCCGCCTTGATCATCGCCGTGGCCCTGATCACCGGCTTCCAGGAAGACGTCCAGGACAAGATCTTGAGCGCGACCTCCCATGTCATGGTCTCGGACATGAGCGGCGACTCGCTGCCCGACCATGAGAAGATTGCGGCGACGATACGCGGCCTGGACGGCGTGGCCTCGGTCTCGCCCGTGGCCCTGTCCATGGTCCTCATCAACGGTCCGCTCAAGCCCCAGCCGGCCATGCTGAAGGGCATGGACCTGGAGCTCGAGAAAAAGCAGTCTCCCTGGCTGGCCAAGCTGGAAAGCGGGGCTCTCCCGGGCGGGGATGGCCGGGAAGGCATCCTGCTCGGCCACGACCTGGCCTCGGCCATGGGCGCGGGGATCGGGGACGTGGTCCGGGTCCTGTCGTCCTCCTCGCGGCTTTCCCCCCTGGGCTCCATTCCCAAGCTCAGAAGCTTCCGGGTCAGCGGCATTTTTTCCACCGGCCTGTACGAGTTCGATTCGGGGACGGCCATCATCCCCCTGGCCGCGGCCCAGAAGTGGTTCGACCTGGCCGGCGGCATCAGCTACCTCCAGATCATGATCAAGGACGTCTTCGCCGCCCCGGAATTCAAGAAAACGCTCGAGGGCAAGCTTCCGCCGTTTGTCATGATCACGACCTGGGCCGAACTCAACAAATCCCTGTTTTCGGCCCTAAAGCTGGAGAAGACCATCATCTTTCTGACCATTACCCTGATCGTCATCGTGGCCGCCCTCAACATCATCGCCACCCTCATCCTGATGGTCATGGAGAAAACGCGGGACATCGGCATCCTGATGTCTCTGGGAGCCACGCCCGCGAATATCCGCCGGGTCTTCTTCCTGCAGGGCGCGATGATTGGGGTGACCGGGACGGCCCTGGGGGCCGCTCTCGGGCTCGGCTGGTGTCTGGTGGCCAACGCCTTCAAGCTCATCCGCGTTCCCGTTGATATCTATCAGATTTCCTTCGTGCCGTTCCATATCAAAGGACCGGACCTGGCCGTTATCCTGGGCGTTGCGTTGGCCATAAGCCTGCTCTCGACGCTCTTCCCCTCCCGCCGGGCGGCCAAGGTCGATCCCGTAGTGGCCCTGAAATATGAGTGACCCCGTCGTCCGCGCCGTCGGCCTGGGCAAGGAATACCCCCTTCCCGAGGGCCGACTCCGGGTCTTCGGCGGGCTGGACCTGGAGCTCGCTTCCGGCGACGTGGCCGCCATCATGGGGGTCTCGGGCGTCGGCAAAACAACCCTGCTCAATCTCCTGGGCGCCCTCGACCGGCCGAGCGAGGGGACGGTCTACCTGGATGGGGAGGATCTTTACGCCAAGAACGGCCGGGAGCTGGCCCGGACCCGCAACCGCAAGATCGGCTTCGTTTTCCAGTTCTACCATCTGTTGCCCGAATTTACGGCCGCGGAGAACATTGCCCTGCCGCTGATGATCGGAGGGGAAGGCAAGGACGCGGCCCTGGCCCGCGCGCACCGCCTCCTGGACGGCGTCGGGCTGGCCGACAAGGCGCGCCTTCGTCCGTCTCAGCTTTCGGGCGGCGAACAGCAGCGGATCGCCCTGGCCAGGGCTCTGGCCCGTGAGCCCAAACTCCTGCTGGCGGACGAACCGACGGGCAATCTGGATTGGAAGACGGGCGAGAACATCCTGCGCCTCCTGCTCGATCTGCAGAGCCGGACCGGACTGACCGCCGTCATCGTCACCCACAGCGAAAACGTCGCCAAATATTGCGGAAAGGTCTTTATGATGGAGCGCGGGGAATTGAAACGGATCGAGCCTCCGGCGCGTTCTTAAGGACATGGACGCACCCCGCCCGAACCAGGCTTCAGAAATCCATGGGTGCGAAAAAGGACGGCCGGGAATGAAGAATACGAAGAAGCCGCGGCCGCGTTTTCGGGGCCGCGGGCGGGAGCGAAGACGTTTTTTTGAATCGGCCGCGGTTTGTGCTATAAGGATAGGATTATGAGAAAGATTTTTCTGGCCCTCCTGCTGACGCTCGTACCGCTCTCCGCGCTGGCCCAGGAAGTGATCGACCGCATCGATATAGTCGGGAACGAGCGGGTGACCAAAGATACGATCATGTACTACCTGTCGTCTCGGGAGGGGGACTATTACAACGAAGAGCTTTTGAAACGGGATTTCCGCGTCCTCTGGTCGACCGGCTTCTTCGCCGACGTCAAGATCTCCCAGGCGGCCGGGCCGCGGGGCCGGATCGTCACCATCAACGTCGAGGAAACGCCGCTCATCAAGTCGGTCACCTACAAGACGGGCCGCAAGGTCAAGGAAGAGGACATCACCAACAAGCTCAAGGAGAAGGACGAGTATCTGCTGGCCTTCAGCAACTATAACCCGAACAAGATCGAGAAGATCCGCAAGACGATCGAGGACCTGCTGGCCGAGAAGGGGCTCGGTGCGGCCCGGGTCGATGTCACGGCGAACCGCAAGGCCCGGAACGAAGTCGACGTCATCTTCAAGATCGATGAGGGCCCCAAGGTCCGGATCGGGAACGTCGAATTCTCCGGCAAGGTCAAGCTGGCGCCGAGCTTGCTGCGGCGGGCTTTCAAGGAGAACCAGCCGCACAGCCTCCTGTCCTGGGTCGGCGGCAAGGACGTCTACAAACCGGCCAAGTTGGCCGACGACCTGGCCGCGGTCAAGAAGATCTACCAGGAGCACGGCTACATGGAGGCCACCGTCGGCGAGCCCAAGGTCGAGGAAGTTTCCCGGCGGACCATTTTTTTCTGGAGCCGGCCGCAGAAGATGATGCGGGTCACGGTTCCGGTCGATGCCGGCTATCCTTACCGGGTGGGCGAGATCAAGATCGAAGGCAACAAGGTCTTCACCCTGTCCGGCATCAACAGCAACATCAAGTTCGTGCCCGGCGAGATCTACAGCACCAAGGTCCGGGAGAAGAGCATCGAGGACTTGGGCGAATTGTTCCGCAACTTCGGCCACCTCTACGCCCAAGTCATGCCGATCGAGAGCCTCGACCCCAAGAACAAGATCGTCAACGTCACCTACCAGGTCTTCGAGGGCGATCCCTGCTACCTGCACCGGCTCGAATTCAGGGGCAACATCTTCACCAAGGACAAGGTCATCCGCCGGGAGATGGTCATCCGGGAGGGCGACATCTTCAGCCTGGCCATTTTCAAGAACAGCGTCCTGCGGATCAAGCAGCTTGGCCTGGTCGACCTGGAGAAGGACCCGGACATCAAGCCGACCGCGGCCGACCCGAACAGGTTCGATGTGACCGTGCCGATCAAGGAGCTGCAGCGAAACAACATCCAGTTCACGGCCGGCTACAGCGGCTACGAGGGAACCTTCGTCGCGGTCAGCTACACCACGGTCAACTTCCTGGGCGCGGGCGAGAACCTGGAAATTTCCGGCCAGTATGGAGCCCGCGTCCGCAACGCTTCCTTCAGCTTCACCGAGCCGTACCTTTTCGACCTGCCCCTCAGCGCCGGGTTCACCATCTACACCCGGATGACCAACATCCCGTGGCTCTATGACCAGTCATCCAAGGGCTTCGACATCAATACGGGCGCCCGCGTCTTCGGCATGTGGCACACCAGCCTGACCTACAGCCTGCAATATCTGGACGTCGAGCTGCCCGACTACTCGGACCTGACCGAGGAAGAAGCGGCTGATTACTCCGAATACCTGACCTACCTCATCGACAGCTATTACCAGGG
Organism: Acidobacteriota bacterium; assembly: GCA_028749235.1. Classification (GTDB taxonomy): domain Bacteria; phylum Acidobacteriota; class Aminicenantia; order Aminicenantales; family UBA4085; genus UBA4085. The sequence goes on along the minus strand of JAQULS010000063.1, from coordinate 5,514 downwards.
CTTGTTCGGCTGGGGCAAGTACAACATGAGCTCGATCACCCCGGCCATCTACCGGTCGACGATCGACAGTCCCCTGACGCCCACGTCGGGCACGATGTATTCGGCGTCCTTCAAGTACGCCGGCACCTTCCTGGGCGGAGAGATCGACCTCTTCAAACCGAGCCTGCAGTTCACCCACTTCCAGCCGATCAAGCGCGGCGTTTTGTCGTTGGGCGCCCATATCGAGTACTCGACCATCTTCCACATCGGCGATACCGCGGTGCCGTTCTGGGAGCGGTTCTTCCTGGGCGGCGAGAGAAACATCCGGGGCTACGAGATCTACACCATCGGGCCGCGTTCGTCCACCGGGACCAACGTCGGCGGCGAGAAGCAGCTGGTCATGAACTTCGAGGCCGTTTTCCACGTCGGCGGCCAGGAGAGCCCCCTCTACCTGATCGCTTTCCACGACCGGGGCAACGCCTGGGCCCAAGAGGACAAGATCAACCTGAAAGACCTGTATACCTCGACGGGCATCGAGGCCCGCGTCTTCGTGCCGGCCCTGCGGGTTCCCTTTCGCCTGATTTTTTCGTATAATAACCGCCGCATCTACGATTCCGATTCCAACTTCGCCTTCCGGTTCGCGGTTGGAACCACATTTTAAATCCAGCGGGACGCCGTCCCGCACCTGACACAGGAGGTCGGACCATGAGGAAATTCGTCGCCGCTCTGACAATGATCGCCGTCGCGGGCGGCTTCGCCGCTTTGTACGCCCAGCAGGGCAAGATCGGCGTCATCAATTCGCAGGAAGTCCTGGAAAAGTCGGTCGAGGGCAAGAAGGTCATCGCCCGCATCCAGGAGAAAGACAAGCAGTACCAGGCGAGCATCACCAAGCTGGACGATGACATCCGCCAGATCCAGACCAAGCTCAACACCCAGCGCCTGACCCTGACCGAGGAAGCCGCCGCCGCGGCCCAGGCCGACCTGGACAAGAAGACCACGGACCGCAAGCGGATGGCCGAGGACGCCTACGCCGGCATGCAGGATCTAACCTCCCGGCTGTTCAAGCGGGTTCAGGACGAGCTCATCCCGATCGTCGAGGCTTTGGGCAAGGAACGGGGCTACGACCTCATCTTCGACCTTCAGAAGAGCGGCGCCGCTTGGGTCAGCCCGGCCATCGATATGACCGCCGAACTCATCAAGCGCTACGACGCCTCCAAGGCCGTCCCGAGCAAATGACGTCCGACGCGGTCCTGAACATAGAGGATATCCTCAAGTTCCTGCCGCATCGCTATCCTTTTTTGCTCGTTGACCGCATCCTGGGCCTGGATTCGGGCCGGTCCATCCAGGCCCTGAAGAACGTCACCTATAACGAGGAGTTCTTCCAGGGACACTTTCCGTTCGCCCGGATCATGCCGGGCGTTTTGATCGTCGAGGCCATGGCCCAAGCGGGCGGGATCCTGATCTACCATTCGATCCCCGAGCCCCAGACCAAGTTTATGCTCTTCAGCAAGATCGAAGAGATGAAATTCCGCCGCCCGGTCGTCCCGGGCGACCAGCTCCGGCTGGAGGCCGAGCTGACCAGGGTCAAGGGCCGCTTCCACCAGCTCCATGGCCGGGCGCTCGTCGACGGGGAGCTGGCCGTGGAAGGGATCATGTGGGCGTCCCTGATGGAGAGGACCGATATCCATGGCCTCTGACAAGGCGGTCATTCATCCCGCGGCCGTCGTCGATCCGGCGGCCCGGATCGGGGAGGGCGTCTTCATCGGTCCGTTCTGTGTGATCGGTCCGCACGCCGCCATCGGCCCCCGGACGCGGCTCGAGTCGCACGTCGTCGTCGAGGGCTGGACCACGATCGGAGCGGATAATTCCATCGGCATGTTTTCCGTCCTTGGCACGCCGCCCCAGGACGTCGGATACAAGGGCGAAGAGACTCGGGTCGTCATCGGCGACCGCAATGTCCTGCGGGAGTACGTCACCGTTCACCGGGCCACCACCAAGGAGGAGCGGCTGACTTCGCTCGGCAGCGACAACTACATCATGGCGAACGCCCACATCGCCCACGATTGCCGGGTGGGGAACAGGGTCATCCTGATCAACGGCGCGACCCTGGGCGGCCACGTCCACGTCGGCGACGAGGCCATGATCAGCGCCTTCACCGGCATCCATCAGTTCAGCCGGATCGGACGCTACGCCTTCATCGGCGGCTATTCCGTCATCACCCAGGACGTCCTGCCCTTCAGCCGGGTGGTTGGGCAGCGTCCGGCCCGCGTTTTCGGGATGAATATCGTCGGCCTGCGCCGCAAGGGCTTCGGCCGGGAGCGGATCGCGGCCATCAAGGAGATGTTTCACCTCCTTTTCTATTCCGGTCTCAACACGGCCCAGGCCGTGGAGGCCATCCGGACGTCGGTCGAACCCGGTCCGGACCGGGAGGAGATCCTGGGCTTTACGGCCGCCTCCAAGCGCGGCCTGATTAAAAAGACGGCGGAATCATGGGAGAACGAATCGGATTGATCGCCGGAGCGGGGGAGTCCCCGCTTCTGGCGCTCGAAGAAGCCGCCCGGTTGGGGCTGGAATGCGTCGTGGCCGGCATCCGGGGCGAAGCCCAGGCCGATCTCAAGACCCGGGCCGTCGCCTTCGAGTGGGTCGGCCTGACCGAGCTCGACAAGGTGGTATCCTTTTTCAAGGCCCATTCCGTACGCCGGGCGGTCATGGCCGGGGCCATCGATCCCAAGGCCGTTCTGCAGCCCAAGGAAACCATGGACGACGCGCTCTTCCAGCTCATCGCCCAGATCCGGGACAAGACCCCGTCCCGGCTGATCCAGTCGCTCATCGATTATCTGGCCGCGCAAGGCATCGCCGTCGTCGATCCGTCTTTCCTCCTGCAGCCCTATTTTTGCCCGCCCGGGCTTCTCGGCTCGGCCCCGCCGACGCCGGCCATCCTGGAGGACATCGAGTTCGGCTGGGAGCGGGTCCGACGCCTGGCCGATGAGGATATCGGGCAGACTCTGGCCGTCAAGGACCGGGCGGTGGTGGCCGTGGAAAGCATGGAAGGGACGAACGAGACGATCGAGCGGGCCGGCCGCCTGGCCGGCGCAGGCCTGGTCGTGATCAAGGTCGCCCGGACCCGTCAGGACCCGAGGATCGACATCCCCGCGGTCGGGCTGGAGACGATTCGGAGCCTGATTCGGGCCCGGGCCGCGGCGCTTTGCTTCGAGGCCGGGCGAATGCCGTTTTTCCAGAAAGACGAGTCCTTGGCTCTGGCCGATGCCGCGAATTTGATCATCCTGGCCAAGCGCTCGTAATCCGGACGGCCGCCCTAAAGGAATTCCCATGGACAAGGTCAAAGTCGGAATCATCGGGGTCGGGTATCTGGGCATGCAGCACGCCCGAATCGCCTCTTATCTCGAGGAGTGCGAGCTGCGGGCCGTCGCCGACATCGACTTCAAGAAGGCCTTCGAGATCGGAAACCGCCACGGCGTCAAGTATTTCCAGGATTACCGGGAGATGATCGAGGAGATCGACGCCGGCATCGTGGCCACGCCGACCTCGGAACACCACGCCATCTCGCTCGAATTGCTCAAGCGGGGCAAGCACGTTCTGGTCGAAAAGCCGATCACCGAGACCGTGGCCCAGGCCGAGGAGCTGGTGGCTGAGGCCAAACGCCAGGGGCTTGTCTTCCAGGTCGGTCACCTGGAGCGGTTCAACCCGGCCGTCGAGGCCGTCGAAAACATGATTTCCGAGCCCAAGTTCATTGAGGTCCAGCGGCTGGGTTCGTTTTCGGCCCGATCCCTGGACGTCGATGTCGTCCTGGATCTCATGATCCACGATTTGGATATCATCATGTCCCTGATCAAAGACGAAGTCGGGGTGATCCGGTCCTCGGGCATCCACGTCCTGTCCGAGAAGATCGACATCGCCAACGCCCGGCTCGAGTTCAAATCCGGCTGCGTCGCCACCCTGACCGCCAGTCGGGTCCACCAGGGCAAGGTCCGGAAGCTGCGCATCTTCGAGCCCACGGCGTACTACTCGATCGATTATATCGACCAGGAAGTCAAAGTCTTCCCCTTGAGCGGCCGCCAGACGGATATCAAGATTTTCAAGGTCCGCAAGGAAGAGCCGCTCAAGAAGGAAATCCAGAACTTTCTGAACTGCATCGGCGGCGGCCGGACGGGCAAGGTCAGCGGCGAGGAAGGCTTGCGGGCTCTGCGCCTGGCCCACGACGTGCTGAAGGAAATGGAAACGACCCAGGCCGTCTGATATTCCGGCCGAAACCGACGGGGGGACTGGGCGAAACGTTTCGCTCGCGGCCTCGGCCGGGTCTTGTCAAAGCGCCACTCTCCCGGTCAGCCGCCGAGTGCGACGAAGCACCGCATCGCGCCGCCTTCTATTTCACCAATCTAAAAAAATCGTCATCCAAAGCCTCGTTGTACTCGATCCGGCTGAGCGTCATCCGCAGGTACTCGGCTCCGTTTTGGAACACGGTCATCTTGTGGGCGGTTGTGATCCCGCCGGTTTCGCGATAGTCCTCGAAGACGGTCTCCACGTCGATGTCGGCGCCGCTCATGGGATCCTGGGATTGGGTCTTGCTCCGGAGAACGAGGCCGCTTGCGGCGTCGATGGTAAGCTTGGCCTTGAGGCCGTCGGCGAAAGCCTGCTCGACGACCCAGCAGTCCCTGCCCTCGATTTTGTCTTTCCCCAGGACGGCATAGGCGATACCGGCCTTCGCGGGATTGAGCATCGCATCGCTGCCCATGGCCTGCCGCTTCATATCCTTGGCCAAAGCTTCAGGCATCTCCTGGCTCGTCCCGGTTTGGGGATCGGTCATCCAAGCCCGGGCGCCGTCGGTGGCCAGGGTGATGACCATTCCCGCGAGCCCGATGTCGAGCCGCATCTTGTCCGGTTCCTTTTGGGACAGGGTGAGACTGCCGGACAAGCCCATCTGGACGAGATCCAGAGTACCGGAGGCGGTCGACGTCCGGACGCCGGCCAGGGCCGCGCGTCCACCCTGGGCTTCGATCATCTTGTTCAGGATGTCCTTGATCTCCTGGGCGCCTGCCGTGACGGTTACGCCGGCCAGGAGGGCGAGGACCAGCCCGAGGGAAAACGCTCTTTTCATATCCATCTCCTTCGTTGCCGGGGGCGTCTCGAGGCCCGACCCCGAAAAGCCCGCGACGGGCCCGGTCAGGATCGTCCGGAAGAGGATCGGGCCTCGCGCGCCAGCCCGTACTTGGCCATCTTGTTGTAGAGAGTCGTGCGCGAAATGTTGAGGATCTTGGCCGTCCGCTTGAGGTTGAATCCGGTCAGCTTCAGCAGATAGGTGATGTACTCTTTCTCCAGATCTTCCAGGGTGGACAAGTCGTCCTGGCCGCCGAAGGCGGGCCGGTTTCGGATCGCGGTCTGTTCGCGGAGCGATTTGGGCAGATCGGAAATGTCGATAAAATCCTTCCGCGTCGTCATGGTTGCGCTCTGCAGGACGTTTTCGAGCTCGCGGACGTTGCCCGGCCAATCGTATTTGAGAAAGGCTTTCTGGACGTC
>JAQULS010000062.1 GCA_028749235.1 Acidobacteriota bacterium | reverse complement strand
GTCCGGCCGCGGGCCGGACGGAGACGGCCAGGATGAATCCAAGCAGGAAGAAAGCCGCTGCCGGCTGTCGGGACATGGCTCCGTGATTGTAGCTCGGAGACTTCAGGATTTGCAACGAGCCGGGCGAGGGGCGGGCGGTCAGATTTCAGCGGCCAGCTTGCGGAACCAATCCTCCAGCGTCTTGAGATCGACGGCGCCGACCTGTTTATGGCGGATGCGGCCCTGCTTGTCGATGATGAAGGTGGTCGGGATGTAGCCGCCGGGGTCGAAGGCCCGGATGATCTTGGCGTTGGCCAGGACCACCGGGTATGTCATCTTGTTCTTGGCCGCGAAAGCCGCGATATCGGCCGCCGGGAGTTCATCGACCGAAAAGCCGACGATCTCCAGCCCCTTGGCCTTGTTGGCTTTGTAGAAAGCGGCAAAATCCGGGATCTCGGCCCGGCAGGGGGGGCACCAGGTGGCCCAGAAGTTGACCACCACTATCTTGCCCCGCAGGGCGGCGGAGTCGACGGCCCGACCGGCGACGTCCTTGACCGAGAAGGCGGGCGACGGGGGATAGGCGGCCTGGGCGCCGAGGGAGGCCACGGCCAGAACCGCCGCGGCTATGCGCAAGGTCATCGTATTCATCTCATGCTCCTTATATACGAAAACTATTATATTATAAACGATTGTCTACAAAAAGCAAGGATCAAAAAAAAGGTTCATATCCCATCTCCGGGGCCTGCGGCACGGTATTCGGCCCGGCGGCGCGGGTTCTTCACGCCTTTTCCCACTTCTTTTCTCGGCGCCTCCGTAACTCCGCATGCTTGATCTTACGGACTTGTATGATCTCCCACTCCATCTCTATTTCGATAGATAATCGCGTGCTCAAACATACTCCGGCGCCCGTTGGGTTCTCTCGAAAAGGTGTGGAAAAAGGCTAAACCCGCGCGGTTTCGCCGTTGGCCGAATACCGTGCCGCCTAACCATACCCCGAAGATGGGAGATGAACCAAAAAAAGGCCGCTCTCCATGGGGAGAGCGGCCTTGTCGGGCTCGTCGAAAAAATCAGGCTCCGAACTTTTTCAGCAGGATCTCCCACTCCCGGTCGATGTCGGCCTGGATGGTCGCGATCTGCTCGGGCTTGAGATGGCGGAAGCGGCCCTGGCGCTTGATGTACTCGTCGATCGGCTTGCGCTCCTTGACCTTGATCGTCTGGGTGTACTTCTCGCCGTTCTCGACTTCATAGAGCGGGAAGAGGCCGCTCTGGACGGCCATCCGGGCCAGCTTGACGGTATCTTCAGGCCGGCTCTTCCAACCGGTCGGACAGGGGGCGTAAATGTGGAAAAAGCGCAGTCCCTTGATATCCTTGGCCTTTTTGACCTTCTTGAGCAGGTCCTCGGGATAGGCGATCGAGGCCGTGGCCTGGTAGGGGATGCGGTGGGCGGCCATGATGGCGTCGATGTCCTTCTTGGGCCGGTTCTTGAAGTGCTTGACCGGCGTGGTCGTGGTCCAGGCTCCGTAAGGAGTGGCGGAGCTTCTCTGGATGCCGGTGTTCATGTAGGCTTCGTTGTCGTAGCAGACGTAGATGATGTCGTTGTTGCGTTCGGCCGCGCCCGAGAGGGCTTGGATACCGATGTCGAACGTGCCGCCATCCCCGCCCCAGGCGACGACGGTCGTTTCGGTGTCCCCGGTCGCCTCGAGCCCGGCCTTGACGCCGGTCGCCGTCGAAGCGGCCGTCTCGAAGGCGCAGTGATAGACGGGGACATCCATCGAGGAATAGGGGTAGGACCCGTCTATGACCGCCCAGCAACAGGCCGGGATGCACAGCGCCGTCTTCTGGCCGAGGCCTTTCATGAAGAAGCGCATGGCCAGCGTCGCGCCGCAGCCTTGGCAGGCCAGGTGGCCGCAGGCCATCAGCTCGTCCGTCGGCAGGGTCAGGGTCATCTTCTTCTTTTTTTTAACTTCTTGGCTCATTTCTTGACTCCGATCCAGACGATTTCTTCGTCCGCGTGGTCTCTGGCCATGGCGTGGGCGGCGACTTCCTTGAACGAATCCACGGTGATGTCGCGCCCGCCCAGCCCGGCGATGTAGCCCAGGACGGGCGGCATGCCGGCTATGCCGTACAGGCCGGATTTCACTTCCTGGTAGAAGATGCCGCCGGCGCCGTAAGAGCAGTTCCGGTCGACGACGGCAGCCTTCTTGACTTTCTTGAGGATGCCGCGGATTTCCGCGAAGGGGAAGGGCCGGAAGACCTTGATCCGCAGGTTGCCGGCCTTGACGCCGGACTTGCGGAGCTCGTCGACGGCGACGCGGGCCGTATAGCCCGCCGTCCCCGAAGTGACGAAAAGGAACTCGGCGTCGTCGCAGAGATAGGCATCGACGAGCTCGAGACGGCGGCCGAAGAGCTTCTCGTACTCGCGGCCCGTCTCTTCGATCAGGGCCGGCGCCTTTTCCATGTCCTTCTGGAGCTTGTAGCGGAGCTCCATGTAGTGCTCCGAACCGGTCAGCCCGCCGAAAGCCCGGGGATCGGCCGGGGTCAGCTTGATCGCGGGCTTGAACGGCGGCAGGAATTTGTCGACCAGGGCCTGGTCGGGGACGTCGACGACTTCGTAGGTATGGGACAGGGCGAAGGCGTCCAGAATGACCATGGCCGGAATCATCAGCCGCTCGGACACCTTGAAGGCCTGGATGACCGTGTCCACGACCTCCTGGTTCGAAGCGCAGTAGAATTGCATCCAGCCCGTGTCGCGTTGGGATAAGCTGTCGTTCTGGTCCGCCCAGATCGACCAGCCGGGGGCCATGGACCGGTTGACGTTGCCCATGACGATGGGATGGCGGCCGCCGGCGGCCCAATGGAGCATCTCGTGCATCAGGGCCAGCCCCTGGGACGAGGTCGCGGTGAAAGCCCGCGCTCCGGCCACCGACGCCCCGATGCAGGAGGCCATGGCCGAGTGCTCGGACTCGACCTTGATGAACTCGGCCGCGAGGGAGCCGTCGGCGCACATCTCGGACAGCAGCTCGACGACCTGGGTCTGGGGCGTGATCGGGTAGGCGGAGATGACCTGCGCCCTCGACAGCATCGCGCCGTAGGACAGCGCGTGGTTGCCCATGATGACTTTTTTCACTTCCGTTCCTCCACCATGACGATGCACTTGGCCGGGCATTCCTCGGCGCAGATGCCGCAGCCCTTGCAGTAGTCGTAATCCACCACCGGCCATTCGTCGACGATATCGATCGACGGTTCGGGGCAGAACTTCCAGCAGATGCCGCACTGGATGCAGTCCTCGCGGCGGATCTCGGGCCGGATGTTGCGCCAGGCGCCGGTCAGGTTGTGGGTTTGGTCGCCGACGGAGGCGATCATGATCGGCATCTCATCGGCCGAGGCGAAGACGATCTTTTTGGCTTTCTTTGGCCTCATGAAGGGCTCCTTAAGCCTGCTCGAAGGCTTCTTCGGCGGCCTTGACGTTGTCGTCCGGCTTGATTGAAATCCCGTCCCGGATGGCCTGGGTCAGCGAGTCCAGCCGTGTCAGGCCGAGAATCTTGATGACGGCGCCGACGATGGCCGTGTTGACGATCGGCGCGGCCATGCTGCCCAGCTTGTGCTTGACCGCGATCGCGGTGGCGTCGATCGTCCGGACCTTGAACCGGCCTTCGAAGGGGAAATGGTCGGGCCCGCGGTCACTGTTGATGATGATCGTCCCGCCGGGCTTGAGGCCGACCGTGACGTCGACCGCTTCGACCAGGGTCGGATCGACGACGACGACGTGGTCGGGCGTGTAGATTCGGCTCTTGTCAAAGATTTGCTTGTCGTCGATGCGGATGAAGGCGACGACGGGGGAGCCCCGGCGCTCGACGCCGAATTCAGGGTAGGCCTGGACCCAGTTGCCTTCCTTGGCGATGGCATCGGCCAGGATTTTCGAGGCGACGACGGTCCCCTGGCCGCCCCGCCCATGGAATCGAATCTCGATCATGACGGCTCCTTTCCAGCTGCGGAATGAGGCGTCTCCCCGCGTAGAATCAGGCGGGGAGTTTTAAGACATAGTTTAGGGCGGGCCGGGCGGACTGTCAAGCGCGGTTGGGCTCGCGCCGGCCAGGGCGGCCAACGGAAGGGCCAGAGCCAGCATGTCCGCGCTCATGATCCACAAGCTTCCCAGGGGGAGGACTTCGAAGGCCTGTAAAAAGACCGCGGCCAGGACGAGATGGAGGATGCCCCGCGACAGCGGATCCCGGTCCGGAGGCAGGCGGAGAAGGAGCCAAATCAAGATGAGGGAGGCGAGAATCATGGCCGGGATTCCCCGCCCCAGGGCGGCCTCGATCATGGTGTTGTGCGACGACAAGTGGAAGGGGAGGAGACGATTGACTCCGGATTGGCCGATGCCCCATGTGGGATTCGCGCGGATGGAAGCGACGGCCTGGGTCCAGAGCTCGATCCGGACCCAGCTGCGGATAGGCAGCCTCAGGAGGAAGTCCAATCGCAGGCCGAAAGCCGCGGCGAAATTGAAGAAGAGAATGCCGGCCACGGCCGCCGCGCGTATCCCCCTATCCCAGATGCGGGATCGGGCGAAGAGAGTCATTCCGGCCGCCGTGAAGAGGGCGGGAATCGCGGCGATGATCGAAAGGCTGGCGGCGATCGTCAAGCCGCACAGGACGAGGGCCCCGGTTTCCAGGCGGCGGATGACGATCCGGCGCTCTCCGGCCCGCAGAATCATAAGCCCGGCGATAAGGCCGGCGGCCAGCATGCCGAGCACGTTGGGATGAAGGAAAGGCCCTTTCAGGATGAACGGCAGGCCCAGCGCTTCCATGATCGCCTTCTTCTCGTACACGAGCTTGGCCGGGCGCGCCACGCCCCAACCGAGGCCGGCCAGGAGCTCGGCCATCAGAAGCCCCCAGGAAATCAGGACCGTCGCCAGCCCCGCACCGACATAGGCCCGGACGGAGAAGAGAAGTCCGTTCCGATCCCGGACGAGGACCGGGAGGACGAGGAAAAGCAGGCCAAGGAGAACGGTGGCAATCGCCGCGGGCTCCACTTCGCGAAGGCCGCCGATCCTCAGGCCCGATATCCAGAGGGCAGCAACGTAAAGACCGGCCGCAATGGCGGGAAGCGCGATCCTCCGCAAACCGCGGCCTGCGGTTTCCCGGACGGATTGCGATCGGAGAAGGATCACCGCGGCGACGATCTCGAGCCCGGCCGCAAGGCCGAAGACGATCGCCTTGAGCAGGCCGGAACGCAAGCCGAAGAGGAAGACCAGAACGGCGACATAGAGCGATGCGACGGCGGCTTTGGTCAACCGATCGGCAGATCCCAGAGCCTTGAAATCGCTCATGGCCATAGGACATATCGCTGCGGGCGTCGTATGTCAAGGGGACTCCCCGTCGAAAGAGGGCTTGGAAAGCGGCCGCCGTGGGGATAGAATTAACCCGTTAGACTCCCCGGGCTGAAGCCTGGGGTATATCCAGGGTAATACTGAGCGGCGCCTTTACCCCGATTTGAAAATCGGGGTTTCGCGCCGCGAACGTATGAACTTCGGCCCGATGAAAAAGAAGGCATGGATTCGCGCCCTATGGATCGCGGTTCTGTTCGCCGGCGCCGGCCTGCGGGCGCTTGATCTCGGCCGTCCGGCGGATGGGCGGATCCGCGAGGGTTGGCGGGAAGCCGACTACGCCGCGCTGGCCCGCAACTTCGACCGCGAAGGCATGGACATCCGGGCGCCCCGGATCGACTGGCGGGGCGACGGCCCCGGACTGGCCGAGATGGAGTTCCCGCTCGTCCCCTGGCTGACCGCCTGCTTGTACCGGGTCTTCGGTCCCTCCGAATTCCTCGGCCGGGTCGTTTCCTACATCTTCGCGCTCTTGACCCTGCTCGTTTTTTCCGCCCTGGCCAGATCTCTTCTCCCCGAATCCGGAGCCCTTTTCGCCGCGGCCTTCTTCGCTCTGGCCCCCCTGTCCGTCCGGGTCTCCAACTCCCTGCAGCCGGAATCGGCGATGCTCTTCTTCTATGTGGCGGCTGCCCTGGCCTTCCGCCGCTGGCTTGCCTCCGGCTCGGCGCCATGGTACCTGGCCGCCCTCGCGGCCACGGCGGGCGCCGTTCTCGTCAAGGTCCCGTCCGCCCATATCGGGCTGCTGTTCGTTCTGCTCATCCTCGAGGTGCGCGGCTGGCGGGGGCTTTTCCAGCCGTCCGTCGTCGCTTTCGGCATCCTGGCGCTTCTTCCGGCCGCGGTCTGGAGTCTCCACGCCCACCGCTATTGGCTGCTTTACGGCAACTCGCTCGGCGTCTCCAACGAGTTCCATTGGATCGGCTGGGATCTCGTGGCCCGGCCCCGGCTGCTCCTCGAGGCGCTTTTCCGGCTGGTCCGGATTGAAGCCGTCCTGGCGGCCATGATTCCGGGTTTCCTGCTGGCTCCCTTCGTTCTTTGGGCCCGGCGCCGGGAAGCCGCGGCCAAGTTCGTCATCTTCTGGCTGGGCGCCGTAGCCGCCTACTACATCCTGACGATCCGTACGACGGGGGACTACTGGGCTTCCTATTATCACGTCGTTTCCATTCCGGCCTTGGCCCTGGCTTTCGGCCTGGCCTTCGCCGGAGCCGAAAACCGCCTCGGACGCCGAAACGCCCTGCGGGCGGTGGCCTGCGCCGCCTTTGGCTTGGGCGCCGCGTTTGTCGCCGCCCGGGCTCTCTTCGGACCTCTCCCTCTCAGGCCGGCCGCGGCGACCGTTTTGATCATCGCGGCGGCGGCCGTCGCCGGAGGGCTTTGGGCGTTCCGGCCGGGGCCCGGGGAATTTCATCCGGGCGGATGGACCCGGTTTGTGGCCGCGGTTTCAGCCGCCGCGCTCCTGGCTCTTTTCCCTCTGGAAGGCGCTCAGGCGGCCAAGGACTTGCACCCGACGAGGTATGCGGCTCTCTATGAGTGCGCGGAAGCCTTTAGGCCCCTCATCGCGGAGGGCGCCCTCATCCTGGCTTCGGGCGGGTCCCGATTCGACGAAACCGGGAAACGGGTCGCTTACAACGCGTCCTACTTTTTCTACTGGCTCGACCGCAAGGGATTCAACCTGCCGGCCGATGACCAGACGCTCGAAGGCGTGGCGGCTTTTGCCCGGAGGGGAGCCCGATACTTCATTCTGGAGGATGAGATCTTGAAATCCCGCCCCGGATTCAAGGACGAACTGGCGCGGGTTTATCCCTTGCTGGCGGAGCGGCCGTCCGCGTCCCTCTTCCGGCTCGATTCCGTGCGCTAAACGGAAACACCCTGCCGGACTTCAACCCAGAGACTGTTCGCCGCTTTCCGGCCTAGTTGGAGAGCGGCGTTCATGTTGTTCGGACTCCGGGTGATCATGGCCGTATTGACGACGAAGACGCCGGGGGCGGGCCGCCGTGTTTCGGGAGGGAATGGATCGGCGGGCCCGGGAGGGAGCAGGGGCTGAACGCCGGACGCGCGCTCGATCCGAACGTCCAGGATCTCGTCGTCCCGGAGGTCCGGGAACTCGGACTTCAGTCCGGCCAGGAATGAAGTCTTGGTCGCTTCCTCTCCCGCCTGCCCTCGCAGGGCTGATCCGTACTTGGGGAGATAGACGAGGTGCTGTCCCCCGAACTCTTCAGGCGGCAGGACGTTCGTCGTTTCGATGATCCCGGTGAAGGGCAGGGACTCGTCCAGGAGATTGATGATGTAATAGGGGGACAGCCGGCGCGTCAGGAGGAGAAGGACCGCTTCGACGCCCAGATACTCGATGCCGGCCCAGAACTCCGCGCCCTTGGAGCCGGCGGGAAGCAGCCGGGATGTCTCCGGCCCGGGGACCGTCAGCAGGACCGCGTCGTGAATCGCCACGCCGTCCCCGGTCTCGAGCCGGACTTTGTTGTCCGCGAGAGGCGTCAGCCGCCGGACGGCGCATCCGGTCCGCACCGCGACGCCGTCGCTTCGCAGGCGGGATTCGGCCGCGGCCATCAAGCTCCGCATACCGCCGCGAAGACCGTTCCAGCTTTCCCGGCCGGCGGGCCCGCGGCGGGCGGCCATGAGCCGGCGGATGCTGGCCCAAATGAAGGCCGCGGAAGCGCGCGGCGCGGCTTCTCCCAGCTTGCTGCGCAGGAGAGGCATCCAGATCCGCTCCGTGACGACGGTTCCGAACCGCCGCTTCAGCCAGAGTTCGGCCGCGGTCGAGGCCGGTCCGGACGGGTCCGCGATCAGGGCGGCCCGCAGGATGCCCGCGCCCAGCTGGATCTTGCGGGGAAACGATAGAAAAGGGAAGCGCAGGAAGTCCGCGCTCGTGGCCAAGGGAACGAGACGACCACGGCCGTAGAAGCCGCTCCCGGCCGCGGACCGGACCAGCCGGTCCTCCAGGCCCAAACCGCGGATCCAAGCGAGGGTTTCGAGGTCGGAGGGCAGGACGACGTGGTAGAAGCGGTCGCAGGGCAGGCCGCCGATCTCGGTCCCGGAGCAGAGGCCGCCGAGGCGGGACTCCCGTTCGTAGACCGTGACGTTGGCGCCCTCGCGGCGGAGCGTCTCCGCCGCGGCCAGCCCGGTCACGCCGCCGCCGACCACGGCGATCGAGAAGGCCGGCGAAGCGTCGGAAGCCGACATGCGGTCATTCCTTCCGCAGGGGATCGGCGACGACGATGCGGGGCGAGCCGCCCGCGTCGGTGTTGCGCAGGATCAGGGTCCCCAAGGTGAACAGCTCGACGAAATAGCGCTTCTTCTGCAGGGCCAGCAAGCCCAGGCTTATGAGCTGGACGGCCACCAGCAGGGAGATTCCTCCAACAATAAAGGCGTGAGGAGCGAGTTTGAAGGCGGCTCCGATCGCTTCGGAAAGCCGGAAATCGAAGGAGGCTCCGGGAGTCGCGGAACCATAAGCCTGGAGGGTGTGGAGGAAGGTCCAAAAGAGGGGATAGAGAGAGAGGATCAACAAACCCAGGCCGGGTCCGATGAAGAACATGAACGGCCGGAAAAGAAACCCGGAAACCAGGCTCTGGATGATGCTTCGGAGGGTGTCGCGGCCGCGCTTGCCGCGGCGCCTCACGCCTGGCTTGGCCGGGCCCCAGTCCAGGACGGCCGGAATCTCAACGATCCTGGCCCGCAGGATCTTGGCCTTGTTGATGATCTCGGAGTTGATATCGACATCCATGGCCCACAGGCACAAGCCGCGGATGAACTCGCCGTCATAGGCCCGGACCATCCCGGTAATGTTGGTCAGCCTGTCGGAAAAACGATCTTTCGTCGCCATCCGGCACAGGAACCTGTTGGCCCAGCGGCTCATGATCTTCCGGAATAAAGGCACGTTGAGGACCTTCCCGCCTTTGCGGTAGGGAGAGGCGATGACGATCCGGGCTCGGGTCTCGTGCATTCGCTTCAGCAGGGCGCCGATGATCTCGGGTGTATAGCTCAAGTCCGCGTCCAGAACGACGATGATGTCGCCCCGCGAGGCCTGGAAGGCGCTGCGCAGAGCCTGTCCGAGCCGCAAGTTCTCCCAATGGCGAAGGACACGGACGCCGTCATGTTCGCCCGCGAACGACTCGGCCACCTGGCCTGTCCGGTCGGTGCTGCCGTCGTCGACGACGACGATTTCGGTCCGGTATTCGGCCTGTAGAGCTTCCAAGGCCGTCCAGACCCGGTCCAGACTGGATCGCAGGCCGGCTTCTTCGTTATAGGCGGGCAGGACCACGGAAACCAGCGGCTTGCTCATGACGAACCTCCTGCTCGCGCCGTTTTTACGATTCCCGCCGGGCGAACCCGGAGAGGCCGGGGCCCGGCGGCCAAGCCGCGGGCATACTCGCCGAGCGGAACGATTTCGAAGCGCTCGGCCAGTTCGTCCAGGACGCGGCCGGCCAAACGCATCTTTTTCCTTTTATTAATATCCATTCCCGGGAAGAAGGCAAGGCCGGGCGCGTCTTCGGGGCCCAGGAAGTCCAGCGGATGGAGGAGGAAGCTGGGCCCGAATCCCGCCCGGCGGCACGCGCCGAGCGCCAGCCGGAGATAAGCCGACATCAGCGACTCGGAGTATCGGGCCAGGTACATGAGATAGCTCAAGTGAAAGGGAGTCTTGAGGACGGGAATGGTGGTGACGGGAATCTCGGTCAAGCGGCGGCCCGAGGGCAGAGCCCAGACATAGGGACCGGACGGGCGGAGCCCGTCGGAAAGGCCGCCGAAGAGCCCCTTTCGTCGGGCTTTCTCTTCGGGCTCGAAGCGTGATCGGGCGAAGTAGTAGGCTCGTCCCAAAGGGCCCAGAAAGGTGGGCAGGGTGGACGCGTCGTAAACGTAGCCGCGGTCGGCCAAGACTTCGAGGAGATCCGGGCTCCAGCAAAAGCCGGGTCCCCGGAAGCCGTCGGGGCGGACTCCGGTGACCGCCGTGATGGCTTGTTCGGCCGCGTCTATCTCGGCGGCGATGCGCCGGCGCGGGTAGGTGTGAAGCCAAGGCTCGTGCTCGAGGGAATGGTTGCCGATCTCGTGGCCGGCCGGGGCCAGGGCGGCCAGCGCGGAGGCATTCTCGGGCCGGGCCGCGTCCCGTCCGACCACGAAAAAGGTCAGCCGCAGTCTCCGGCCGGCGAACCAATCGAGAACGGGAGGGAGAAGCCGCGGCAGGTAGGAAGGGTAGTCGACCCATCCCGCGTCACCGTGCGTCTTGAGATAGGACCACAGATTGTCCAGATCGAACGAGAGCGCGGCCCTGGGCTTGATCAACGCCGCTTCTCCCAGGCCCGGCGGCCGGCTTCGGGAAGACGCGGCCGGAAGCCCGGGTATTCGGGCAGACGGTCCACGGGGCCTGTTTGGGCCACGTCGCAACCGGTGGCGCACGTCGCGGCCAGGCGGCGGATGGTTTCGAGCTCGATGGGTGCCCCGGATTCCCCGTACGGCCCATCGTTCAAGAACGCGGCCAGGCCGGCGACCTCGTTGGCCAGACCTCGTCCGACGGCCAAGAGGCCGGCTTCGACGGCCTCGACCAGGCGGGCCGGGGGCGCGCTTTGGCCCTTGCCGATGCCTTCATAGACGAGCGGGCGGACCGCGAACTCGTCCCGCCGCGCCAGATGGGCGGCGTCGAAAACGGCCCGGGCGGAAGGCAGGATCGCATCGCCCAAAAGAGCCGCGCGGTAATCGCGGTGAGCCGTTCCGACGACGATGATTTCGGCCCGGCTTAAGGCGGCTTCCAGATCGTCGGTGAAGATGTCGGCCAGGCCGGCTTCGGCCAACCGGGGATCCACCGCCCGGACATAGGGATCGTGCAGGGTCAAGGCCTCGCAGCGGGGCCGCAGGATCCGGCCCAGCGCCATGGCCGGGGAATTCCGGGTGTCGGCCGCGTCGGGACGGTAGGCCGCTCCAAGCAGGGCCAGGGAAGTCCGGTGCAGGGGGCCGAAGGCGCTTTCGATGCGGGCGGCGGCCACGGCGGGGGATTCGTCGTTGATCCGCCGCGCCTCCAGGATAAGGCTGTCCTCGAGATCGCATTTCGCGTCGCTCATGCGCCAAAGCAGAAGGATGCCGTCCTTGGGCAGGCAATGGCCGCCGACGCCGACCGTCGGGATGAGCAGGCCGGTCGCCGGGTTCAGGCGGCTGTCGACTTCGGCCCGCAGGGCGTGGAAGTCGATGTCCGCGGCGTCGCAGAAGCGGGCGACTTCGGCCGCGTAGGCGATGCGGACATCGCGCTGGGCGTTTTCCAGGGTTTTGACGATCTCCACCGTCAGCGGATCGGAGGCGTGGAGCCGGTCGGCGGGAACGATCCGCCGATAGAGATCCAGGATCCGATCCGTCGTTGCCGGCCGTAGGCCGGCGACGAGCTTGTCACCGCTCCGGATGCGCTCGACCAGGCGGCCGGGCATGACCCGGTTGGGCGAATAGCCGAGATCAATGTCGCGCCCTTCGACCAGGCCGTGCGCGGCCAGTCGCGGCCGAATGACGGAGGACATGGTCGTGGGCGCCAGGGTGGATTCGATGATGACAAGAGGCCGAAAGCCGCCGCCGCGGCCGGCCAGGACGGCGGCCAACTCGTCCAGGGCGCCGAAGAGCGGCCCGTAATCCGGCCCCCGGCCGGACTTGTCCGTCTGGACGCAGACCAGGATGGCATCGGCGTCCTTGGCTTCGGCCGCATCGGATGAGGCTCGAAGCCGTCCGCCGGCGACGGTCCGGGCTATCGCCTCCTCGAGCCCCGGTTCGATTCCGCCCAGGGGATTGCGGCCCTCGTTGAGGGCCCCGACCTTCCAGGCCGAGGCGGGAGACGGGCGCTGGATCAGGACGACCCGGGGCCCGTCCGAAGCGTCCGCCAGAAGGGCGGCCATCGGAACGCCGACGACGCCGGCTCCGAAGACGGCGGCTTCGCGGATGGGGGGCATCATGGCTTACCTCCGCTCCGGCCGGATCCGTCGATGAAGGTCCGGAACCAGAGCTCGATGTTCAGGAGTCCCCAGAGCCGGCGGCCGAAGTCTTCCTCCCGGCCGATGAGCTCGGCGACGCGGGCCTGGTCGAACAAGCCCCGCTCGCGGCAGGCCTGCGAGGTCAGCACGTCGCGGAAGAAGGCGCCCAGGCCGTTGCGGGCCCACAGGTGCAGGGGGACGGGAAAGCCCATCTTGTCCCGCCTGGCCAGGATGGAGGAGGGGACGATCCCGGCCGCGGCCTTCTTCAGCAGGACCTTCATCTCGGCCCCGCGGTACTTCAGCCGCGGCGGCAGGGAAGCGACGAACTCGACGATGCGTCGGTCGAGGAGGGGCACCCTCGACTCGAGACCGTGCGCGGCGCTGACGCGATCCTCGACGTGCAGGAGGGACGGCAGCCCGGCGGCCAGGTCGAAGTGGACCATTTTATTAAAGTAGGACAGAGTCCGGGGATGATGGAAGAGGCTGTGGAAGCGGCCGAAGGCCACCTCCGGATCGAGGCCGGCCCGCATATCCGCCGCGAAGCAGCCCAGGTCGCCCTGGCTGCGGTCGATGAGCCGGAAGTAGCGGCGGTCCATTTCGCCGAAGAATCCCTCGGCGTAGAAGTAGCGGAGCATCGGGCCGTAGGTCCGCAGCGCCGGAAGGTTCGGCAGGATGGAGCTGAGCGAGACGATGTGCTCGCCTTCGTCGTTGCTCTGGTAGACGGCGCCCTTGAGGGCCTGCTCCAGGTAGGCGATGACGTAGCGGACGTAGCCGCCGAAGACTTCGTCTCCGCCCTGCCCGCCGAGCAGGACCTTGACCGAGCGGGAGGCTTCCCGGGCTACCACGTACTGGGCGAACACTCCCGGCCCGGCGGCCGGCTCGTCCATGTGGTAGACGATCTTGGGCATGACTTCAATGAAGTCGGCGGCCGTGGGATGGATGAGGCGAAGCTCCGCCCCCGCCGCGGCCGCGGCCTGCCGGGCATACTCCGATTCATCGAAAGCCGGGCCTTCGCGGAAGGCGCCGGTGAAGGCGGTCAGGGACCCGCCGCCGAGCTGGCCGGCCAGGATGGTAACCAGGCTGGAGTCGATCCCGCCCGAAAGGGTGGCGCCGACGGGAACGTCGCTCTGCAGCTGCAGCCGTACCGCATCGCGCAGGAGGTCCCGCAGGATCTCCACGCAGTGCTCCTCGCGGCAGGTGTCCCGGACCTCGAAGTCCGGCTCCCAGTAGCGGACGTGCTTTTCGGTACCCGTTTCCGGGTCGAGGCTCAAGGAATGGCCGGGCCGGATCTTGCGGACGCCGCGGAAGAATGTCTCTTCGCCCAGGACGTATTGAAAGACGGCGTAATCACGCAGGGCGGCCGGCTCGGGCTCGGGCCGGAACGCGGGATGCCGCAGGAAGGCCTTGATCTCCGAGGCCAGGGCCGTCCGCCGGCCGTCCGTCCAGATGTATAGGGGCTTGATCCCGAAAGGATCGCGGGCGGCGAAGACGCGCCCGTTGCGGCGGTCGAAGACGACGAAGGCGAACATGCCGTTGAACCGGAGCACGCAGTCCTCGCCCCAAGCCAGATAGGCCCGGGCCAGGACCTCGGTGTCCGAGTTCGTGCGGAAGATGATGCCGCGGCCTTCAAGTTCGCGGCGCAGCTCACGATAGTTGAAGATCTCCCCGTTGTGGACGACGGTGACGGGACCGACCGTCATAGGCTGGGCGCCTCCGGCGAGATCGATCACCGCCAGCCGCTTGTGGGCCAGCCCGGCGGCGCCTTCGATGAGGATCCCGGAGCCGTCCGGGCCGCGATGGGCCAGGGCCTCGGCCATGGACGCCAGAACGGACGGATCGACGGGCTCGTGGTCTTTGTTGAAAAGGGCGACCCATCCGCACATGGCTGTTTGCCTCCGGGCTTGGCGTTCACACCGAAGTCGGTATGCGGCCGGAATCATCCGGCTACGGCCATTGTCTCCGATCCGGAGGGACTCCCGCAATCGTCCCCTCCGATGAAAACAGGGGTGATTCGCGGTCCTCCGGAGTCCCCCTTGGGGGTGAGGCCGCCGGGTGTCATGTTGCGGGCGCGGCCGGGCTTCGTGGTATAATCCAGATAACATGAAACGCTCCGGGGCAGGGGCGGCGGCATTCGCCATGGCCATGCTGCTTGGCGCGGCATCCACGGCGTCCGGCGGGCAGTCCGTCCTTCTTTCGCTATCGGGAGGCGTCCATCCCGTTTTCGTCCATGGCGTGGCCGGGGACTACGAAGCCGGGGTCAATGACTTCCCGGTGACGCCGTATCATGCGCCCGCCTGGGCCGGGCTGGGCCTGGGTCTGAATTCCGGCCGCTGGCTGTTCGAGCTCGAAGCCCGCTGGGTCGCGGCCTCGCCCGTCACCCTGGAGGATCCCTCCGACGGCGATACGGTGTCCTTCGACGCGTCGGCCCGTCTGGTCGCGACTCTGGGGATCTTCTTCCGGCTGCTGACGGGCGGCATCCAGCCCTATCTCGGCGCGGGAGGGGGCTTCGATGCCGCTTTGGCCGGCGAGACCCAGGCGACCTCCAGCTATGGTTATGCCATCATCATCCCGGCCCCCGCTTTCAAGGATCGCTTCGATCCGCTTGTCCAAGCCGGAGGCGGAATCTTTATCAAGCTGACCAAGGCGTTGAGCCTTCGCTTGGACGGCCGCTACGTCTGGATCTTCGAAAAGCCGCACCCGGTGCGCGGCGTCCAGGCCGGCGGAAGCCTGTCGCTGTCTTTCTGACCGGGATTCAGCGGACCTTGCCCCGGCCTACCCCTTTGCCTTTGGCCTTTGCGCCGTTCAAGCCCAGGGAGAAAGTGCGCCATTGCCAGCCGGCCAGGCTTGTCGTCATCCCGGAGCCCTGGGCGGCGACCGACTCGATCGGGGTTTCGATGTGGCTGACCGACTTTGCGTCGAGGATGGAGAGATCGCCCAAGGTCAGGGTCGGTTCCGCGGCGGCGGCCTGGACGTTCCAGAGACGGACGATGGTCCTGTTCTCGCTCCCGTCCTCGGCCGGCTTGAGGGCCCAGACCAGGACGTTCGGATCGTCCAGGCTCAGGAAGGCGAAGGACTCGGCCGGGTAGAACGTCCCGCCCGTCACTTCGCCCGTGACGAACGGATTCTGGTGGTCCAAGGCGAAGCGCATGGCCGCCGCGGGATCGAAGGCCGCATGCGTCAGGAGGCCGAACCTTTGGAGAAAGCTCGTATCTCCGCCTTGGCCGGGGATGCCCAGGCCGGCGCCGTCCACTTGCCCGCCGGCCAGCACCTCGAGCCGGGGAGTGGAGGTATCGAGCCGCTCCGGGGTGCTGTCGCCGAGCCGGAAGAACTGGTTGTCGGCGGTCGAGATCGTCAGCCCCACGCCGCCTTCGCTCATGTCCGCGAAATGGTTCACGGTCAGCCAGTCGCGCCGCAAGCCGCGCGACGCGTATTGGCCTCCTTCGGCGTCCGGCTTGGCCGTGATGACGGCCCCGACTTCCTCGTGCCGGACCTCGGGCGAATCCAGGGCCAGGCCGAAGGACCAGCTCTGGATATCGGAGAAGCCGGCCGTGATCTCGTTGCGGATATCGATCCGGTCGGAGTCCCGGTAGATCGTCACCTCCGTGGTGTGGGCCAGGGGGGAAGGGGAAACCGCCTGCAGGGTGGCCGAGACCGGGCCGGCGTCGATCACGGCCAGCGTGCCGCCGCCGGATCCCAGCTCGTTCATCCGGCGGCCGCCGGAGGCGCGGACGAACTCGCGTGAGCCGAGCGTCTTATCGATGAGGCTCGTGAGAGCGCCGTTGGCGGCGACCGTGAGCCGGTACCGGCTGTTTTCCAGGCCGGAGCCCGCGGCGGTCGGACCGTCGCCGAACGCCTGCCCCTCTCCGGGGACGATTTCGAAGACCTTGTAGCCCAGCGAGGGCACGTCTTCCGCCCAGATCCGGAGACGGCGGGCGCCAGCCGGGCCGATCCATTGCGAGGGTACCTCGTTCCCGCCGGCCAGATCGACGGCGTGGACGACGGACTCGTCTCCGAGGTCGAGATCGGCCGGTCCGGTGCGGGCGAAGCTCAAGCCGTTGAAGACGAAGAATCTCCGCTGGGTTCCTTCCTTGCGGATCATGCCGCCGAGCGCGTCGGCCGCGTCGGCCGCGAGCGCCTCGACGTAATCCAGAAAACCGGCGGCCTGCTCCCTTTCCCAGGCCGCCCGGGCGTCTCTGCCGATCGGGCCGTCCGCCGTCCAGTCGTGTTCGTAGTACAGGCCGAGGCTGATCCAGGCCTTGGCGCGGGCCTCCTCCCGGCCGCTCATGAACTCGGCGTTCTTCGCCGCGACCAGGGCGGCCATGGCCTCGGCCGAGCGCAGGCTCTCGACGCCTCGCTTGACGCTTCCCGACAGCTCGGCCATCGAGGCGGTCAGGAGATCCCATTCGTTGCCGAAGCTCAGGCCGAGGGAAGGCAGAGTGGAGCCGTACGCGGCCTCGAAGGCCTCGAAAAAGTCGACCTCGCCGGAGACGATGACCTTGCGGTCGGCGGTCGTGCCCGATCGGGCGGCATCGATGATGGCCTCCGTGCGGCTTTCCAGGTCGTCTCCGCCATAGCCGAAAAGGCCCACGATCGAATAGGGCACGCGGCTCTGAAAATCGGAGCTTTCGGTCTGGGCGATGGCGTCGGCGGCGCTGCGCGCCTCCGCGTAGCCGCCGATGCCGTAGTAATCATGGCGGATCTGGGAGTACCATTTCATCAGGATCCGGCTGCCGTCCTGGCCCGTCCACCAGTACATGTCATAGGGCCGGTCCCAGGCGTCGGGAATGCGCGAGGCGCAGCCGCAGATGCCGCGCCAGGAGTAGAGCGCTCCCGCCCCGGCCCACAGCGCCCCCACCCCGTAAGGCAGGGACTGGTTTTCCTGGGCCAGAGCCAGCTTGAACTTCAGGCTGTAACGCCGCTCCAGGCCGCCGGCATAGTACATGCTGCGCAGGACGGCTTCCGCCGACATGGCTCCATAGACGAGGTTGAGGAGGGTCAGGGGCGACGTGATGTGCCCGCTCTTGAGCTTTGCGACCAGGCGCTCGAACTCGGAGGCCGTCCGGTTCGCCTCGTAGGTCCAGAGCCAGTAGGATCAGATGATTTGCTTGCCCCAACATGCGTGGAGCGGCAAGTCGAAATATTTGAGCGGGATGGAATGCGAAAAATAGAGTTGGTTTTTTGCGCTAGGACGATTGTGAACCAGAAGAACACGCCCATTTTTTTGCGCACTTACCCAAGTGCATGCTCTGGCGTTGTTCGTGCGGATAGGATAGTGCGTAGATGCATAAGGCGAGGAACTAATTTAATCGGCGAGCCAGGAGCAGTCTTATTTCGGGCCGAAACAGCGCGGGCGATCGGGGGATTTGATTCCGATATCCCTTACGTAATTGATATTGATTATTGGTTTCGACTTTTACTTAGGGGCGATGCTTATTATTTTTCGGATGCACTTTCTTCGTTTCGAATATCTGAAGGTTCATGGAGCGTGGCAATTGGCACTGCGCAAAGCAAAGATTATCGTCGATTCATAAAAAAAACAAAAAACATAGGTGAATTTGCAATTGATGGCGTTGATAATATTTTGGGCGTCATGATGGCGACGCTAAATAACTATGCCAGACTCGCACTGTATCTATGGATTCTTCATGATTAGCGCACTGAGAAGCGCCTTAAATATGTTTGGCGGCCTGAATTTCATAAAACTACGTTTGATCAGATTTGCGTTGGTCGGTGTTGTCAATACAGCATTCGGATTCACCTTGTACGCAATATTTTTGTTTATGGGTGCAAACTATAATTTGGCGAATTTTTTTGCTCTCACATTAAGCGTAATAGTTGGTTTTTTTGCACAAATGACGTTTGTATTCGGAAGGCGGGATAAATTTTTATTTTTGCGTTTTGTGATTGTTTGGGTTGTAATGTATTTTGTAAATGTGACGGCAATCGCGCAACTAATTCGATCCGGGTTCGATGCTTATAGTGCTGGCGCAATTATTGCATTTCCCGGGGCAATTCTTTCATACTTTCTTCAGAAACTCTACGTTTTCCGAGTCTTTTAAAAATAGTAAAGTTCGCAATATTTAATTCTAAAGTGAAGAAAAAATGACTATTACGCTAGGAATTGTTGTCCCTTGTTATAACGAGGAGGAAGTTCTACCACAAACGGCCAAGCGACTACTTGATCTTTTGAGTCGGTTTCGGAATGGTGGA
>JAQULS010000201.1 GCA_028749235.1 Acidobacteriota bacterium | reverse complement strand
AGGGCAACGGCAATAAAGCGAACAAAATCACGGTGACGGCTCAAGACAATTGCTCTCCAAGCGTAATCCCCCAGATTACAAAGGTCGAGGTGTTCAATAAGGGCGGCAACCTCGTCGGGGGAAACGGCATCTTCGAAATTTCCGGGAATATCGTCTATGTGAAGCCTAACGGGGCCGGTTGGTCCGTGAGAATTACCGCTATTGCCGCGGACGAAAAGGGGAATCCTCAGAACATCCGGATCACCAAGGCATTGATCATGTGTTGACGGGTTTATTGATTCCTCTTTCCTTCTTGGGGTATGATTCCCGGCGACTGATCCGAGCCCTTGGGCTCAAAGGTGCTCCATGAATCAAGCCGCCGCCGACATCGATTTGCCGGGCCTCGCTCTTTTCAAGAAGGGTAAGGTGCGCAACGTCTACGAGGTGGGCGAGGACCTGCTTGTCGTCGCGACCGATCGCATCTCGGCTTTCGACTACGTCCTGCCTTCGCTCATCCCGAGCAAGGGCGCGGTCCTGACCCAGCTTTCGGCGTTCTGGTTCGAATACACCTCGCTCATCGTCGAGAACCACGTCATCACGGCCGACGCGGCGGCTTTCCCCGCCATCCTGCAGCCTCACCGTGCGGTCCTGGACAAGCGGTCGATGCTCGTCCGCCGGACCAAGGTGGTCCCGATCGAGTGCGTCGTGCGCGGCTATCTGTCGGGGTCGGGCTGGAAGGAATACAAGAAGTCCGGAAGAGTCTGCGGCCTCAAGCTGCCGGCCGGCCTGGTCGAATCCGACCGCCTGGAGGAGCCCATCTTCACCCCCTCGACCAAGGCCGAGCAGGGCCATGACGAGAACATCTCCTTCAAGGAGATGGAAAGGAACGTCGGCTCCGCCCTGGCCAAGAAGATCCGCAAGGTCAGCCTGGAGCTTTTCCAAAAGGCTTCCCTGCACGGCCTGTCCAAGGGCATCATTATCGCCGACACCAAGTTCGAGTTCGGACTGGACGGCGACACCCTGATCCTCGTCGACGAGATTTTCACCCCGGATTCCTCGCGCTTTTGGCCGCTGGCCTCCTACGAGCCGGGCAAGAGCCAGCCCAGCCTGGATAAACAGTTCGTCCGCGACTACCTGGAGACGACCGGCTGGGACAAGCAGTCCGATCCCCCGGTCCTGCCCCCCGACATCATCGCCAAGACGTCCGCGAAATATCTCGAGATTTTCCGTCTGCTGACCGGGAAGGCCGCTCTCTGAAGCGCCGGCGGAGGGGGACCGTGAAGCCCGGATTCGTCGACTTCCACATCCACACGACTTTCTCCAGCGACGGCGAATTCACCCCCGCCCAGATCGTCGAGATGGCCCGGGCCAACGGCTTCATCGCCGTGTCCTTCGCCGATCACGACACCGTGGCCGCCTACCCGGAAGCGATCGAAACCGGCCGGGCCGCCGGCGTCGAAATCGTTCCGAGCATGGAAGTCACGGCGACCTACGAGGGCCGGGAGTTCCATTGCCTCCTGCCGTTCCTCGACTGGACCCACCCGGCCGTGGCCCGCATCTCCTCGTTCGTCAGCGACGGCCGCTGGATCGAAGCGCGGGAGCGGGTCGGGAATCTGCGGCGGCTGGGTTTCGACCTGACTTGGGAGGAGGTCGCCGCCGCGGTCGGCGCGACGCCCCCGCTGGGCATCAAGATCGCCCAGATCCTGTTGGACAAGGCCGGGTCGCGGCGCGATTCGCGGCTGCGGTCGTACTATGACGAGTCCGGCCGGCCCCTGGCCCCCAAATTTTTCTACATCGACTATTTCATGGAGGGCAAGCCCGCCTTCGCCCGCAAGCGGCACATCCCGCTGCTCGACGTCCTCGACCTGGCTCCGGCCTCCGGCGCGGTGCCCGTCCTGTCCCATCCCGGCGCGTACTTCCAGAATACGACCCGGGACGACCTGGCCGTGCTCCGGTCCCGCGGGCTGGAGGGGCTGGAAGTCTACACGTCCTACCACGACGCGGCCCAGACCCGCTTCTACGCCGACGCGGCCCGGGACTTCGGTTTGGTGGCCACCGCCGGCTCCGACTTCCACGGCCGGGTCAAGCCGCAAGTTCCTTTCGGCTTGATTCGCGATGGGCATTATGAAATGATAAACGCACTCATTTCGAGGAGGAGGGCCGAACATGCCGTTTAATTGGCTGGACATCGTGCTGGCGTGTCTGGTGATTCTGGCTTTCATTATCGGGCTGGTCAAAGGCTTCGTTCGCGAGATCATCGGTCTGATCGTCGTTCTCGTCGGCATCTTCGTCGCCGCCCGCTTCTACGGGCCGGTGGCCTCGTTCGCCGGGAAGTTGATCAAGGATCCGCCCGCGGCCAATTTCGTCGGATTCCTGATCCTCTTCCTGGCCGTCCTGATCATCGGCGGATTCCTGGCCAATCTGGTGACCAAGGCGACCAAGGGCTCGCTCGGCTTCGTCAACCACATCCTCGGCGCCCTGGTCGGCTGCGTCGAGGGCGTGCTCGTGGCCGGCGCCGTCATTTTCGCCCTGCTGGCTTTCCCGGTCAACAAGAGCGCCTTGTCGGGCTCCCGCCTGGCCCCGCTCGTCTACAAGGTCACCAAGACCGCCGTTCAGCTCATTCCGCAGGAGCTCAAGGACCAGATCAAGATCGCCTACGAAGGGATCGCAACCGGCGCGTCCGACAATGGAAAAAAAATTTAGGGAGCTCAATATCCATCAGAAGATGGAGCTCCTGATCGAAGATCTGGTCGAGAAGGGGGTCCGCTTCCGCGATGCCGAAAGGGAGTTCCAAAAACTCTACCTCGAGGCGTCGCTGAAGCGGCACAACGGGAACAAAACCGAGATGGCCAAAGCCCTCGGTTTGCACCGGAATACCCTTCACAACAGGGCTAAATCTCTTAAAATCAAGAAATTTTAGCAGTCTACGCTAAGGTCTGCTAAATTTCTCCTGTTTCCCTCTTGACAAGAGGGTTATATTCGCTTATTATTAGCACCTCTCTTTAGAGACTGCTAATTTCAATCATTCGAGGAGGTTTTCATGAAGATTTCTCCGCTCTATGACCGGGTCCTGGTCAAGAGAATCGAGGAGCAGGAAGTCCGGCGCGGCGGCATCATCATCCCCGATACCGCCAAGGAAAAGCCCCAGCAGGCCGAGATCATCGAAGCCGGCCATGGCAAGGTCAACGAGGACGGCAAGGTCGTTCCGCTCGCCGTCAAGAAGGGCGACAAGGTGCTGATCGGCAAGTACAGCGGCACCGAAGTGATGATCGACGGCGTCGAGCATCTCATCCTCCGCGAGGAAGAGATCCTGGCCATCGTCAGCTGATCCGTCTGGAACCATAAGGAGATACGATAATGGCGAAACAAATCATGTTGGGAGACGACGCCCGTGCGCAGCTGCTCAAGGGCGTCAACGCTTTAAGCAACCTGGTCAAGGCCACCCTCGGCCCCCGGGGCAAGAACGTCGTCATCGACAAGAAATTCGGCTCCCCCACCATCACCAAGGACGGCGTCACGGTGGCCAAGGAAGTCGAGATCAAGGACCACCTGGAGAACATGGGCGCCCAGCTGGTCAAGGAAGTGGCCTCCAAGACCTCGGACGTCGCCGGCGACGGCACGACCACGGCCACGGTCCTGGCCCAGATCATCTACGGCGAGGGCCTCCGCTACGTCACGGCCGGCGCCAATCCGACCATGATCAAGAAGGGCATCGACAAGGCCGTCGAAATCGTCGTCGGCGACCTCAAGAAGCTGAGCCGCGAAGTCAGCGGCGAGATGATCGCCCAGGTCGGCGCCATCTCGGCCAACAACGACGAAAGCATCGGCAAGATCATCGCCGAGGCCATGGAGAAAGTCGGCAAGGACGGCGTCATCACGGTCGAGGAAGCCAAGGGCATGGAAACGGCCCTGGACATCGTCGAGGGCATGCAGTTCGACCGCGGCTACCTATCGCCCTACTTCATCACCGACGCCGACCGCATGGAGTGCGTCCTGGAGAACCCGCTGATCCTGCTCCACGAGAAGAAGATCAGCAACCTGCGCGAGTTCCTGCCCCTGCTCGAGAACGTGGCCCGCATGGGCAAGCCGCTCGTCGTCGTGGCCGAAGAGGTCGAGGGCGAGGCGCTGGCCACCCTGGTCGTCAACAAGATCAAGGGCACCTTCATTTGCGCCGCCGTCAAGGCCCCCGGCTTCGGCGACCGCCGCAAGGCCATGCTCGAGGACATCGCCATTCTGACCGGCGGCAAGGTCATCACCGAGGACATCGGCGTCAAGCTGGAAAACGTCGGCATGGACTGGCTGGGCGAGGCCAAAAAGGTCGTCATCGACAAGGACAACACGACCATCGTCGAGGGTAAGGGCAAGGACGCCGACATCAAGGCCCGCATCAAGCAGATCCGCAACCAGATCGACGAGACCACCTCCGACTACGACCGCGAGAAGCTGCAGGAGCGGCTGGCCAAGATGGTCGGCGGCGTGGCCCTGATCAAGGTCGGCGCGGCCACCGAGACCGAGCTCAAGGAAAAGAAGGCCCGGGTCGAGGACGCCATGCACGCCACCAAGGCGGCCGTCGAAGAGGGCATCGTGCCCGGCGGCGGCGTGGCGCTTCTCCGGTCCCAGAAGTCGCTCGAATCCCTCAAGCTCGAGGGCGACATCAAGATCGGCGCCGACATCATCCGCCGCGCGCTCGAAGAGCCCCTGCGGACGATCGCCAACAACGCCGGCGTGGAAGGCTCGATCGTGGTCGAGAAGGTCCGCGAGCAGAAGCAGGACATGGGCTTCAACGCCCTGACCGAGCGATACGAGGACATGATCAAGGCCGGCATCCTGGATCCGACCAAGGTCGTCCGGATCGCCCTGCAGAACGCGGCCTCGATCGCCGGGCTGATGCTGACCACCGAGGGCCTCATCACCGAGCTGCCCGAAGAGGACAAGAAG
>JAQULS010000200.1 GCA_028749235.1 Acidobacteriota bacterium | reverse complement strand
CCACAACAGGGCCAGGACAAGATAGGCGCCGGCGATGAGATAGAAGAACAGATAGGCCCGCGGGGAGCCCTAGGCTCGGCCTTCGCGGGATGTCAAGCGTAGCCCGCGCTTCAGGCCGGGACTCGGGGCCGGGTCAAACCCGATCGGGCTCAGCGACGGACGGGGCGCCCCTTGGCTCGGAGCTCCTCGGCGATGTAATTCCATATCCAGGTATAGGTTTCGGACTGGTCGATGGCATAGGCGTTCTCGTCGGTCCCGACGACCCGGATGACGGACTTTTCCGCCCTGTACGCCGCGTCACAAGTGGAATCGAAAGCGAGTTCGAGGCTGCCCTCGCCCGTGAACGAACCACCATCATGCTCCGAGTACGCGATCAAGGCGTCACCGATGTACCAGCTCACCGTCAGGGAGGTGATCGTTCCATCGACATCGTTGGTCGACTCGATGATAAGGTTATTTTTAAAATGCCGCAGGCCGTCCGCGGAATCCAGATAAATTTGGGCATAATCCCCCACATCCATCGTAAAGGTGGCCTTTTCCGCGGTGCTCGACGTCGACGATGACGGACTGCTGCAGGCAGCGGCCGTAACTACCGCCAGGATCGCCAGCGTCCGAATGATCTTTGCTCGAGACATACGTCACCCTCCTTGCCCTGCTCGGTCCCCGCCTTCCGTCTTCGCGCCGATCGGTTCGTCGACAATGAAACGAGCCCTGGTCCCGGTCCGTTGCCGGTTTTTTCAAGCCGGGCAATCCGCCCGAACGCCTTAAGCCGGGAGCCGTGATGGGGCATAGGGCTAAAGGATCCGCTTGCCGGTCCAGCCCGCGCGGAGGCCGAAGCCGCTCAACAGAGGAACCGGCCCGGGGAAGCCCTTCTTATGCAGGGAAGCAAACCGTTTCCGGCCGCCGGACGAAATCCCGGGCTTTCCTTCCGCTCCCGTCGTCAAGCCCCTCGGTCTTAGAAATTGATGCTGACGCCGAAGACCGCCGCAACGCCGCTGAAGTCGATCTTGGCCTCCCGTTGGTTCCGGTATGAGGACCCGGTCGGAGCCTCATCCTCCATGACGAAGGCGCGTCCGTACCAAACCGACTGCCACTTGTACTCATAAAAAGTCATAAATCCCTTCTCCTCGTTGCTGTATCCACTTTCCTCCGTATACAGGTAGGTCCCTTCGAGACCCCCGAAGCGCGCGTAACGGCCGCCGACTTCGAAGAAAAGGGAGAAGAACTTGCCCAGGGCGATGTCCAAACCTAATCCCGTGTGGGCGCCGAAGCCGCCGCCGCTGGCCGTATTATCATAGAGGGACCAATCGCCGTCGGGATAATCATACCGGTAGTTCGTCGAACCTTTGGCGAAGTAGTAGTCGCCGCCGGCAAAGATGTTGAACCGGAGGGATCGGCCCAGGGGCAGGGAGTACGTGACGTTCAGGAAACGCAGGACGAAGGCCGAGAGTTTGGGCATCATCGAATACTCTTCCGTATAGCTGCCCAAGCTGGAAGAGATCGTACTGGTCTTGGACGCCTGGACGTAGCCGGCGCCGATGCCGACCCCCAGGTTGGGGGTGATCTGGAAAGTCACGTCGGTGCCGAACTCGAATCCCAAATGCGCCGGCGAGTATGCGCCCTTGTCGTTCCAGCCGATGTACTCGTCCCTTGCGAGCCAATAATCGCCCAGGCCTTTCAGCCCGGCGTTAATGTCGCCCCCGCTGACGTAGGCGCCGCCGCCCCAAAGCCTGATCCGGAATTTGGGCCCCGCGGCCCAGGCCTGCCCCGGAACCGCCGCCAAGAGCGCGCCGACGCACAGGACGGCCAACACGACAACCCGCATGACTTTGGACATGGTTCCCTCCTCCTAATAATTATGCGGTTTTTAAAATATCATATTCAAATCAGCACGCGTTGTCCATTCCCCCCGCGAACCAAAAGAATCGGCCTTGATCCTTTCCCGGTTGGTCCGTGGATAAGGCCCCAGTTCGATCTGATCGGCGTGTTCGGGATTTACACCCTAAAGCAGGTGCGCCCTGCCGGGCGCACCAAAAAAAGGGCGGATCTCCCCTCGCGGGGCGATCCGCCCGATGGTTCTTGCCTGGGAACCGCTCCGCCCTAACCGGCTATATTACAGGGGCGAAGCCGCGTTCCGAAATACCGTTTCCAGTCAGTACCGGTTCCGGCCGCCGCTGCCGCCGAAGCCGCCGGTGCGGGGACGGTCGGTCTTGGGCTGGGCTTCGTTGACCTTGATGGCGCGGCCGGAGGCGATCATATCAGCTCGCTGAGGTAGGGAAGCGCCGGACGGACTCGGATGCCCTCGGGCGACACGAAATCCTTCTCGCCCATGGCGCTGATTTGGACCGCCTCGGCCTCGGGAAACCGGGCTTTGAGGTAGCGAAGGCCGCGGGCGATCTCCTCATCCCCCCATTTGACTTCGACCAACCGAACAGGTTTCGTTCCGTCGGTCACGACGAAATCCACTTCCCGGCCGTCCACATCCCGGAAGTAGCGAAGTTCCAGATCGCGCCCCGCGGTGTCCTGCTCGAAGTGGACCCATTTGAGAAGATGGCCGGCGACGAGGTTCTCGAAGCGGCGCGGCATGTCCGGAACGAGGGTCCAGTCATACTGGTAGTGCTTTTGTTCCTTCTTGACGGCCCGAATCCTGGGCGCCCCAAAAGGCGCCAGGCGATAGATCACGTAGAGCCTCTCCAGGGCCTGGAGCCACCGGGAGACGGTCTTATGGCTGACCTGAAGGTCCTCGCGCAAAGCGTTAATCGACAGGGGGGAGCCGACAAGCTGGGGCAGGCGAAGCGCCATCAGCTCGAGGTTCCCCAGATCGACGATCGTCTCCAGAGAGGTGATTTCGTCCCGGATAATGCGGCTTCGGTATTCCCGGGACCAGCGCCGCGCCTCCGTTTCCGACCCGGAAAGGAACGGCTCGGGGAATCCTCCCAAGCGCAGCAAGTCCTGAAGCTCCTGCGGCCTCGTCATGCCCAGCTCGGCGGCGGAGAAAGGGTGGAGCCGCAGAAAATGATATCGGCCTTGGAGCGAATCGCCGCCGAACCGGTAGGCGTCCAGGCGCGCGCTTCCAACGACGAGGAGCTTCCATCGGCGGTCAGGCTGATCGACCAGCCCTTTAAGGTAGTTGCGCCAGGAACGGTATTTATGGATCTCGTCGAAGATGATCTCGCCCCCCGCCGGCCATTCGCGGCGCAGGATCCTCTCCCGATGCTCGGCGATATCCCAGTTCAGATAGGCGGCCGGGTCGGAAATGACCCGGCGGGCCATGGTGGTTTTCCCGACCTGACGCGGCCCCGAGACGAAGACCATTTTCTTGACGATATCTTTCTTCACTTGGCCGGTCAGGTAGCGGGTTTTCACGATACGAGAATACGGCTATTTTAACCAGCTGTCAAATATAATCGCGAGTCTTTTCAATCGAAAAAAAATGGATCAAGTAGGAGGGGGGCTTGCGCCCCCCCCATCCTCTCACACCACCGCACGTACGGTTCCGTATACGGCGGTTGATCAGAATACGTGGATAATGACGCTATACTTGGCGTTGAAGTCATTCATTCAGGTCCGGCGACATCAGCGACAGTTAATCCGGCCCATACGGTCGGAAGCGCGTCGTTTCGTCTATAAATCCTTATTACCATATCAGTTCTCGATGATGCTATTAAAAATCTTAGTTTTCCGGCAGGCTTCTAGAATTTTCATTTTTCACGTGGTATCCTAAACAGGGGTAGGTTATCTGCCCGGATGGTGCAACTTCGCCACGAGAAACCAGGAGATCGAGATCTGCGCCAACCCATCCGCCGTCTCAAGAATCCATCGTCTTTCGGTACAATGGCTGATTTGAGCAGGGATCAAGAGGCATAGAATAGGCTCACCACGGGAGGTTCACCGATGCGCCCAGCTCTGAACTCGGTCGGCGGCGTACGCTCTCGGACACTCCCCCACGGACTCTTCCTCTTCATTGCGGAGATCTCGATTCTCAGCGTCATCGTTCCATCGGTGGGCATGGCGCAGATCGGGATAAAGGAGACGACGCCGGCAAGACAGTCAGTCCAGCAGAAGGCGTCCGCGCAAGAAGAAGACGTCAAGACACTGCGGCAGAAGGCAGAACAGGGAGACGCGACTGCGCAGTTCAACCTGGGCGTCATGTACGACATGGGCCAAGGCGTGCCACAGGACTACACCCAAGCGGTAGCGTGGTACCGCAAGGCCGCCGAGCAAAGCCATGCGGGCGCGCAGAACAACCTTGGCTCCAAGTACTACAAGGGACACGGCGTAGTGCAGGATCACACGCAGGCCATGGCGTGGTATCGCAAGGCCGCAGAGCAGGGTTCCGCGACGGGGCAGGACAACCTCGGCAGCATGTTCCGCGACGGCGAAGGGGCGGCCCAGGACTACACCGAGGCGGTGGCCTGGTACCGCAAGTCCGCTGAGCAGGGCCAGGCGAGCGCGCAAAACAACCTTGGCTCCATGTATCAAGCAGGCGAGGGCGTGCCGCAGGACTACAAGCAGGCCGTAGTCTGGTACCGCAAGGCCGCCGAGCAAGGACATGCGCATGCGCAGGCTAACCTGGGCCTGATGTATTACGCCGGCCGCGGCGTGCCGAAGGACCATGCACAGGCCGTAGCCTGGTACCGCAAGGCCGCCGAGCAGGGAGACGCAGATGCGCAGTTCTTCCTGGGCATATACTACGGCGAGCGCCTCACCGGCTTGCGGTCGCGGGACATCCGGGCGTACGAGGACTTCAAAGAGGCGCTCCTGTGGACCCGCAAAGCCGCCGAGCAGGGGCTAGCGGAGGCGCAGGACGCCATGGGCCTCCTGTGCTTCCTCAGTGGGGACAGCGCGCAGGGGGTCGCCTGGTATCGCAAGGCCGCCGAGGAAGGAAACAAGAGTGCTCAGTTGCACCTCGGCGAACT
>JAQULS010000061.1 GCA_028749235.1 Acidobacteriota bacterium | reverse complement strand
CCGCCTCGGCCAGAACGGCCACGGTGACCGTGGAGGTATGGATGCGTCCGCTGGCCTCGGTCTTGGGAACGCGCTGGACGCGGTGCACGCCGCTCTCGTACTTCAGGACCGAATACACACGCTTGCCCTGGATGCCCGCCACGACCTCTTTGAATCCTCCGATCGGGGAAACGCTGGAATCCAGGACTTCCATCTTCCAGCCCCTGGTTTCGGCGAATCGGGCGTACATCCGGAAGAGGTCCTGGGCGAAAAGCGAAGCTTCATCCCCGCCCGCTCCGGCCCGGATCTCCAGCAGGACGTTTTTATCGTCCAGCGGATCCTTAGGCAGGAGAAGAGCGCGAAGCGTCCGATCCAAGTCCCGGGTCTCGGTCTCAAGCCGCTGAACCTCCGCTTCGGCCAGGGCCTTGAGCTCGGAGTCAGAGTCGCCGTCGGCCAGGATTTCGCGCGATTCCTTCAGCCCGGCTTCCAAGCGGCGGAATTCCTCGATCTTGCGGGCCAGGACATCGATGTCGGCCCGCTCCTTGGATGTCTCACGGAATCGTTTGGGATCGGCCAGAACGGCCGGATCGCTCAAGCGGGCGGTGAGCTGGCGATACTTCTCCGCCACCGCCTCCAGTTCAGGAAGCATGCCGGGCTATTTTTTCTTGGCTTTGGCGGCGGGCTTGGCGGCCGTCTTGATGCCGTCGTATTTCTTGCGGAATTTCTCGACCCGGCCGGCGCTGTCGATGAACTTCTGCTTGCCGGTGAAAAAGGGATGGCACTGAGAGCAGATCTCGACCCGGATTTCCTTCTTCGTCGAACGCGTCGGGAAGGTATTGCCGCAGGCGCAGATGACCATGCACTCTTCGTACTCGGGATGGATGTCTTTCTTCATCAGTCGCGTCTCCTTGGAAACCCGGCTATTATAGCGGTTCGGCATACGCCGGTCAAATGCCCTAATCCGATTGCATGCGGGCTTCGAACGCTTCCCAATCGACTTGGAAGACCGCCAGGCGGGCCGCCTCGCGGACGCGCTCCCGGTAGGCCCGCGATTCGAAGTAGCCTCTGAGTTCGCGGCGAAGAGGCAGGAACTGCTCTTCGGACCGCCATTCATAGACCGTCCCGTCCCCCGACCTCAGGCATCCCAGGTGGACGATCCAGGCCAGCTGGCGGATCGACATACGGGCGAAGGTTCGGCGAATGGCCGTGATCTCGCCTTCCTTGTCCGGATTGAGGAACCGGAAATAGCGGGAGAAAAGCACGGCATTGTGATAGTAGGCCGGAAAGGCCATCAAGCCGTCGGCCCGGGCCCGCTTGCCCAGGAAGACGAAGACGTCCATGATCCGGCGGCTCATGCCCAGCCCCGGATGCTGCTGTCCCGGGAGTCCGCCCCGCATGCCGCCGAAATCGGCCCGCGGATTCTGGAGGGTCAGCCACTCCAGGGCCAGCGTCCGAACCGCTCCCGGCGGGAACCCCGGCCGGCCGGCCGGATCGAACGGCCTCTCGCGCACCTTGAGGTCGATGATGACGGAAGCCGGATCGGTCCGCTCGTAAAAAATCCGGAAGCGCTGCAGCGGATAGGCCGAGGAATCCAGATCGAAGACGAGCGGCCAGAGCCCCAGCTTGCGGGCTTCCTTGAAGAAGCCCTTTTTTTCCAGGACGGACAGGATTTCGGCTATGGTGAAGCGGCCCAGGAAAAGCGACGTGCCGCGACGCTCGGCCAAGTCGCCGAAGATCTCCCAATCCTCAACGAGCGGCGTCTCCCCCCAAAGCTGTCCGGCGCGGATATCGTCTTTGTTCATGCTGTCGGCAAGCTGAGGCTATTTTAATCGAAGGCCGGGCCGGGCGCAAGCCGCCTCGGGCCGCGGCCGGCCTCACTCGCCGTAGAACGACAGGGTGTCATCGCCCAGGGTGGTGCGGCGCTTCAAGTCGAAGAAGCGGCCCTCGAAGCGGGTCTTGAAATGATGGCGCAGGACGATGAGCCCGCCGGGCGCCAGAACGCCGCGCTTGCGGATGACCTTGAGCGGGTTCCTCTCGTCCAGCAGCTTATAGGGCGGGTCCAGGAAGACGATGTCGAACCGGAAGTTTTCCCGCGCCAGTTGGATGACTCCCCGGTTGAATTCCATGGCCACGACCCGGGACGTCTCGGCCGCGTCGATCTTGCCCAGGTTGTGCCGCAGGACGGACAGGGCGGCCGGCGCCTCCTCCACGAACACCGCCTGCTCGGCGCCGCGGGAGAGCGCCTCGATGCCGATCGAGCCGGTTCCGGCGAAACCGTCCAGGACGGTCGTTCCGGCGATCTCGTCGCGCAGGATGTTGAACAAGGCCGTCTTGAGCTTGTCGGGCATGGGCCGCGTCGCCAGGCCCGGAACCTTCTTCAGGCGTTTGCCCCGGTAGATGCCGCTGATGACCCGGATCATGGCTTCAGTACCAGACCGTGAAGCGGCCCTGGCTCGTCCGGACGTCCCGCACGCCGGCCGGCAGGTCGTGCCAATCCTCAATGCCCTTGGCGTCGGTCTTGCCGAGCTGGGAGGCGATCAAGATGATCATGTCCAGCATCATCAGGGGCATGGGCTCCTTCTCCAGGAAAAGCTGGTTGAAACCGAAGCGGGCTTGGCCGGCCTCGATTTCCAGGGTTCCTTCGAAATAGAGGTTCATCCGCTCCTTGATCCAGGACGGAATCCTGTGGCCGCTGAAATCCAGGACCAGCCAGCCTTCAATGCGGTTTTCGGGATAGAGCTTCAGGCGCAGGTCCCGCAGCACGTCCTCCTTGGATTCTTCCAGGCGGAAGGCGATGTAGGCATTGAGCTCCGTTTCGCTGAATTCGAGCGGCCGCGGTTTGTCCGAAGGCGGGGCCTTCTCTATCCGTTCGACGGCCGCGGCCAAGCGCGGGGCCATGGTCCTATCCACGGCCGGCGGAGTCTGGCCGCTCCCGGCGGGCGCGAGCCATGCGGCCGCGAGGAGCAGGAGGATCGGGCGCTTGATCATGATTTCTTATGCTAACAGGTTCGCCGGCGGCCGACAAGGCGGATCGTACTTCAGCCGCCGATCCGGCGGCGGACGAGATAGATCCAGGGGCGCGCCAAACGGCCCACGGCATAGCCGGTCCGGGCGAGCGGCCCCGCGCCCGGCATCTGGCTCCGAATCCAATCCCGCGGCGGACAAAGAATGCGGCCCAAGGTCCGGACCTTGGGTCCGAGCCTCCCCCGCCGGGTCAAAGCCAGGAGAGTGGGCATATAGTAAGGCGCCTCGGGAATCGGCCGGCGGGCCGCCGCGGCTTCCTCCGGCCAGAAGAAGCGGGCGGTCCGGCGCGCCCAGCCGCCGTCCGGGATGAGACGCCTTCCCGGCTCGGGGATCGCCCCGGGCCAACAGCGGGAGACGATCCTCAACCCGTGTTCGAGCGAGGCTTCGATCCCGGCCCGGCGGGCCAGCCCCGCCACGGTGTCCCAATTCCATTCGGAGAGACCGGCCATCTCCGCCATGTCGACCAGCCAGGACAGCCGGCCGTAGGAATGCTGCTGGGCGTGGATCGCGGCGTAACAGAATTCCTGCGGCCAAGCCGGAACATAGGCCGTCGTCCCGGCCAGGGAGACCGGCCGCAGGGAACGCCAAAAGTCTTCATCCGCCGGCGAGGGGGATTGCAAACCGAAGGGGTTCGGGTGGATCTCGACCGCCAGTCCATCCTTGCGGAAGACGGGCGAAAACGTCCAAGCGGGCGCGCGGAGGCCGGGAACGGAATCGAAATCACGGGTCCCGTCGGGCCGGAAACCGGTCCGCCGCAGGATTTCGAGGAAGCTCCGCCATTCGGCCGGGCGGACGAAGACGTCGACATCGAGATAAGGTCGCAGCCCCGGCTCGTCGTACAGCCGCTCGGCCCAGTGGAAGCCTTTGCTGATGCCGACCTTGAGTCCGGCAAAAAACGCCGTCTCGAGCAGAGGCCGCATGATCCCGCGCGCCCGAAGATCCCGGGCGGCGGCGGCCAGCCGGATGCCGCGAAGCTCCGCCAGAACCGCCGCCGGAACCAGGTCCGGACGGCGCCGCAAATGCCGTTCAAGGAGCGGCGCCGTGCCTTCGCGCCGGGCCGAAGCAAGGAAACGCCTCCCTAACACGGGAAGGGTATGAAGCAGACGATCCAGAGCCTCTTCGGAACCGGGATCGAGCCGCTGCCGCGAGCCGAGGACGAGAAGGCGGCTTTCCGGAGCTACTTCTTGAACGGCGAGACTTCCTTCTTGTCGACGACGGTGACGAGGCCGACCATACCGCCCACCACGGTGGCGATGCCGCAGGGCGTCAGGAAGAACGGGGTCACGCCTTTCTTGCAGACCAGATAGACCGCGTCGCCGACCTGGGCGTCCTTGACGGTCTTCATGAACGGGCTCTGGCCGGCCAAGGCCCGCTTGATCTTGTAGCCGTCAAGCCCCATGGCGTCGACGTCCTGGTAAAAGTTCGTGTTGATACCGCGGACCCGGATCCGGTCGTCGACCTGAAGGGCGCCCTTCTCGACGAAAACGACGGCTTCCTTGGTCCCCGGGATGTACTGGATGACCCGGCCGATCCTGGCTTCGTTGTCCTTGACGCTCTGTTCGCGGGCGATCTCCTGCATGGCCTTCTGGATCTCGCCTTCATAGATGCTCAAGGAGATCGAAATCTTGGTCGTCTCGTTTTCGATGATCCCGACAAGCTCATTGGAGTTGAAGTCCCCGGCGGTCGTGGTGATGCCGAAGGTATAAATACCCTTGGTCAGCCCGTTCAGGCGGAAAGAACCGGTCTTATCGGACGGCTGGGCTTCGTAGAGGGAACCCGTGGATATATTCTTCAGCTTGATGATCGCTCCCGCAACCGGAGTCGTTCCGTCCTTCTCGAAGAAGGTGCCGACGAGGTTACCCGTGGCGGGAGTCTGGGCCGCCAGCAGGGCCGGGAGGAAACACGCGAGCGCCAACGCCAAGAGAGAAACCCGCCTTAAAGATACATCGCAAATCATTTTAATCCTCCTAGCTCTAATCTTATCAATAATAAACCTGGGTTCGTTCAATGTCAATGAACGCCTTTGGCCGTTTCCGGAGGGGCCTTTTTCCCCGCCCCCTTCTCCCCCTCCGGCTCTTGGAGCTCGATCTCCAGGCCGGCGAGAACAAGAGGCCCGTTCCACGGCGTGATCTCCAGATCGTTGTTTCCCGATTCGGGCGTCATAACCAGGACGATGGGCGCGTCCGACACGAAATCTTCCCAGATCACGCGGCCGTTCATGACCACCGTGACATAGGCCGGGAGGGGTCCCGGCGGAGACGCCTTGAGCGTCAACTTGGAATGCCGCGGTTCCAGAACGAGAGAATGCTTGAAAGAAGTCCCTCTGGGAACGGTGATGCCCGTCCAATCCACCGTGCGGGGGGACAGGAACCCGGCCGCTTCCTTGCGCAGGGCCGCCAAGGCCGCCGCATCGTTGAGGCGCTCGTAGTTCTTGGCCATCTTTTCGATAAGGATCAGCCCGGGCGACGAGAACGACTCCCTCGCTTTCTGGTAGAAGCGGTTCGACTCGTAGAGGAAGTCGAGCTTCTGGTACGCGTCGCCGACGATCTCCAGGATCGCGGCGTAGTCCGAACGCACGGCTTCGGTGATCATGACCAGGCCCGCTTCGAGAGACTGGCCGTACTCGATGACTTCACGGTAGCGGCTCTGGCGGAAAATCATCTCCAGCTCGAAGGCCAGCCGCCGCATATCCTTGCCCGAAGCGTCGGGCTTGGCCTCGATCAACCGTCTCTCCCGCAGGCTCTTCTCGAGCTCGGCCACGGCCGCGGCCGAGTCCTCCGCGGCCAGATATTCCTTCAGCT
The DNA here is from genome assembly GCA_028749235.1 of Acidobacteriota bacterium. GTDB lineage: Bacteria > Acidobacteriota > Aminicenantia > Aminicenantales > UBA4085 > UBA4085. The sequence goes on along the minus strand of JAQULS010000061.1, from coordinate 12,979 downwards.
CGGGCAGGATGGCATCAAACGATCGGGAGGTTTCCAGCCGGCAGCGGGCAACGCCCAGGAGCAAGGCTTTTCTCAATTCCTGGATCGCGGAGGAGGACGGCGCCGCGGCCGCCGGTTCGAGGTTCCGGTAGAACAGGAGGCCGTCGAGAAGCTTCAGCCCGGACCGGTAATGCCCCTCCGCCTCCTTGATCCGAGCCGCCAGAAAATCGCTGCGGCCGGCCGCGGCGGCTTCACCCGCCCGGGCCAGCTCCAAGGCTTCGGCCTCCGCCAGGAAGTGAATCCTCTCGCCCCGATCGAGGCCGCGCTCGGCCAAGAACCGGGCGTAGGCTCTATAAGCGTCCGGATCGGCGGGCAGGACGGCCCGCATGAAAGCGGGATCCTGGATCCGGACGGCCCATAGCTCGAAAATTTCGTCGAGCCTCTCGACCGGCCTGGCCGCCAGAACGGTCCGGGTGATGTCCCGGGCCATGATCCTCTGCTGAGGATCGAGCGATGCCCAACTCGAGACGAGCGCCCGCCCGGACGCGGCCAGGATCTCGGGGTCCTGACCCGCCAGCTGAATGGCCTTGACGTATTCGTCGACCGGCTTCTCTCCGACCGGAAGATCGAAGAGCTTCATATAATCAAGCGTCTGAGCCAGATCGAAGTGCGTCGCCGCCGAGAGCGGATTAAGGGCCAAGGACTCGAGAAAGGCGGCATGCGCCCGCCTCAGCCCGTCGTCCCGCGGTCCGACCGCGGTCAGGTCGGCGACCGCGGCTTCAAAAGCGGCCCGGCCGAGATCCCGCTCCACGACGTCGTTGGTCTTGATGAAAGCCGTACCTCCGGCCAGGATTTCGATCCGGGCGGAGGGATCGGCCAGCCGGGAGGCCCTGGATATCTGGCGCGATCCGCCGTAGAACAGGACGTCCGCGCCGGCGGCCGCCAGAACGGCCAGGAGGAGGAGGAAACGCTTGCTGCTCAATTCAAGCCTTCCTGTAGTAAGCCATGGCCACGGTCAGGGCGAGCACGACGGAAAAGAGCACGGCATTGGCCGGAATGTGAAGGTTGAAGTCGGTCAGGCTGTGGATCAGCATCGCGGAAACCGCCACGAAGCCGCCCATGCCCAGTCCCTTGATTCCCGGATGACGGCGCTTCGCCCAGGTCCGGAACGCGTCCAGGAGAGGCCAGAGGATGAGGCCCAGAAGCAGGAGAAAGCCGACGATGCCAAGCTCGGCCAAAGCCTCCAGGTAGTCGTTATGAGCGTGCAGGAGCCGGCCCTCCAAGGCCACGGTCTCGTAGGATGGATAGACCGCGCCGAAGGTCCCCCACCCCGTCCCCGTAAGGGGGCTGTCGCTGACCATGTGAAGGACGCTGGCCCAGTACTGGGGCCGGCCGTCCTGCAGGAGATTGTCCTCCGAGAATCGGCCGACGGTGGCCTCCACTCCGACATAGAGGGCGAAGATGATGATCAAACCGAAGGCGACCTTGAGCGTGGTCAAGATCCAGGCTTGCCGGTAATGGGCTTGGCTGAAATGATAGACGGTCATGAGGAAGAACGAGAGGAAGATGAAGCAAAGGACGAAAACTCCCGAGCGGGACCGCGACAGGACGATGGCCAGGGCCATGACCACGGCCGCGATCAGGGTCAGGATGTTGAGCGCGAAACCCCGCCCGGTGATCTGGCTCAGCTTTTCCGGCCAGCGCTTGCCGGCCAGCGAGAAGAGGTCGATGCGGGCGATGATGAGGGTCAGGGCCAGCGGCAGGATGATCTCGAGGTAGCCCGAGAAATGGTTCCGATTGATGAAGGTTCCGGTCGCCGCATGAAGGTTGTAGATCTTGGGGTAGAACAGGACCCGGGGATGGCTCCGGTAGAGCTCGAAGAGCCCGTAAAAAGCCTGGATGGTGCCCAGGCCGACGATGACCGACAGGAAACGGACGATTTGGCGGCGATGGGTGATCGTCCGCAGAACGGTCCAGGCGATCAGGACATAGGCCAGAAGTTCCAAGGCTTCCCGCGCCGTCTGGGCCGGGATAAGCGACAGCGACATCGTATTCGCGTGGGCGAAGCCCGGATCGAAGCGCTGCCGCAGGCTGAACGTGTTCGGCGACAGGAGCTTGACCACGACTTTGGGCAGGGAGACGATCTGGAGGCCGAGAAAAGCGAACAGGCCGGCCAGGAAGAATCCCGGGACGCGAAGCTTCGCCTCCAGCTTGGCGTTCAGATGAGACGGGCGGCCGACAAGCGTCGCCGCGGCCAGCAGGGCGGCCAGAAGCTCGATGGCCAGGATCGACCAGTCCTCGACCGAGGCGGCCGGCAGGGGGCTCAAGATGAGCAGAACGAGGAGGCCGCCTTCCACCAGCGAGGTCCGGAAACGAACGCGCCGATCGGCGGGAGCGGCCAAGCGGCCGGCGCCGGAGGCCGGCTCGGAGGGCACCCCTGCCGGCTCGATCAAGCGGTTCTGGGCATCCCTCACGACGGGTTCTTCCCTTCCCGATTTTCCGCCGGAACGGAGGCGGGGTCCTGGTAGTACTCGTATTGGAAATAATTCGACGACAGGCCGCTCTTGCGGGCCTTGGAATCGTTGAAGACGACGCCGATGATCGAGGCCTTGGCCTTGCGCAGCTCCTCGATCGTTTTCAGGAGCGGCTTGCGGGTCGCCTTGCCGGTCTTGATGACCAGGACGACGCTGTCGACCATCGAGCTGACGATGACCGGATCGATGACCGCCAGGACGGGCGGCAAGTCGATCAGGACGGCGCTGAACTCCTCCTTGACCTGGGCCAGGAGTTCCTTCATCCGGCGCGAATTCAGGAGCTCCGCCGGATTCGGCGGATGAGGCCCGCCGGGCAGAACCCAAAGGTTGTCGATGGCCGTTTTCTGGATGGCGTCCTCGAGCCCGGCCCGTCCGGTCAGCACGCCCGAAAGCCCGGTCAGGTTGCGCACCTGGAAGATCTTGGCCAGCCGCGGTTTGCGCAGGTCGGCGTCGACGGCCAGGACCTTGTCGCCGAGCTGGGCGAAGGAGATGGCCAGATTGGCCAGGGTGGCGGACTTGCCCTCCTCCGGCGACATCGAGGTGAAGGCGATCGTGCGGGGAGCCGAATCCGGATGGGAGAAGAGAATGGCCGTCCGTACCGTTCGGTAGTCCTCGGCGATGGCGATCTTGGGGAAGAGATGATTGATCAACTCGATCTCGGTGACCTTGGCCAAGGCGGGGTCTCCCCCGCTCTCCGCCCCGTAACCGCCGCCGTAAGCCCGGCCGTAGGAGCCGCCATAGCCGTTCCCGGCGCCCTTCTTCGTGTTTCCCCCGACGGAGAAGTGCGGGATGATGCCCAGCGAGGGCAGCCCGGTCAGCCGCTCCAAGTCCTCCGGTCCCTTGACCGAATTGTCCAGGAAGTCGGCGGCGAAGGCCAACCCGACGCCCAGGAAAAGCCCCAGCAAAAGGGCGACCAGGAAGTTCCTCTTGACGTTAGGCGAGAACGGCGCCTCCGGAACCACGGCCGGATCGACGACCTTGATGTTGCTCGTTTTCAGCCCGTTCAAACGGGCCGAAACGCTGGTCTGGGCCTGCCGATCCTGCAGGGTCTTGAGCAGTTCCTGGCTGCTCTTGATCTCCCGGTCCAGGCTTTCGGCGAAGATGTTGGCGTTACTCATGCGCGAGACTTCGCTGCGCTTGCCGGCCAGGAGGCCTTCCATGGCCCGCTCCTTGTTCATGGCCGTCTGGTAGGTGGTGTAGGCGGCCTCGGAGGCCTTCGCGATTTCTCCCTCGAGCTGGGTCTTGGTCGTCTCGAGCTGCGACTTGAGCGAAACCATGTCCGGGTTGTTGGGGCCCAGAGTCTTGCTCTTTTCGGCCCAGTTCCGCTGCTGGTCGCTGTACTTGGTCTTAAGGTCTTGGATGGACGGGTTGCTGATGAGCTGGGGCAGGGAATCGACTTTCAGGCCGCTCAATTCGCGGTAGTTGGCGTAGGCGTTGACCCGGTCCAACTGGGCATCGATAAAAGCCTTGTACTGGTTGCCGTACTGGCCGACGATGCTGTTCTCCTGGTCGTTGAGGGGGACGAGGTTCTTCTGGTCGCTGTACTTGGTGTACTCCCTTTGCTTGGCCGCCAGATCTTCGCGGACGCGGGCGATCTCCTGGTTGAGAAAGTCGGTCGTCTGCTGGGTGGCCTCGTAGCGGGATTCTATGGAGTAGGAGATGAATTCCTGGGCCAGGGTGTTGGCCACGTCGGCCGCCAGCCGGGGATAGGGCGAAGTGAATGTCAAGGTGACCAACCGGGTCTCGGTCACCGGCTCCACGCCCAGCCCGGCCATGACAAATCCGGCGTACAGGGAGGACGGATCATCGACGTTGTCCGGTCGGGCGGGCGGCGCGGCCGGCTCGCTCCCGCCTTTGAGCCAGCGCAGGCTGAGAGCCGTCTTGGCCATCCGCAGCAGCCCGTGCTTGTCGGAAGACGATTCCGCCAGTTCGGCCCGCGTGGCCAGGTTCATTTTCTTAGCGACCCGTTCGGCCAGCAGACGGCTTTGCAGGATCTTGAGCTGAGTATTGAAGTAGGTGCCCAGCCAGTCGGTCGATCCGGAGGAAGAGTTGAAGAGATCCTGGATGGTCAGCATGCTCGATCCGGGATCGTCGATGAGGATGGTCGTGCCGGCGCGGTAGAGCGGGGTCGAAGTGAAAGACAGGACTCCGGAAGCGGCCAGCAGGACGGCGGTCACCGAAACGATGACCCATTTGCGCTTCAGAATGACGCGCCAGTACTCCAGAAGGCTGGCTTCCTTTTTTCCCGATGCCGTGGCGGTCATATGGTTCTCACTTCACTCCCGCGCCGTCGCCGGCCCGCTCCGCCTCGGCGGAGGGCCGAATCCTTAGCGCATACCGGCAGAATAGGCTATCCCCTTCCGAACGGCAATCGTCGGGGCGGATGAAGCCGGGGGTGATTTTCCGGTTCCCCCCCTCACCCCCTGGGGTGGCCCGCTTTAAATCAATCCTTTGGGCACGTAAACGGTGTCGCCGTCCTGAAGCGGGACGTCCTTGGCCTTGTTCCTCAGGATGGCCTTGACGTCCACGGGGATCTCCTTTTCATTGCCCGCCGCGTCCCGCCGCTTGATGACCACCCGGCGGAGCGCGGCCCGTTCGGTCCAGCCGCCGGCCTGGGCGATGGCTTGGGCCACGGCCGGGATCCGCGACTGCAGGACGGCCAGGGCGCCGGGCGTCTTGACCTCCCCCAGGATATAGATGACGCCGGCCCGATCGGCCTGGACGTTGATGATGTCGCCCGCTTCGAGGGGTATATCGTACTGGGTGTCGCCCTTGACGACCAGATCATCGGCCGGGATGCGCAGCGAGCTGCTGGTGCCGTCGGGCAGGCGCCGGATGACCAGGATCTCCCGGCCGGCGTCGCGGCTCAAGCCGCCCGCCGTCGACAGGATCGAGAGCAGGGTTTGCCGCCCGGCGAGCTCGTAAGAGCCCGGCGTCTGGACGGCGCCGACGACGGTGACCCGCTTGCTCTGGCGGTCGGTGATCGTGACCGTGACCTGGGGGTCGAGGAGCATCTGCTTGTCGATCAGCGCCTTGGCCAGCTTCCGCTCCAGCTCGGCCGCGGTCAGCCCCTCGACGGAGATTTCGCCCAGGAAAGGTAGGGTGATCGTCCCCTGTTCCGTGACTTTCACCTGGCCGTTGATCAGCTCGCTGTTGGCCACCTTGATTTCGAGGCCGTCGCGGGGCCCGATCCGGTATTCGGAGATGTAGCGGCCGGTCGGCTGGGCCGCGTCCTGGGCCCGGGCCCCCGACGCGGCCAGGACGATTCCGCAGGCCGCGAATCCGATCACCCAGCCCATCTTAGGATGCCGCATCGACGTCTCCTTTGGCGCTTCAGAACCGGTAGGTCAAGTAGGCGCCGATAAAACTCCGCTGACGGTCCCAGCCGGGAACCGTCGACGTCCAAAACGCCTTGTTCCAAGTCAGGCCCAAACCGGTCGTCCGGAAGATCCGGACGACGAAGCCGGCCGCGTGCGTGGTGTGGCGGTCGGTCCGGCCGTCGACCGCCCCGCCGGTTTCGGCGGCCGAGTAGTCGGATACTCCGACGTCGAAATCATAATCCAAACGGATAAAATCCGTTAGGTAAAAGGACGCCCCCGCGCCCATCGTCGTGTCGATGAAGAAAAGGACGTCGGTATACGTCGAGAAGACGTTGTCGCGGCCGAAGCGGGCCCGCAGGCCGATCCGCCCCAGGCGGGCGCTCAGGTCCGCGCTGCCGACGAAGCCGGAAAAGTCGGCCTGGCCTTCCGCCCGCGGCCGGAACTCCTTGTATCCCAGGCTGACCGTTCCTTCGATCGACTCCCCCACCGGGAAGCGGGCGCCCGCGAAATAGCGCCGGCCGACGGCGTTGCGCCAGGCCATGGACGTCGAATCGAACTCGTATTCGGACGTCTCGGCGCCGAGGAAGACATATCCTTTGTAAAAAGCCCGGTAGTCGATTTCGAACCGGCCGCCGCTTTCCGTCCGGTTCAGAGCTTCCGAAAGCGTCAGCCCTCCCGGATCCGCCTGGTAGGATTCGAAGGTCAGGTCGTGGCTGTAAAGGGTCAGACCGAAGACCGTCTGATTGGCCGTCTCGAAAGACAGCCCCGCATCCCAGCCCCGGCTCCGGTCGGTGACCAGGATGCCGACCTCGGGAGACAGCTGGCGGCGGTGGGAGCCGTCCTGATATTGGCCGGACAAGACGAAGCGGGACAGGAGCAGGGCCTTGAGCCCCGCGGAGAAACTGTTGTCGAACGACCGCCGGGCCGATTCCCGGACGTAGTACGTGTACTCGGGATTTTCGGACGCCGAAAGCAGGATGGTGCCGCCGATCGGGAGATAAACCTTGAGCTCGGGCGAGAACGTGCCCGTATAGTCGGGCTCGCGCTTGACGCCGAAGTAGATGTTGTCGTCATATCCGACATTGCGGAGGCTCAGGCTTGGAAAAAGGCGAAAAGGGCCCAAGGTCCACGGAGCGTTATGGACGACCGCTTCCCACTCGTCCCGGAAGGAGACGTAGGTCTGGGCGGAAAGAAAGGCCGCGGCCAGGAGGATAAAAGCGGCGGCGGCGAGAATTGGCTTTTTCATGGAAATGGAAAAGAGCTCCGGTCAGGACCAGAATTTTTTCAAGGAAGCGGGAGGCAGCCCGACTTCCCGGAAAATGCGGAAAACGGGCGCCTTGCGCAGCAAGTCGACGATCAGCCCGCTGTGCCAGTCGAAATGGCCCTTGGCCCGGATGAGCGGGATGACCCCGTCGCTGCGGGCCACGTCCAGGAGCTTTTCGATCCGCTCGTCGTCAAGGACCGCGAAAGCCCGGCGGACGTAGGAGCCGACGAGGATTTCGCGCTCCAGGACGGCCCGCCACAGCCGATCGTACTCGGCGAAAGCCGCCGCCGTCGGCCCGCCCGTTCGGAAGGCCTTGAGGATGACATCCGAGGCCACCCGGGCGCCGAGAAGGCCGAAGGCGATCCCACCGCCGGTCGTGGTCTTGACCTGGCCGGCGGCCTCCCCCACGACCAGGACGCGGGGCGCCGAGGTTCGCGGCGCGAGCCCTTGGGATATCGGCTTGATCCGGATGTCGCCTTCTTGGGGCGGAACGCCGCCCGGCCGGAAAATCCGCAGAAGGCGCCGGAAAGGCTCGCGGGGATCGCGGTCGGTGATCAGCCCGACTTTCATCCGGCCTTCCTCGGTCGGGATGGCCCAGCCGAAGGCGCCCGGGGCGACTTCCTTCCCGACGTAAAGCGATGGCGCCATCTCCGGTCCGGCCGTCGTCTCCCATTGGATGCCCGAAAGGTAAGATTCCGGCGCCGACAGGCCGAGCTCTTTTTGAAGATGGTTCTGGATGCCCGTGGCCAGGACCAGGACGGAGCCGGAGATGGAACCGGGCTCGCCGTCGGGGCCCTGGGTGCGAAGGCGGACGCCGTCGTTCGTGACCTCGGCGGATACGACCCGGGTTCCGGTCCGCAGATCCGCTCCGGCCGCCGCCGCCGTCTCCCCCAGGTCGCGGTCGAAGCGGGCCCGGTCGACGACGCGGGCGAAGGGAGAAGGGTGTTCGTATGCCAACGGGCGTCCCGCCGGGCCGATGATGGTCATGGACCGCAGATCCCGCAGGACCGATCCGTCGGGCAGGTCGAACTCGCTGAAGATTTCCCGGCCGACGATGCCGGTGCAGATGACGTCGGCTCCGACGGCCGGTTTGGCTTCGAGCAAGACCACGCGCAGTCCACCCGAAGCCAGAAGCCGCGCCGTCTGCAGGCCGCTGGGTCCGCCGCCGACCACGGCCACGTCGCAGTTCATCGCGCCTCGGAATTCATGGTTCTTCTTGCCGCTCATTATAGGCCGTTCGTATCTTCCTTTCAACGGCCGGACTGTTCAAATTTTGGACTGGCGGGATTCCCAGCGGCCGCGAAACGTAATCCAGAACGACAGGAGGATCAGCCGCAGATCGAGCCAGAAGCTGCGGCGCCGAATATAGAGCCGGTCGACCCGGAACTTTTTACGGCGCGGGGTTTCCCCGGGCAGGAAGACCTGGGTCAGGCCGGTCAGTCCGGGCCGGACGCGGATGCGCTCCTCGTAGCCCGGGATGTCCCGGATGGCCCGCGTGTCCGGATCGCCCTGGACCTCCTTCTCGTTGGGGCGCAGGGCCCGCGGGCCGACGAAGCTCATGTCGCCCTTGAGGATGTTGAGAAGCTGCGGCAGCTCGTCCATGGCCGTGGCCCGCAGGACGCGCCCGACCCGGGTGACGCGGGGATCCTCGGCCACCGCCTGGATCGCGCCATGGGCTTTTTCGGCGTCGGGGATCATCGAGCGGAACTTGAGGACGTCGAACAAGCGGCCGCGCCGCCCGACCCTTTCCTGCCGGTAAAAGACCGGCCCCCGATCCTCGATCTTGATCAGGACGGCGATGATGAGCCACAGCGGCGAGGAAAGGAGGAGGCCGGTTCCCGAAAGGAGGATGTCGAACGGGCGCTTGAGGAAAAGCCCCCGCCGGAAAGCCTGTCCGAACGTCAGGTCGCTCATGGCCGTTTCCCCGCGGCGCGGACATCCGGAGCCGGGCAGAGCCAGCGGTCATAGGCTTCCAATACGACCCGGCGCGAGACGACGGACTCCGCGTAATCGCGGCCCAACCGGGCCATGGCTTCCCGCCCGGCCCGGTCGCCGTGCAGGCGGCGGAAGGCGGCGGCGATTCTCTCCGGATCGTCCGGCGCGGCGCAGACGCCGCAGCCCGTGCCGGCGATGATCTCGAAGACCTCGGAGTCGGCCGTGGCCAGGCCCAGGATGGGCCGGCCGGCGGCCATGAAGTTGTAGAGCTTGGAAGGCACGGACAGGCGCGACTTCTCCTTGTCCAGCGGGACCAGGAGCACGTCGGCCGCGCCCAGCAGGTCCGGAAGATCGGGGTAGGGCTGGAACGGAATGAAGACCACATTGTCCAGCCCGAGGGCCTTGGCCCGGGCGGCGAGGTCGGGCTTCTTCAGCCCGTCGCCGACGATGGCCACGAGGATCGCCGGGTCGTCCCGGACGAGCGCCGCGGCTTCCAGGATCCGCTCCAGGGTGAGGTAACTCGAGAGGCTGATGGTGCCGGAATACATCAGGACGAAGCGATCCGCCAGTCCGTAGCGGCGGGCCACGGGGTTGGCCTTGGGCCGGGGACTTAGGAAATCGGTATCCACCCAGTTGGGCAGAATCTTGATTTTACCGTCCGGAACGCCCTTGGCCAAAAGATTCTTACGGAAGCCTTCGGAAATGACCAGGATCTCGTCCACCCGCCCGTAGATCCACTTCTCGAACGCCTGGGCGGCCGCAATGAGAAAGGGATTCCGCAGCAGGCCGCTTTCAATCGACAGGTCCGGGTGGATGTCCTGCACGTTGAGGATGACGCGGGCTCCACGCAGGCGGCGGGCCAGCCAGCCGGTGATCCCGAGCTGCAGCGGCGGCAGGCGCAGGAAGACGACATCGCCGCGCTTGACCCGGACGAGGTTGATCCAGGTGGCCAGGGTGTAGATCGTCCAAGCGATGAGCCGGCCGATATGGTGAACGGTGAAATTGGTCGGAAAGCGGAGGACCCGGAAGCCTTCGCGGGTCTCGCGGGCGAAGAGCCGGCCCTCGTAGCCCTTGTTCTGGGGCGGCCTCGGCAGCGTCGTCACGACCTCGACGTCGCGGCCGCGGCGGGCCAGGTCCGCCGCCAGCTCGTTCATCAGGATGGGGGCGCTGCCGAACTCGGGCAGGAAGTACATGGTGTGGATGTGGATTCTCAAAGCGCTTTCTCCTCCTCCCCCGCGGCGGGTTGATCCGTTTCGCGCCTGGCCATGATCCCGATGAAGGCGACCGCCGGGACGAGCAGCAGCAGATCGACCCCGTAAAAAGCGCCGGTCGATTCAAAAAATCCGCGGGCGGTGAGGAATCCCGCGATCAGGATGGACTCGAAGAGAAAGGGCTTGTCGGGCCCGGAGAAATGGCGGGCCCGGACGAACAGGCGCGTCCGGATGACGAGGGCCCACAGGCTGATGAACGTGGCCGCGAAGAAGAAGACGCCCAGCACCCCGGTGTGGATCGCGGCGTGCAGGAAGCTGTTGTGCATGTGTTCGGCGTTGAGCAGAATGCGGTCGGCGTTGAAGCCCCAGCCCAGGAAGGGAGATTGGAGGATCTGGTCGAGCCCCTTCTGCCAGGTATACTGCCGCCCGGTCAGGTCGACGAGCCTGTTCATCTGTCCGTGGGCCCGCATTTGGAAGCCGGAGAAATAGGCCCCGGCGGCCATGAGCGGACCGATGAAGGCATAGCGCCAGTCGAGGCCCAGGAGAAGAATCAAAAGGAGCGCCGTCACCGCCAGTCCAAGCAGCGAGGTGCGCGACTGGGTCTGCAGGAGGAGGAAGAACGCGGCCAAGCCGAAGACCGGCCAGATCCACCGCCACCGGTTCTTGACCAGGAGGAAGCGGACGACGCAGACGATGAGGACGACCAGGGCGAAGCGCCCGGCGCCGTTCGTCCGCTGGGTGCCCAGGCCGAACGGCAGGGTGTACTGCTGGAACGGAGGCAGGTTCCCCCAACCCACCCGCAGGGACTCCGGCATGATGATCAGTACCAGGAGGAAGAAGAAAATATAGTTGATCCGCATGAGGAGCCGGAGATAAGCCCGCGACTCGGTCTTGTCCAGACAGTACCAGACGACCAGGATGGGGGCGGCGTAGAGGCCCAGCCAATACATCGAGGATACCGGCTGGGGAGAGAGGAAGAGGGACGAGGCCAGGCCGATGAAGCAGTATCCGAACAAATAGCCGATGGGATTTCCGACAAACTGGAATTTCGGCCGCTTGGCCAGGAGCCAGACCAACCCCAGGTAGACCGCCGCGAGCGGGAGGAAAGCCCGTGCGCCCTGGATGTAGTTCAGGGTGCTCTTGTGCATGAGGATGGCGGTGGCGTTATAAAGGCCGGTGAACATCCCGGCCCAGATAAGTCCCCAGAGAAACGCGGCGTAGGTCATGCCTTGGGCGCCTTTCCTTCTCCCCAGGCGAACTTATAGATCTCCATCATCCGTTCGCCTTCCCGATCATACAGATAGAATTCTTCCACCCGCCGCCGGGCCGCCCGGCCCAGCCGGTCCCGCAGGCCGGGATCGGAAGCGAGCCGGTCCAGCGCGTCGGCCAGGCGGCCGGCCGTGACCTCGGGCGTATCCGGCGCGACCTTGATGCCCCAGGCCGGATCGATGTGAGATCCGGGCCCCCCCGAGTCGACGACCACGACCGGCTTGCCGGCCGCCATGGCCTCGACCACGACCGCCCCGCCGCCGTCGCGGAAGCTGGGGAAAAGGAGGACATCCGCCGAAGCCATGGTCTTGAGAAGCTCGGTCCGGGGCAGCCACGGGATGAGCTTGACCTTGTCTTCGACGCCCGCTTCCCGGGCCGCCGCCAGGATCGCCGCCTCCTCCTCACCCTTGCCGACGATCCGGAACTCCGAATCGGGCCGCCGCTCGGCCAAACGGCCGAAAGCCTTCACGGCCAGGGCGAAGCCCTTCAGCCGGTGAAGCCGCCCGGCCGTCAGGACGCGGAATGTTCCCCCGACGGCCGGTCCGGCGCTTGCGGCGCTGCGATCGATCAGGTCCAGGTCGTCGCGCGACATCCCGTTGACCGGGAAAAAGAAGGTCTTGGCCCGATCGGCGGCGGGAATCCGGAGCCGCGTCTCCTCGTTGCAGACCAGGATGGCCTTGGCCCGCCCCAGGCAGCGCTTCCGGACGCAGTCGTGCCGGCCGACCCATTGGGCCGACTGCCGGACCATCTCCGCGAAGCGGCCGTACCCGGTGTACTCGGCCAGCAGGGGCTTGGGCGTGCGCTGCCCCCCGCCGACCGGGCCGTGGATGTAGGGAACGGGAAGAAACGCTCCGATCCAGCTCCCCAGCCAGTCGTTGCCGAACGTCACGTGGTGGGCCAGGTCGAAACGCTCGCCGCGATGAAGGCGCCTGGCCAGCCGCAAGGCCGCGATCTGCCAGAGATAATAGTAAATGCGCTGGGCGAACTCGATCTTGTAGAGGAGGCCGGCCGGCCGGCCGAGGTCCAGGAAATGGAAGTGCACGTCCGGGTAGGCCCCCTCAGCCCGGGCCTTCTCCACTCCGTCCCGGTTGTAGGAGTGGGTGATGACCGAGACGTCGTGAAACCGGCGGATCTGTCCGACCAGCCTCCAGCCGGTGATGTCCTCGCCCGGATGAAGTTGGAGCGAACTGGTGGGATTGCAGGCGTAGGCGGAGACAAGAATCTTTTTTCTGTTCATCGCTTTGACTTTCGCCCGGCCTCGCGGCCCGGCTCCCGGCGCGACCAGGGCTGGGATTGTAGCATTCCGACAAGCGATCCGGCGGCCCGGGCCGCGTAATAAGGGCTGGCCTCGCGGACGGCCATGACCAGGCTGATCCCCGCCCGCAGGCCCAGGGCCAGGCGGCAGCGGGCCAGGGACAGCTCGGGATTCTTGCGCACGAAATGGATCCGGTTGCGGGCCTCGCGCCG
>JAQULS010000199.1 GCA_028749235.1 Acidobacteriota bacterium | reverse complement strand
GTCCTGGCCGGAGCCTGCCGGAAAGCAAATGAAACGCGGGCCGAAAAGGCCATCGAAAACGCCATGGAAAAGGCCTCCGGCGGCAAGGCCGACGTCGATTTGAGCGGCGGCAAGATATCGGTCAAGACCGACGAAGGGAAGGCCGATATCGACATCTCCGGCAACAAAATGACGGTTAAAACCGAACAAGGCACGAGCGAATTCTCGGCCGCGGGGGGCAAGTGGCCGGCGGACGTACCGGGCGACGTGCCGAAGCTCGAGGCGGGGAAGATCACGGCCACCCTGCGCGGCGCCCAGGGCGAAGGCAAGACCTGGACGATCGCCATGAGCGATATCGAAGAGAACGCCTACGTCCAGTATGTCGAGAAGATCAAGGCGGCGGGCTACGAGATCATCACCTCCATGTCCATCCCGGACGGGGCCATCACCCAGGCGCGCAAGGGGGCCGCGGTCATCAACCTGACATTCGGCAAGAACACCAAGACGCTGGCCCTGACCATCGTGACCGGCGTCGAATAAGCCGGGGCGCGGACTGATGGAGTATCGCTTTCTGGGCCGGACGGGCGTGCGTGTTTCGTCTCTCTGCTTCGGGACCATGACCTTCGGCAAGGAGGCCGATGAGGCCGAGTCGGCCGCCTTGTTCCGGGCCTGCCGCGAAGCCGGAATCAACTTTTTCGACTGCGCCGACCTCTACGCCGGCGGGGCATCAGAGACGATCCTCGGCCGTCTCATCCGCGACTGCCGCGAAGACGTCGTCGTCACCAGCAAGTTCTATTTTCCGACGGGGGAGGGCCCGAACGCCGGGGGCGCCTCGCGGCTTCACCTGGCCCGCGCGGTCGAGGGAAGCCTGAGGCGCCTGGCCACGGACCGGATCGACGTCTATTTTATCCATCGCTTCGACGAGCGCACGCCGCTCGAGGAGACTCTGCGCGGGCTGGACGACCTGGTCCGGCAAGGCAAGATCCTCTACCCGGCGGCCAGCAATTTCGCGGCCTGGCAAGTGGAGAAGGCCCTGGGACTGGCGGCGCTGCACGGCTGGGCGCCGCCTGCGGTCCTGCAGCCCATGTACAACCTGATCAAGCGGCAGGCCGAGGCCGAGATCCTGCCCATGGCCCTGGCCGAGGGGCTGGGGGTCATCACCTACAGCCCGCTGGCCGGCGGCCTGTTGAGCGGCAAGTACGGCGTCGGCCGCAAGCCGGCGTCCGGGCGGATGACCGAGCACAAGATCTACCAGGTCCGATACGGCGACGGCTGGATGCTGGAGACGGCCGACCGATTGCAAGAGACGGCGGCCCGGCTGGGCGTCCATCCGGCCGCGCTGGCCGCGGCCTGGGTCGGCGGTCACCCCGCGGTGACGGCGCCGATCATCGGCGCCCGCGACACCGCCCAGCTCAAGGATGTTCTGGCTGCGGCCGACATCAAGATGACGCCGGAGCTGCGGGCCGAAATCGCCTCGTTTTCGCCGGAGCCGCCGCCGGCCACCGATCGCAGCGAGGAGCGGACGCCGCACCACTTCCCGATAAGGTAAGGGGTCAGGTCTAGAGATTCAAGATTCGCTTCCATTCGTGGATGAAATGACAACTGCGGTTGTCAGAAATCTTGAATCTCTAGACCTGACCCCGTGGGCCGCATTCAATGAAAAGTTTGACATCCGAAGCTAAACTGAGATAGCTTGTCTTTGAAAGGCAGGCCGCTCTCGGGGAGGTTTGTTGTATGAGAATATGCCGGTCTGTCTTCGATCCGTTCCGTTCCTTCATTCCCCTCTTCCTCGTTCTCGCCGCGGTCTGCGGCGCGGCGGTTTCCGCATTCGCGGTTCCCGGCTTCCAGGCCGTCGAACGCAAGCTGCGGGTCAAGGTCGAAAACGCCGCGGTCCATCTGAAGCCCGGGGCGGAAAGCCCCGTCATCGCCGTTCTTAAACTCGGCACGGTCTTGACGTCCTACGAGGCCGAAGGCGCCTGGTGCCGCATCGTTCCGGATCTCGAGAAGGAGGCTGTCTCCATGGTCGGCTACATCGCCGTGACCGACGTGGAGGTGCTCAAGGAAACAGCCAAGGTCAGCCGCGATTTCTGGAGCGAAGAGAGCACGTTCGCGGGAATCGGCCTGGATGTCTTCCTGACCGGAGGCTACATCCTGTTCGGGGGAGGCGACTTGGACGCCGGAACCCGCGGCCTCTACGACGAGATGAAGGCCATGCTCACGGGTCTCGGATATGCGCCCAAGAACGAGTACCATCACGACCTGAACGGCGGCGGGCAGTTCACGATCGGGTTCTTCTGGCGCCTGCGGTCCCGGCTCGCCGTGGGGGTGATCGGCGATTACGGCCAAGCCCAGAGGTTCAATAAATTTGAGTTCGCCGACAATGCCCTCGACCGGAGCGCTTATTCCACGCCCGTCTTGCGGACCTTCGCGGTCCGGCCGGCCCTTCGTTACGGGATTCTGGCCGGGGGGCCGGTCGATCTCGCGATATCGGCCGGGCCCGCCGTCTTCTTCTCTTCCTTCCAATACGATCGGGGCGTGAGCTATGAGTATGTCAACGACCTGGGAGCGATGCACGACAACTCGTACTACATCAAGGTCCACCAAACGGCTCTGGGGGCGTTTGCCGCCTTGGACCTGGACGTCCGGTTGAATGCTCGGGCCGCGCTTGTCCTGCAAGCCGCTTACCGTTACGTCCATCCCGCCGGATGGGAAGGAACGGAAAAGACGGTCGTCTGGAGCTACGGCGGTTGGACGCTCGATGACGGCGAAATCGAGGGCCGCCTGTATTCGACGACCAGGGACACGTTCCCGATTCTGATGGTGTCTCCGGAAAATCCGGGCTCGGGGGCCGCCGAAGCGGCCCTCGATTCCTCGGGCTTCAGCCTGAACGTGGGCGTCCGGGTCCGCTTCTAAGGAGGGAGGAAGATGAAAACAGCGTCGATAATCCTCCTGGCCGTCTCGATCTCAACCGCTCTTCCGGCTTTCGGATGGGCCCAAAACACGCCCTTGTCGGCCAAGCACAAGGCCTGGCTCGAGGACGAGGTGGCCTATATTATCACGCCCGTGGAGCGCGACGTCTTCAAAAAGCTGGAGACGGACGCCGACCGGGACGGGCTGATCGAGGAGTTCTGGCGCCAGCGCGACCCGACTCCGGGCACGCTGCGCAACGAGTTCAAGGACGAGCACTATCGCCGGCTGGGGTTCGCCGACAAGACGTTCGCGCGCGGAGTCCCGAGCCCGGGCCGCAAGACCGAACGCGGCCGGATCTATATCACCCTCGGTTCGCCCCTCGACGTCCAGAGGATTACGGCCAGCGACGTCTTCCCGATCGAGATTTGGACGTTTCAGGGCTATCCGGCCTTCGGCCAAGCCCGGTTGTATCGGATTCTTTTTTACCAGCGGGGAGGCGGCGGTGATTACATGATCTACGACCCGATCGCCAACTCGCCCAAGGACCTGATGCCGGCTCCCCGGCGAACGGACAAGGATCAAGACAGGAACAAGCCCGAGGATACGGCCGCCAATCCCAGCGCCGGAGTGCGCGCCGTGCTCAATAAAGACGCCATGCCCGAAGACTGGGACGAATGGGACGCGGGAGCCATCAGCTTTCTGGGGGAGCAAATGCTCGATACCGTTATCGAAATGACGACATCGAACATTCCCGGGCTCAAGGGATACAGCCTTCGTGTTCCCTCATCCAAGCTTCTGGCCGAGATCCAGGGCTATCCGCAGAAGAAGATCAAGGACGATTACGCCCTGGCCATCCTGGACCACAAGCCGGTCGTCGAAGTCAGCTACTCGGTCAAGTTCATCGGGAACCGTACCGCCGTGGCCGTCCTGGAGGGCCCGGGCGGCGTGCCGTTCCTCCATATCGTTCTCGTCCCGGAGACGATTTCGCTCGATCGGTACGAGGACCATTATCTGGCCGACCTGCGGACGACGCTGCGGCTTTCCGATGCCGCGGGAAAGACGGTCTTCCAGCGGGAGAATTCGATTCCCATCGACTTGCAGATCGAGGAGCTCAAACGCCTGCAGGCCGGCTCCTTCCAGCTCTACGACGCCGTGCCGGTGATCCCGGGGAAATGGACGCTGTCTCTCCTCCTGGAGAACCTGGCGACCAAGGAGTTCACCACGGTCGAAAAGGCGATCGAGGTGCCAGGCCCGGGGGGACTGGGCATGAGCCCGCTGATTTTGACCCGCAAGGTTTTCCGGGATGCGTCGGCCGCAGGCGAAATCCGCGCCTTCCAGGCCGGCCGCGTCCAGGTCTATCCGTCCGTCAACAACGTCTTTCCGGAAAAGTCGAAATTTTTCGCCTTTATGCAATTGCGGGGCTTGACCGACGCCCTGAAGGCCGAGGGGCGCATGCGGTTCGCCTTGTCGAGCGAGGGCCGGACGCTCTGGAGCGACGAGCGGGCTCTCAAGGATTATCCGGAGCCTGAGATTGTGGTCGAGGAAATCGCGGCCGACAAGCTGGCGGCCGCGGCCTATACCTTGCGGGCGGGACTCGCGGACGGCGAGGGACGCGAGATCCTGGCCGCCCAGACCGAAGTGCTGCTGACGGCCGATTCCGTGCCGGGATTATGGCCCTTGGCCCAGCCGCTCCCCCCCGCGGGGGATCCGGCGATCGATTACGCGCTGGGGATGCAGGCCTTGAATACGGGTCGAACGGAATCGGCCGCGGCCGCGTTGGGCAGGGCCGCGACGGCGGAGCCGGCCGTGGTTCCCTACGCGGTCGGCTACGCCAAGGCGCTCTTGGCCGCGGGGAATCCGGTCAAAGCCCTGGCGGTCCTTCTGCCGTCGGCCGAGTCGAAGGACGCGGACTTTGAGTTCTTTGAGACGCTGGGGCGGGCGGCCCGCGGAGCGGGCCAAGCCCGGGAGGCGGTGACGTGGCTGAATCGCTCCCTGTCGCTGCGCGGGAACGTCGCCGAGGTGCTGAACCTCCTCGGCGAGTGCCACGCCGACCTGGGAGA